>CAUUCL010000007.1:0-48526 GCA_963543845.1 uncultured Acholeplasmataceae bacterium
AAGAATCCTTGGTAAATTTTTCCTCGGTGAATCCTTGCTCATCAAAAAGGCTCGTTTTTTTAGTGTAATTATCATCTAAAACTAAGACTTTTGTCTTATCCCTATACTCATCTTTCGAACTAATAAGTATATTTACATCGACAGTTGCAGAATCAAAAATTTTAATTCCACCAAAATCAATCAATAAAATTGGGTTTGTCTTATTGATAAAAAAATTTCTTAACTTTTCACCATGATTTGCTTTCATCCAAGTATTTGATGTAATAAAGCATGAAATTCCTTTTGGTTTTAAAACCTCAATAGCTCTTTCATAAAATAAAGCATAAATATCACCCCTAGGATTATATGTTTCGTAATTTAAATTTTTTAAATTATCGTAAGATTGACGATTATCAGACTTCATATTTTCAAGATGAATGTATGGTGGATTAGCTATAACAATGTCAAAATTAAAACCTTTATCTTCATTATATGCAGACGAAAATTGACTACACCAGTCAAAAAAAGGTATTTTTTTATACTTTTCATAATCTTCAATTAGCTCTACTGCAAGCTTTTCTTCCCCTCTACTAATCAAAGATTTTTCTATAAGATTAAATCTTAATTTTTCTAATTCATTAGTAATTTTACTTTTTACCTCAGGATTATAGGTAGTATAAAGTTCTTTTTCCAATTTAGATATTTTTTCACTAATATCATCATATTCTTCATATCCAAATAAATTTCTATTAGTATATAAAGAGGTTTCATTCTTTTGATTAAATTTAAAACTAGAAATATCAACCCCCTTATAATTAGAAACTAAAGAATCACCAACCTTTAAATAAATTAAATTAGGAAGTGGCTGAGGTGAAAAATTTCCATCTATCTGCTCTTCAACTATTAGTGATAACCATAAGCGCAATTTAGCAATTTCAATAGCATCATATTCTATATCAACGCCATATAATGAATTCATTATTATTTGGTTTTTTATTTCATATTTATTACTTAATTTACCATCTAATTCATCTAAGTTAAAAAATATTTTTTCTATCTCTGTTAACATCCCTACCAAAAAAGCACCAGATCCTGCTGCTGGGTCAACTATTTTAATATTTTTAAGATAATCTCTGATTTTATCTTTATTTTCTTTTATCATATCGGCATTTTTTAAATTATTACCATTTTTTAAATTATTACCATATATAATATAATTTTTTAATATTTCATATTCAATGTTTAAATTAATTGATAAATTATATGCAAGAGATTCAACACACATAAAATGCACAATTTCTCTTGGAGTATAATGCGCTCCTTTATCATGTCGTTCATCCTTATCTAAAAGTGATTCAAAAATCTTTCCTAACATTTCAGGATCAACTGCTATATCCTGTTCATTTGGATTTGATTCATCAACTGTAAAGTTATATTGTTCCAAAATATCAATAAATCCTGTTTCATCTTTATTAAACCATATTTCATCAGGAATCTCAAAATCACTATTATCCCAATCATAATTTTCAATTGGAGAAAAAAGGCCACCATTTAAAAAAGGAATTTTTACACCATTATATTCATCATTATTCCTTTTTACGTTAAGGGCACCGTAAAATAAAGGTTCTAAAATTTCATTAAAATAATTCCCACCTTTATAATTTCTAGTGGTATTGTATATGTATTTTTTATCTCCTTCGCCCCAGTTTTTATCAATCGGAACACCTAACCAGCCCTTTTTTTGAACAAAGTATAAAAATAAAATTTGTCCTAAAGTCTTTTTGGCAAACGTAATAGCGAATTTTTTTGTATCGTCATAATTTAATTTTTTTGCTTGTTTTTTAAATTGTTCAGAATTCTTATCTAAATGTTCAACCAAACTTTTAAAGCAATTTTCATAAACTTTATAAAAATCCTTATTTAAACTTGATACACTAAAAGCATCTTTTAACATTTCAAATGTAGGTCTTTTCGATTCAAAAATATTAATAAGTTGTGATGTATAAGTCTTAGAAGGCTCACCATCTCCAACTAAAAAAGAAAATCTTCTAGCCGGTTTAAATTCAATTTCAATTTTACCATCATTTAATTCATAATCAATTGTAATCAAAGAAAGCTTCCAATTACTTCTTAAATCATCATAATAAGCAACTAATGCTCCTGAATACCCCAATAATTTACCTGATAACATTTCGGCAATAAAGTTTCTTTGTGTTACTCTCGCAACACTTCTATCAGCTACCTTAACAGCTAAAATTGCTAATTTATGCCTTTCCTCATTATCACTAAATTCTGCTAAAAATTTACACTCTTTTATATATGAGTCATATTTACGAGTAATTTCTAATTTTTCAGCATAATGTGTATCTATTTTTCTTAATAACTCGGCACAAAAACTAATGAATCTACCTTCATCATATTCTTGACCTAAGCATTTTTCAATTGTATCTTTTTTATCTTCCATGTTATTTCTCCTTAACAAAATATTCAGACAGTATTACAGTTTCCTTATTGTCCAGTACAAAATTTAGTTCGTAATTAGTTCTACTAGAAAAAAATGTCCTTGGTATATTGTCTTTTATGCATTTTACAACTTCAGATAATTTATTTTTATTTAAAAGAGGTTGGACTTTTTGAGTTATTTTTTTAGCTAAATTATTATTTATTATTCCTCTATCAACTAACCCTTGAACATCAAAAATAAGCATGTAATCATCGTCTTTTAAAGCATTTTTATTCTTAGTTAACCAACCTAATATTTTAGTTAAGTTCTTTATATTTTTGGATTCGCCTTTTGATATTCCAAATGACGAGATTAAATCATTTATTTTATCGTTAAATTGTTTTTTATTGCTATCTAACAGATCATAAAAATTTCTAGGTACCTCAAGATTTTTCTCACTTTCATCGCATTTAAGAAGATCGATAGCCTTATCAAAATTTATAAATGATGTTTCATTATTATCTGTGCAAATAAATTCCTTATACGAACCTTTTTTTATAAATGATATTAAATTGGAATTTTGACCACATCTAGCTGTTTTTATTTTGTTAGGAAGTAATTTGATTTTTTCAAATAGTTCAGGATTTTTATCTTTTATATCACTAATAATAGAAAGATAATGTGACGAATTAAGTTTAAACTTTTCGTCATCATCTTCAAACTTAAAATTTTTCATCATCAGTAAATCGAAAAATTCATTTGGCTTTACTTCTTCACCACCAGTGATATACTTGGTGTCATCTCCAATTAAGCTATGAAACATATCTATCTTTCTTTTAATTGTTTCTTCTAATGATAAATGTTCTCTAGTGTTTTCAGTAGGAAAAAAATTATAGACATATAAATCAGAAAATTTAGAGCCAATTCTGTTTATACGACCAACCCTTTGCATAACTCTCGTTGGATTCCAAGGTAAATCATAATTTACAATAACCGAAGCTCTATGTAAATTTATTCCTTCACTTAGTCTATCAGTTGTTACTAAAATATCAAAATCATTAGCAACTTTTTCTTTTTTAGGGTCAAAGTTATTTTCAATTATTTCTCTTTTTGCATTAGTATCACTACCACAAAAGGAAATAACTGTATTTCCAAAAAAATTTTTTAACTTTTCTTCCACATATTTAACTGTATCCTTTGACTCAGAAAATATAATTATTTTGCAAGCATTAACTCTACATTTTTTTATTAAATCGACTAGTGTTGCAATTTTATTATCATCCTTATCATAATCTGAATTAGCCCATAAATCACATAATTTATTAAATATTTCTAAATCATTTTCTAAATAGTCTTTATAGTGATCCACCAACTCTTCTACTTTAACTGTTTTTAACTTCTTATGAACAATTAAATCGTCAAATTCATCATCAGTAACATCTAATAATTCACTTAGCTCAATTTTAAAATTTTTAGAGTTTGTTCCAACTGTTATTCTACCCATTTTAAATAATTTATAAAATTCGATCATGTTATTTCTTATTTTTTGGATAGTATTTGTAAATGAATATATTGAGCTTTCCAATCTCTTAATTAAAATAGAACTAATAAATCCTTTTATATTTTCTTGTCCAGATTTTCTATCTCCAACTAACTTAGATTGAAATTCTGGTTTTACATATAAAAGTGGTGAATACCTTGCATATTTTAATTTTTTTAATAGTTCAATTGTCTCGTTAAATATATTTTCTACTTTATCATTATATGTATATGTTAATGGTTCAGGATCATGCAATTTTGGAAATGTTATGTTTTGTTTTTTTAAATCATCTGCATAATATTTTAAAATTTCAGAACGTGTCCTACGGACCATTATGTTTTTTAAAACATAATCCCTTATTTTAATCATTACATCATCAAAAACCATTCTCTCATCTATCTTATTTTTAGAATGTTTTAGTTCACTTTCTAAATCTTTGAAAAAAGCTCTCAAATCAGGCTGTCCACATATTATGGAAGATTTTTTTTCATCCTGAAAAAGACAAATTAAATTATAAATATCAGATATATAGTTATTTTGTGGTGTAGCAGTAAGTAATATAACCTTCTTATTATGACAAATTTCCTTTAAATTTTGATATCTAGTTGAATCTTTATTTCTAAAAAGATGCGCCTCGTCAACAAACACATACTTATATTCCTCATACTCTTTGGATTTAGCAAAATCAGCAATTTTTCCCCAAGACATAACTTTGGTATTACGTGAACAATTAAAATCATCTAAGACTTCATTCCAGTATTTTTCAATGATAGGAGGAACAATAAATATTGATTTGCTATTTTCTTCAAGGGTTTTTAAAAGCATTGCTGCAATATATGTTTTTCCTAAACCAACCACATCAGCTATAATCACACCGCCATGTTTTTTTAAAATTTTTCTAGCCTGAATTACCGCATGTTCTTGGTACTTTAAATCTAAAAAACCTTTAGGTTTTTCGATATTTACCTTATCATCTTCTAATTCTTCTTCAAAATAAGAATAAAGTGTTTTTAAATATAATTCATAAGGAGTTATTTCTTTATTAAACCAAGTCTCATTTTGGATAATATCATCAACAATTTCTGTAATATCTATCGAATCATTCCATAGTTCATTAAAAAAATCTAAGGAATATTTAACTTTTTCAGGGTCCTTTAATTCTACATTAAACTCAATATTTTTTTCCAAACCATTGTATGAAAAGTTAGATGAACCTGTAACAACATTACCAAACTGATGCTCACGTATTGTATCATCATTTCTTATTATATAAACTTTGGCATGTACATTTTGATCCTTACATGCTCTAATTTTTATCTTTCCGCTTTTAATCCACTCAACGAAGACATTCACACCATCTTCAATATTTTTTCCATCTTCTTCCAAATCAAATTCATTTCTTATCTTAGAAGATAGATTATTTCTTATAGTGGTATCTATGTCAAATAAAGTCTCAGAATATGCATTAGCACTTTTTTTATCAATTCCAAGACCAATTAAAAATCTAATTTCTTTAACTTTTTCAAGTTCCTCTTTTAGAAGATAAAAACCAGTTATTCTAAAATAGCCAACAAGACAGTCGAAAAACTCAGCATGATCTAGTAATGTCTTCATTCTATCTAAAACCTTAACTCTATCTTTATTTGTAAATACAGTTATATCAGTTGTTTTTATATTTTCCACAATTAACTCCTTAAGTTTTGTTATACAACTTTTCTTTTAAAATTACCAGATACACTATCAATTGTTTTAAAGACAATAAATGCCCTTTCATCAACATCTTTTATTGTTTGCATAAGCTCTGATTTTTCGTGTGAGAAAATCACAAGATAAATCATTTGTTTTTCATTATATCCATATCCTCCGCGAACATCAAAAATCGTAACGCCTCTACCAAGTCTAAATATTATTGCCTCACAAAGCTCAATCGGATAATTTGATATAATATTTACCTCAATAAAATGATATGATGTATGAATTCTATCTGTTACAACCATTGAAACAAGAAGCCTTAGCGATGTATAAGCAAATACTTCAGCTGCCAGTGCAACCGCATTATCTTTTATACCCATTATAATTGCCCCAACTACTGTAATTGAGATATTTATTCCTGTTGTAATAAAAGCAACACTTTTACCAGTTTTATGGGCGTAATACTGCCCGATAATATCAAATCCACCAGTTGAACATCCATATTTAAGCGCTCCGCCTGTTCCAACCCCAACTAAAACTCCGCCCATTATCGCAAGAATAGTTGGATTAGTATTATCTGTAAATATTTTTTGATTAAGTAAACTTAAAACTGTAGTTTGAATTAAAACCGAAAAAAGTGAGAAAATAGTAAATTTTTTAGATACTCCAAACCAGCCCAAAAATAAAATTGGAATATTGCCAATTAAGACTAGAATACCTATTGCTATATTTTGGACTTGCGAGGTAAGTTTTACTCCAAACGTAACTACAATATCAACTACAAGTTGTGCAAGTCCCGGTACTCCCCCTGAGTATAGTCTAACTGAGCTTGCAAGTAAAAACCAGCTCATTCCAATACCATAAATAAATGTAAATACAAAAGTTGCAAAATACTTAACTAAGTTTTGCTTAAATTCTTTATTTATCTCTTTAGGTGTTTTTACTAGTTTATTATTTTTGCTCTTTTTTAATGTTACTTTCATCTAGAATAATCTCTTTCAATTTTTTATCTTCATCATATCTTGGAAAAAGTGGGACCGCTTCATTAGGATTTTTATCATATAATCCAAATTTATCTAAACTCTTAAAATCAAGCACATCATAATTTATTTGCTCTCTAATTTTTTTAGCAGTCTCTGGAATAAATGGATCTAGTATGTTAGATAAAAATCTTAATGTTTCAATTAAATGATAAAGACAATTATCAAGCTCATCATCTTTTCCATCTTTAAAAAGCTGCCAAGGCATTTTCAAATCAACATATTTATTAGCAAATCTTGCAAGTTCCATTATTTCAAAAATTGCCTCAGATAAGTTATAACTATCAATTGATTTTTTAACCTTATCATATATTCCAAGACATTTTTTTTCTAATTCCTTGCTATCCTTATCATCTAAAATAACTCTTTTTAAATTGCCGTTGCGGTATTTTTTAATCATTCCGATTGTTCTGTTTAATAAATTTCCAAGTGTGTTGCATAAATCAGAATTGCTTCTTTGAATAATTAACTCATATGTAAGATTACCATCTTGCGCATAAGGTATTTCAGAAAGACAAAAATATCTTATCTCATCAACACTAAAGTGTTTAACTAAAAAGTCTGGAAAAATATTTGTGCCAAGAGATTTTGACATTTTCTTTTTATCAATTAAAATCCAAGGATGGGCAAATATTTGTTTTGGAAGAGTTATATCTAGTGCCATTAAAATAATCGGCCAAAATATTGCGTGAAATCTTAAAATATCTTTTCCTACGATATGACAATCACATGGCCAGTATTTTTTAAATTTATTATCCTCTAAATTAGGATAGCCAAGGGATGTAATATAGTTTGTTAAAGCATCAATCCAAACATAGACAACATGTTTTTTATCATTTAAAATTGGAATTCCCCAATTAAAATTTGATCTTGTAACTGATACATCATATAAAGGTTCCTTTAAAAACGAAAGAATTTCATTTCTTCTAATCTCAGGTTTTATAAAATCAGGATTATCATTTATATACTTAACTAACTTTTCTTGATATTTAGAAAATTTAAAAAAGTAAACTTCTTCACTTGTCCAAATTGGCTCATCGCCTAGCTTTGTCTTGCCATTTATTAAGTCCTTTTCCATTACAAAAGACTCCTCGGCAAGTGAGTAGTATCCCTCATAATGACCTAGATAAATATCACCTTTTTTTAATAGCTTATCAAAAATATTTTGAACTGCCTTTACATGATCAAGGCTAGTTGTTCTAAAGAATTTATCATATGAGATATTAAATAAATCAAATGTCTTTTTTATCTCACCAGATATATAATCAGCATATTTTATTGGTTCAAGGTTATTAAGCTTAGCCGCTTTTTCTATTTTTTGGCCATGCTCATCTGTCCCTGTTTGAAAGTAAACATCATATCCTTCAAGACGTTTAAATCTTGCGATTGCATCTGTTAGAATTATTTCATATAAATTACCAATATGAGGAATTGCTGATGTGTATAAAATTGATGTTGAAATATAAAACTTTTTACTCATTATTTTCTCCTTTTAAAACCTTTTGATATATTTCTTTTTTAGATTTATTTAAATCCTTTGCGACTTGCTTTATTGCATCATTTTTTAAAAGACCTTTGCTTAGATAAAAATTAAGTCTATCACTAATTGAAATGTCTAAATTTACTACTTCATTTTTTTCTATTATTATAACAAACTCACCTTTTATTTCATCTTTTTCTTTTAAATAAGAAATCATATCAAGGATTTCACCTTTTTTTACTTCTTCATATATTTTAGAAAGCTCTCTTGCAATTGCAACCTGGCAGTTTTTATAAACCTTATAAACTATATTAAGAGTATCTAAAACTCTCCTTGGTGATTCTAGTAAAATTATTGAACCTTTAAAGTAGGCATACTTTAAAAGCTCAGTTTCTTTTTCACTATCTCCAAGTGGTAAAAAGCCTAAAAATAAAAAAGGATTAGGACAAACACCTGATGAAATCAAGGCATTTGTAATAGATGAAACCCCGCCAATTGGAATAACTTTAATTTTTTCACTGTGACATTTTTTTACAATTTCAAATCCCGGGTCTGATATTACAGGAAGCCCAGCATCTGATATTATCGCAAGGTTTAATCCATCTTTTAATAATTTGATAACCTCATCAATTTTTAAAACCATTCCCTTTTGGTAAAGCGATTTAGTAGGAGTTTTTATATCATAACTATTAAGTAAAACCCTCGATACCCTTGTATCTTCACAATATATAAAGTCAACACTTTTTAAAACATCAATCGCTCTTAGCGTAATATCAGATAAATTTCCAATCGGAGTTCCTACTAAGTAAATACTTCCTACCATGAAATATCACTTAAATTAGTAGTAATTCTCTTTTTACCATCTGTATCGTTTTTCTCAAGAACTACCTCGTTTTTTAAAAGTTTATAATCTGACACAAAATAAACTTCTTTTTCATATTTTACCTTAGTTCCTTTTTCGGGAAATCTTGATTTTAATTCTTTATATAAATTATCCTCAAAATTAAGACAGCATCTAAGCTTTGAACAGTTTCCTAAATGGTTAATAGGATTAGGAGCAAGTCTTTGGTTTTTTATCTGATTTTTATTTATATCTAAATACTTTACATCACTTACCGTGCAGCATTGATTTTTTCCGCATATTCCATATCCTGCAATAATACTTGCTGCCTGTCTTGTATCACCGATATTTTCAAGTCTTACTTTAAATTGATAATTTTTGTTTATCTCTTTTATTATTTCCCTAAAATCAACCATTTTCTCAGATGAGAAAAAGACAATTAAATAATCCCTATCAATACTATAACTAAGCTGAACAATACTCATTGGAATATCATTGTCTCTAATAATTTTCTTTAAATCAATTAGTATTTTTTTACATTCTTTTTGATTTTCAGAGTATATGCTAGTTAAACTATTATCTATTATTTTACTTATTTGTCCTGAGAGAATTGATAACTCGGTGATATCTCTAAATTTATCCCCTAGCTCACAAACTCTTGCAATATGCCTTCCATAATCTGTCAAAACTAAAACATAATCACCTATTTGGTAATTATCATTTTTAATAACTTGTTTAATTTTATCAAATGATGCTAAGGCTAAATCAGGCATTCTCTCTTTCCTTTTGAAGTTTTAATAAGTAAGAATAAAATTGCAATTCGATATTATTTTGAAAGTTTTGAATTTTAGAAAACTCTTCTGTTAACTTAATCATCTCTTTTATACTATCTTTTTTAAATATCTTCTTACACTCTTTTATCTCTTGGTATAAGCTTTTAAATACCATATTCTTTTTTTCATCTTTTAATAAATCAAGCAAAAAGATAAATATCGTCTCACTAACTTCTTTCATATCCAAATTGCTTTTAATATTTTCTAAAAACACTTTATAAAATTTTAAAACTAGATTTATCTCTAGTATATAAAATGATTTAAAAAAATCTTTAAGTAGATTGCATTTTTGAATAAACATCTCATTTTGAAAAAGTTTTTTTGCAACTTCTTTATTTCTTGTAAAAACAGTTGAGATCTCTTTTAAAAAATCATCACATGAAATATCCTCTAAATCTTTTAAATACTCTCCTATTTCATTTTCAGATATATAAATAGGCTGAACTCTAGAAATTATTGTAGGGAGAATTAAATCTTTGTTTTTAGTAAGTAAAAATCCAACAGTTTTTTTAGATACTGGCTCTTCTAAAAATTTTAACATGCTATTTGCAGCAGGAAGGTTAATATTTTCAAAATCTGAAATTACATAAAACCTTAAATCATTAAAATTAGATGTTTTAGAAAATTCTACTTGAAGAGCATGAATATCTTCTTTTTTTATTCCATTTGCACCATTTATAAAGTAAACATTCTCACATGTATTATTTTCTATTTTCTCTTTTAACTTTGAATTCTCACTTTTATTAAAAGTTAAAATATTATAAATTATCTTATTTGATGCAATTTTTAAATCTTCAATATTTTCACCATATAATAAATAAAGGTGTGATAGGCTATCATTTTTTAAAACTTTATTAAAATAGTTTATGTAGTTTTTCATACTTTAAGTATTTTTTATGTTTAGAAAGCTTATCAACTACTTCTAAAAATATATCATTAGAATCTTGATTAGCATTTATTAAAATATATCTTTTTTTATTTTTCTTAGCTAATTCAAGATAAGCATTTCTTACTTTATTATGATATTCAACAGTCTTTAAATCAAGTCTGTTTTGGCCTTCTCTTCCACGTGATTTAACTCTTCCAAGACCAACTTCAACATCTAAATCAAGTAAAAATGTTATATCAGGAAACATTTTCTTAGTCATAAAATCATTTATCTTTTCGATGTATTTTATCCCAAGACCTGATGCAACACCTTGATAGACATAGGATGAGTCAATAAATCTATCGCATATAACAATATAATCTTTATCTAAATAAGGTTTAATTCTATCTGATATATGCTGAATTCTAGATGCAGCAAATAAAAGCGCTTCGGCTTTTTTGGTAAGTTCTTGGTTTGATTTATTTAAAATTATCTTTCTAATTTCCTCAGAGATTTTTTCGCCACCTGGCTCTCTTGTTGTAATTATTTTTCTTTTTTGATCAAGAAAGTATTGTTCTAATTTTTTAATTATGGTAGTTTTTCCGCTACCTTCACAGCCTTCAAATGTTATAAACATAAAAAATCTCTCCTTTTAATTATTTTAACATATTAGTAGTATATATAATCTAGAAAAAGTCCACATCCAGGAGCTGTGTAAGTTGCATAGCCCCTTTTTCCTGTTTTAAAGTTTTCTAGAATTTTTTCTTTAGTTATTTTTCCAAGTCCAACTAAGATAGCAGAACCAATTAAAATTCTAATCATTTGCTTTAAAAAACTCCTTGATTCAAAATATACCACTAGCTTATTTTTATAGTTTTTAAAGTATATTTTTAAATCTTTTTCAAATTCTTTATCATCTTTCTCTTTACAAAATCCTTTGAAGTTATGTCTTCCATTAAAACTTTTTAAAACATTTTTAAATTTTTTAAAATTAAGACCACTTACATAAATTCCATAATTTAGCATAAATACTGTTTCATCTTTTTTATAAATTGTATAGTAGTATCTTTTTTTCTTTACAGAATGTCTTGCGTGAAAAAAGTCATCTTTTTCTTCAATTTTTAAAACCTTTATATCTTGCGGAAGTCTTTTATTTATTCCGATTTTAAACTTTTCAGTATCTATTTTATTATTTATCTCAAAACTTACAACCTGATAGTTTGCATGAACAAATTTATCTGTCCTTGAGGCAAAGTAGGTTTTAACAAAATAACAAAGCATATTTTTTAGTGCCTTTTCAAACTCAAATTGAACCGTCCTTAGATTGGGCTGAATTTGTGAGCCTGAAAAATTTCTTCCATCGTATGATATAATAACCTTATATCTCATTTTAAATATCCCATCTTAGTCAAAACTAATACAAAAATTGCTCCTGCAAGGACTATAAAAGATAATAAAAGAGTAAAAAAATCAAGTAAAGTAAATTTGTACTTATCAATTGAAGTTCTCTTCATACCAACTTCATATCCTCTTATCTCCATCGCATTTGCCATATCCTCAGCCCTTTTAAATGATAATACAAAAAGTGGAACTAAAAAAGAGACTACTTGTTTTATTTTTTTAAAAAATCCACCTTCATTAAAATCTACTCCTCTTGACGCCTGAGCTTTTAAAATTTTTACGCTCTCATCATATAGTGTCGGAATAAATCTAAAAGTAAGACCTACCATCATTGAGAAAGTCTCAACAGGAACTTTAATAAATTTTAAAGGATATAAAAGCCCTGTTAGGCCATAGTTTATATTTGTTGTGTTAGTTGTGCATGTAAGAATTGATGTAATTAAAATTACATTTAAAACTCTGATAAATAAAAAAATACTTCTATATATCGCATTTTTAGTTAAAGGCACAGTATAAAAATTAAAGTTTTTATATTTAATAAAATAGTAAATTAAAAAAATAGATACTGTAAATAAAAGAAAATATGTAAATTTAAACTTAATAAATCTTTTACTAAATATATAAAATATAAAAATAAATATCGATAAAAAGATAGTTAGATAAGATATATTAAAGTGAAAATTAAAATATACCTCTCCACTTTTATTAAAGAAAATTTGCATTAAAAGGGTTATAAATAAAAGATAAAAAAGTGGTTTAATTCCTTTTATAATATCTATTATATTTAGCCTTGCAAAAGATATTATTAAAATTAGAAAAAGGCTAAAGCCAAGTAAAATATCAATATATAACAGGCTATCTTTTAAAGGAATAATAAAAAGAGCTATTATAAAAAGAATCACTGACACCATTTTAACAATCGGATTTATTCTATGAAGATATGAGTTAATATTAACAAATTTACCAAGTGCTATATTATTCATTTTTAAGCTCCTTTTGTAAATAGTCTTTTAAATCATCATATGAATAAATACCATCTTTATTTTTTATATGACCTAAATTAGATAATCTTTCCTTAATCTCTAAAATGTGCGGAAAACCAATGTTTAAATTTTTAAAATCATTATAAGTATAATCCGTTTTTTTCTTATCAATTACTACCCTGCCATTATCAAGCGCAACTATTCTAGTTGATATATCATAAACTAAGTCTAAATCATGTGAGATGATAATAACAGTTTTTCTATCTTTTAAAAACTTATTTTTTATATGCTGCATAATATCCTTTGCAGTTTCAGGATCTAATCCTCTTGTTGGCTCATCTAGTAAAAGAATATCTGGATCCATTGCTAAAATTCCAGCAATTGCAACTTTCCTCATCTGTCCACCACTAATTTTAAAAGGAGATTGTTTTAACATCTCATTATCTATTCCAAGATCTTTTGCTGCTTTTTTAGCAAGCGCTAAAGCATTTTTTTTAGTCTTTTTAAAATTCCTTGGACCAAATGCTATATCATTTAAAATGGTATCTGCAAAAAGCTGATATTCAGGAAACTGAAAAACAAGCCCAACTTTTTGTCTGATTGGACTTAGTTTTTTCTTATACTTAAAAAATATTTTCCACCCTAAAATATCACATATCCCACTAGTTGGTTTTAAAAGGGCATTTGAAAGCTCAAAAAGGGTTGATTTACCGCTTCCTGTTTTTCCAATAATTGATATAAATTCATCACATTTAGAAAAATTAAGGTTAATATTTTTTAGTGCATCATATTTTTTATCAAAAGAATTATATGAATAATTTACATTCTCAAAGCGTATTCCCATAAGAATTTATCAATCTCATCTTTTTTTTCTATTTTATCTAAATCATTAACAAGCCTTAATGGAATTGGAAGATTTATTTTACTTTCTTTTAAAATATCAATATTTTTTAAAATATCACAAGGCTTAATATCACCAAGAACCATCCCTGATTTTAAAATAATTATCCTGTCTGATTTAATTGCTAAATCAAGATTATGAGTTATCATAATTACAGTTTTTTTATCTTCAGAGTTGATTTTTTTAATAAGCGAAAAGATTTCATCTCTGCCCTTTTTATCAAGCATTGATGTTGCCTCATCAAAAATAAATAAATCTTTATTTAAAGCGAGCAATCCTGCAATTGCAACTCTTTGCTTTTGTCCTCCTGATAGCTCTTCTGGTGCTTTTTCTAAAAGAGATAAAACTCCTGTTTTTTTAGCATTTTCTAAAACTTTTTTCTCGATTTCCTCTTTTTTTAAACACTCATTTTCAAGCCCAAAACTAATATCATATTTTACATTTGAACCCACAAACTGATTATCAGGATTTTGAAATAAAAGTCCAACTTTTTTTCTTAAATCTTTTTTATTTTCTTGGTTTATTTTAATATTATTAAAATAAATCTCACCAGATTTATAATCTAAAAGCCCTGCAAGAATTTTTGCAAGGGTTGATTTACCTGAGCCATTATGGCCTATTATAGACACAAAAGAAGCCTTATTTATTTCAAGGCTAATATTTTTTAATATTTTTTTATTATCGTTATATGAAAAATCTAGGTTTTTAATTATAAGCATAATTAAACAAAAAAGATGTTTAAAACATCTTTTTATTAGATAAACTCAACTTGTGCCATCTCAGCTCCATCGCCTTGACGCTTTTCAAGTTTATATATTCTTGTAAAACCACTTTCTCTTTTTTCATATCTTGCTGCAATATCTGAAAATAGTTTTTGAACAGCATCTTGGCCTGATTCTAAAACTTGTTTTCTTACAAATGATGCTGCCATTCTTCTTGCTGAAAGACTTCCATCTTTTGCAAGAGATACCATTTTATCAGCAATTCTTTGAAGTTCTTTTGCTTTTGCTAGTGTTGTAGTGATTTTTTCATAAACAATTAAAGATGTTATTAAATCTCTTAACACTGCTTTTCTAGCGCTTTGATTTCTTCCTAATTTTCCAGCCATTATTCATCACCTTCTACATTTTCATCTAAAAGTGTTAAATCTAACTTCGCAAGCTCACTTCTTATTCCCTTAATTGCCTCAGGTCCAATTTTATCAAGTGAAGTTAAATCTTTTTCTGTAAGTTTTGTTAATTGTTCTACATTTCTAATTCCTGCTGATGTTAATGCATTAAATACTCCTGTTTTTAAATCAAGTTCTGCAATAGTCTTTTTTAAATTTGGATTTTCAACAATTATTTTTTCCTCTTCAATGAAATTCTCATCAGCCATCTCGCATTTAGATACCTCTTTAATTATTTCAAGATAGTCAATTAGCATCTTTGATGCAATTGCAATTGCATCTTTTGCAATTATAGCTCCATTTGTCTCAACATCTAAAAATAGCTCATCATCATCACCACGTGTTTTTTCAACATGGTATGCAACTCTTTTAATTGGTGAGTATAATGAATCAATTGCGATTTGACCAATTTCATTTTTTGTTAATTTTTTATTTTCATCAGCTGGAACATATCCAACACCACGACGAATTGTTGCAACCATATTAAAAGTTGCACCTTTTGATAAATTAGCAATTTCAAGTTCTGGATTTATTATTTCAAGTCCTGGAACTTTTGAAAAGTCTGCTGCTGTTATTTTAGCAGGACCAACTTTTGAAATTGAAATTTTTTCCTCATATTCAGGGTCGTTGCTATCAACTTTTACAATTACTTGTTTTAATTGAAGGATAATACTCATTACATCTTCATAAACACCTGAAATAGTTGAAAATTCATGATCAACACCTTCAATTTTAACCATCGCAATTGCTGCTCCTGGCATTGATGATAGTAAAACTCTTCTTAATGAATTACCAATTGTTATACCATAACCACGCTCTAATGTTTTAATATTAAAACGAGCCTTATTACCGTTTTCTTCTAAAACTTCAGTAAAGCCTTTTGGTTTTTCAAATTTAAGATTTCCCATATTTCCTCCTAGCCTCTTGGTCTTTTTGGTGGTCTGCAACCATTATGTGGAACTGGAGTTGCATCTTTAATCGCAGTAATTTCAAGACCTGCTGCTTGAAGTGATCTAATTGCTGCCTCTCTACCTGGACCAGGACCTTTAACTTGAACTTCAACTTTTTTCATACCACAGTTTTGTGCTGCTTTTGCACATGCCTCAGCTACAACTTGAGCTGCAAAAGCTGTTGATTTTCTTGTTCCTTTAAAACCTTGAACACCTGCACTATTCCAAACAACAGCATTTCCATTTGGATCTGTTATTGTTACGATAGTGTTGTTAAATGTTGTATGAATAAAAGCAATACCTGTTGGGATATTCTTTTTTACTTTCTTTCTTTGTTTAGTTTTTGCTACAGCCATAAACTATTTACCTCCCTTTTGTTGCTTTGCAGCTGCTTTTAAAGCACCTGGAGATACTTTTTTACCTTTTCTTGTTCTTGCATTATTTCTTGTATTTTGACCACGAACAGGTAAATTTTTTCTATGTCTCATACCACGGTATGATCCAATTTCCATTAAACGTTTTTTATTAAGAGTTACCTCTCTTCTTAAATCTCCTTCAACAGTTTCTTTAGCAACTTCACTTCTTATTTTTGTTAGTTGCTCGTCTGTCAAATCTTTAACTCTAACATCTTCGCTAATATGAGTTTTCTTTAAAATCTTTTTAGCTAGTGTTAATCCTATACCATAAATATAGGTAAGAGATATGACAACTCTTTTATTGCTTGGAATATCTACTCCCGCTACTCTTGCCATAAAATTCCTCCTAACCTTGTCTTTGTTTATGACGTGGATTCTCGCAAATTACTCTCACACGTCCTTTTCTTTTAATTACTTTGCATTTATCGCAAATTGGTTTTACAGATGATCTTACTTTCATAAAAAACCTCCTTATTTCTTTCGATAGGTAATACGTCCTTTTTCCAAATCATATGGGGACATTTCAAGAACCACAATATCTCCTGGTAAAATTCTAATTTTATTCATTCTAATTTTACCTGATATATGTGCAAGAACTTTCTTCTTACTTTCTAAAAGTTCAACAACGAATTTAGCATTAGGAAGAACCTCGACTACCTTCGCATCAACTTCAATACCTTTTTCCTTATCCATTTTTACTCCTTATCAATAGTTAATATCTCATAACCGTCATCTTTAACTAAAATCATATCTTCAAAATGAGCGCTTGGCTTACCATCTTTAGTTCTTGCGTCCCATCCATTCAAATTTAATTTCTTCGTACCTAAATTTATCATTGGTTCAATGCAAATAACACATTTACTCCAAAGTCTTGAATCAGGTTCATCAGGAATATAGTAGTTAGGAATATAAGGATCTTCGTGAAGTTCACGACCTATACCATGCCCTGTAAATTCTTCAACAATACCGTACTTGTAAGGTTTAACGAAATTTTCAATTGCTTTTGAAATTTCACTAACAAATACACCGTTTCTAACTTTTTTAACTCCCTCAAGCAATGCTCTTTTAGTTACATCTAATAATTTCTCAACCTCAGGCGAGACTTTTCCAACAGGATAAGTTCTCGCTGAGTCTGAATAATAACCATTATATATAACACCCATATCAATTGAAATAATATCGCCTTCTTTTAATATATAGTTACAAGGAATTCCATGAACCACTTGATCATTTACTGAAATACATAAAGTATTAGGAAAATTCTCATAACCTTTAAAAGCAGGAAGACCATTTCTTTTAAGGATTTCTTGCTCAGCCACTTCATCTAGCTTTAAAATATTTAAGCCTGGTTTTATCATATCTTTTAATATTTTTCTAACTTCAACTAAAATCTCGGCTGCTTTTTTAATATTTTCAATTTCTCTATTTGATTTAACTACAACCATACTAGATCAATTTATTAACTACATCATCTTTTTGCTCTGAAAAATCTAAATCAGCACATATATCGATAATTAAATTATTATCAACATAATACTTTTTTAAACCATCAAAACTTTCTTTATAAACCTTTAAACGATTTTTTATTACCTCTTCTGTATCATCTTTTCTTATTTCAAGAACCTCGCTACAAGAATTGCAAATACCATCTTTTAAAGGTTTATTGTATAAAATATGATAAACACTACCACACTTAGGACAAGTTCTTCTTCCTGATAATCTTTCAATAATTATTTTATCATCAGCGTAAAAATTAATTGCACCTGTTAAAGTAGTATTTTTATCACTTAATATTTTTTCTAAATATTTTGCTTGCTCAGAATTTCTAGGATAGCCATCAAGTAAAAATCCATTTTTTACATCATCTTGACTTAATCTATCTAAAACTAGCTCATTTGTAAGGCTATCTGGAACAAGCAACCCCTTTTCAATAAAGCTTGACGCTTTTAATCCAAGGCTTGTTTTATTTTTTATATGATAGCGAAAGATATCTCCTGTTGAAATATGTTTGATATTTAATTTTTCAGAGATATGCTTTGCATATGTTCCCTTTCCAACTCCTGGAGGACCCATTAAAATATAACGATATTCTTTCATTAAAATATACCTTGATATTCTTGTTGTTCCGCTTTTGTTTCAATTTGAGTAGCAGTTTCAATTGCAACACCCACAACAATTAAAAGTGATGTTCCACCAAGCGTAATTGCTTGTGCTTCTTGGCCTTTTAGGCTAAATGCAACTGCAGTTAAAATTGGAATTGCAGCAAGACATGCAAGATAAGTTGTACCAATTAGTGTTATTTTAAAAAGTAGTTTAGCGATATAGTTTTTAGTATCTTCACCTGGTCTTATTCCTGGAATAAAGGCATTTGATTTAGATAAATTATCTGCCATTTTTTCAGGATCCATTGTCATGAATGCATAAAAGAATGAAAAAACTACAATTAACACCATGTAAATCACAAATCCAATCGGTCTTTGAAATGAAAAAACTTCATTAAGCCAAAAGCCTGTTCCAGATTCAGTTGATTTAACAGTAAATCCGATAATTGTCATTGGAATTGATAGGATAGTTGATGCAAATATTACTGGCATAACGTTTGCACTGTTTAACTTTATCGGAATATTAGCATTTGCCCTTCCTTGACGGTTTGCATACTGAGTTGGGATTTTTCTTCTTGCACCTTCCATAAAGATAATTCCAAGAAGAATAATAAAATATAAAAGGACAATTGTAACAAACCAAACATAATCCCAAGCACTTGAATTTCCAATGATATATTTTTTCCACATTGTAGAAAACATTACAGGAATACTAGTTACAATTCCTGCTGCAATTAAAAGTGATGTCCCATTTCCGATACCTTTTGCAGTAATTGTATCTGCAATAAAAATCGAAATTGAGCTTCCAGCAGCAATAACAAGTGCCATATAAAGAGATGCTCCTACATAATTATGTCCTCTAAAACCTGTTACAAAATTATTTCCTTTACCAGTTGATGCTCCTAAAATAAGAGCAAGTCCTTGAACAAACGATATAACAATTGCTAAAACTCTAGTTATTTTATTTAACTTAAATCGTCCATTTTCTCCTTCTTCAGACCATTCTTTAAATGTTGGAAGAACTGTTTGCATAAGTTGAACAACGATGCTTGCAGTAATATATGGTGTTATTCCAAGGGCAAAAATTGAAAATCTTTCTAAAGCCTGACCTGAAAAACTATTTAAAATCGCAAAGAAACCGCTTGTTTGATTTATTAAAGCATGAATTGCAGCAGTATCATATAAAGGAACTGGGATGTGTGAGGCGATTTTAAACAATAATAGAACAAAAAACGTAAATAATAATCTAAGCATTACGGTTTTATTGCCTAATATTCTTTTTATTCTAAGCCACATTTAGATCACCTCTAATTTACTTCCAGCCTTTAGGATTAAACTTTCTGCACTCTTTGAAAAACGATGTGCCTTAATAGTTATTTTTTTCTCAAGTTTTCCATTAGCTAATACTTTAACTCTCTTATCAATATTCTTAATTAGTCCATTTTTTAAAAACTCTTCAGGTCCTACAACTGAACCATCTTTAAATTTGTTAAGATTTTCAAGAGAAACTATTGAAAACTCTTCTTTATTAACGCTTTTAAATCCACGTTTTGGAAGACGTTGGAATAGTGGAATTTGTCCACCCTCAAATCCTGGTCTTACACCGCCACCAGATCTTGCGTTTTGACCTTTATGTCCTTTACCAGATGTTTTACCAAGTCCAGAACCAATTCCACGACCTAGTCTTTTTCTAGCTTTTTTAGGAGTATTTGACTTTAAATTATTTAACATCTTAACCCCTCCTTATTTATCTTCAATTCTTAGTAAATGTCTGATTGTGTTAATTTTTCCAACATTTACATCAGTTTTTTCAATTAATGCAAAATCACCAATTTTTGTAAGTTTTAAAGATTTTGCAGTTGCAACTTGATTAGGTTTTCTGCCAATAAGGCTTTTAATTAAAGTAACTTTTACCTTCATTAGACTATCTCCCCAATCTTCTTGCCTCTTAAAGCGGCAACATCTTTTAATGTTCTTAATTGTTTTAATCCAGCAAAAGTAGCTCTAATAACATTTATCGGAGTAGCAGATCCAAGTGATTTTGCAAGAATATCACTAACTCCTAAAAGTTCAAATATTGTTCTTACAGCACCACCTGCAACAATTCCAGTACCTTCACTTGCTGGTTTAAAAAATACTCTACCAGAACCTGCAATACCAACGACATCATGCGGGATAGTAGTTCCTACAAGAGGAACTTTAATAAGGTTTCTTTTAGCTTGTTCTAAGGCCTTATTCATCGCATCAGGAATTTCCTTTGCTTTTCCTTGACCAAAACCAACTCTACCTTTTTTATCACCAATAACCATAATTGCTGAAAAGCGAAATCTTCTTCCACCTTTAACAACCTTTGTAATACGGTTGATAAAGACAACTCGCTCTTCAAATTCTTTTTGCGCTTCTTCTAAATAATTTTGTTCTTGATTTTTCGCCATCTTCATCACCTTCCTTAAAATTTAAGTCCTGCTTGTCTTGCAGCCTCAGCTAGTGCTTTAACTCTTCCGTGATATAAATATCCCGATCTATCAAATACAACTTCCTTTAAACCTGCTTTTAATGCTCTTTCAGCTATTAGCTTTCCAAGCTCTGTTGCAGCTTTAATATTGTTTGTAAGTTTAATCTCTTTTGTATTTGCTTGTAAAAGAGTTGTTCCTTTTTCATCGTTAATAACTTGGCAGTATATAAATTTATTAGATCTAAATATGCAAAGTCTAGGTCTTTTTTTGCTACCGCTAAGTTTTGTTCTAATACGATTATGACGAACTTTTCTTGCGCAGTTTTTATCCTCTTTTTTAATCATATAATCCTCCTACTTAGCAGTTTTTCCAGCTTTTCTTCTTACATGCTCGCCTAAGTATCTAATACCTTTTCCCTTATATGGTTCAGGTTTTCTAATTTTACGAACATTAGCTGCAAACTCACCAACAACTTGTTTATCAGCTCCTGATATAACAATTGTTGTATTTTTATCAACTGTACATGTAATACCCTTTGGAAGTTCCATTACAACATTATGTGAAAATCCCATTTGCATCACAAGTTTATTTCCATCAAGCGATGCACGGTAACCTACTCCTTGAATTTCTAAAGTTTTAGAAAATAACTCGTGAACACCCATGATAAGATTATAACTAAGTGCACGAAAACTTCCATGCATTTTATTAGTTAATCTTTCATCATCAAGTTTTTTAATAACTAGCTCATTGTTATTTATTTCAACTTTTAAATAACTTGGAACAGTAATTTCTTGTACTCCTTTTGGTCCTTCAGCTTTTAAAACATTACTTAAAAGCGATACTTTTACATCACTTGGAATAACAATAACTTTATTTCCTATTCTTGACATAGTATCACCTACCAAACATAGGCGATAATCTCGCCACCAACATTTTGTTTTCTAGCATCACGATCTGTTAGTATTCCACGAGGTGTTGAAATTAAGGCAATTCCAAGACCGTTAAATACACGTGGAATTTCATCAACTTTCGCATAAACTCTCAAACCTGGTTTCGATATCCTTTTTAATCCTTTAATTACTCTTTCTTTTTCTCTTGACTCGCTATATTTTAAAGTAACTTTAAGATTATTTCCTGCAACTTTAGAAGTTTTAGGTTGTTTTAAAACCTCAATTTTAGAAATAAATCCTTCTTTTTTAAGCACATCTAAAATTTTTCTTTTTAAATTTGATGCAGGAATTAAAACATTTTCATGCTTCATACGATTAGCATTTCTAATTCTTGTAAGCATATCCGCAATTGGATCAGTCATAACCAAATTCCTCCTTACCAGCTGGCTTTTTTAATCCCTGGAATTTCTCCACGGTTAGCCATTTGTCTAAACTTAACTCTTGATATACCAAATTTTCTTAAATAACCTCTAGGTCTTCCATCTAGCATATCACGGTTACGTAGTCTTGTTCTTGATGAATTTCTTGGAAGCTTTTGAAGCGCTAGATAATCTCCTGCTGCTTTTAATTCAGCTCTACGCTTTGCATATGCTTCAATCAATTCTCTTCTTTTTTCATTTTGATTTATTTTTGATTTTTTAGCCATAAGTCCTCCTAATTTAAAGCCTTACTTTTTCTAAAAGGCATTCCTAGGAATTTAAGTAGAGTTCTAGCCTCATCATCATTTTTAGCACTAGTTACGATAATTACATCCATTCCTCTAACTTTTTTTACATCATCAAATTTAATCTCTGGGAAAATAAGTTGTTCTTTTAATCCCATTGAATAATTACCTCTGCCATCAAATGAGTTTTCAGATACACCTCTAAAATCTCTTACTCTTGGAAGAGCAATTGAAATTAGTCTATCAAAAAAATGTTCCATTTTCTCGCCACGAAGTGTAACTTTTGCACCAATTGGCATTTTTTCTCTTAATTTGAAATTAGATACAGATTTTCTAGCTCTTGTTGCAATTGCCTTTTGTCCTGATATTAAAGTTAACTCGTTTATTGCATCATCTACAACTTTGCTATTTTCAACTGCATCACCAAGTCCCATGTTAATTACAATTTTCTCAAGTTTTGGAACTCTCATTACAGTTTTAAATCCATATTTTTTCATCATTTCAGGAATAGCTACTTTAGCATATTTTTCTGCAATTCTTGTTTTAAATTTCTTTGCCATAATATCCTCCTAGCTATTTATCAAGAACAGTTCCGCTCTTTTTAGCATATCTAACTTTTTTCTCACCAACAATTTTATATCCAACACGAGTTGGTTTTTTTAATTTTGGATCTAAAATAGCTACATTAGATGCATTAATTGGAGCTTCAATCTCAATAATTTTACCTTTTTGATTTTGTTGATTTGGTTGTTCGTGTTTTTTAACTTTATTAACACCTTCAACAACAACTAAATTTTTCTCTTTATTTACTGATATTACCTTGCCTGTTACTCTTTCTTTTTTTCCGGCTTTAATTTTAAATTGGTATTTACCAGCAATAATTGCAACTGTATCGCCTTTTTTAATATTCATATAAATACCTCCTTATAAAACCTCTGGAGCAAGAGATACAATTTTCATAAATTTTTTATCTCTTAACTCTCTTGCAACAGGACCAAAAATTCTTGTTCCTTTTGGTGTAAGATCTTCTTTTATTATTATTCCGGCATTTTCATCAAATTTAATGTATGAACCATCTTTTCTTCTTAAACCTTTAGTAGATCTAACAATTACAGCTTTGCATACATCACCTTTTTTAACGATACCGCCTGGATTTGCTTTTTTAACAGATACTACTACAATATCACCGATATTAGCGTATCTTCTTTTACTGCCACCTAATACTTTAATTACATATAATTCTTTAGCACCAGTATTATCAGCAGGAATAAGTAATGTCTCTTGTTGTATCATATGATCACCTACTCTATAACTTTCGCTTTTTCAAGCACTTTCACAAGACGGAAAAATTTAGTTTTTGAAAGAGGTCTTGTAGTCATAATTAAAACTTTATCACCAATTTTTGCCTCATTTTTCTCATCATGTACTTGAAACTTTTTACTTTGTTTTACTCTTTTACCATAAAGAGGGTGCTTACGGTATGTAGTTATTTCAACAGAGATAGTCTTATCACGTTTATCTGAAACAACTATTCCACGAAATACATTTCTTGTTAATGTTTGTCTTTCTTCCATAATATCCTCCTTATCTTATATTTAACTTACGCTCAGATAATACAGTAAGTATTTGAGCTATCGCTTTTTTAACTTTTTTAATTCTTGCAGTATCTTCTAGTTGACCAACAGCATGTTGAAAACGTAGGTTAAAAAGTTCTTCTTTTAATTCAGCAACTCTTTTAATTAGAGCTTCATCATTATTTTTTCTTATTTCACTTGTTTTCATTTGCTAACACCTGCCTTAATTTCTTTAGAATCGTTTAATCTTTCCATTACTTGTTCTTTTGAAACAATTTTTGTAAGTATTGGAAGTTTATGCATTCCAAGGCGCAAAGCTTCTTTTGCAACATCAGTTGCAACTCCAGCAACTTCACAAATAATTTTGTTTTTCTTAACAACAGCAACCCAGTGATCGGGAGCACCTTTACCAGAACCCATACGAACTTCAAGAGGTTTTGTTGTTCTTGATAATTGTGGGAATATATTAATCCACACATTACCAAGCCTTTTCATATGTCTTGTAATAGCTACACGAAATGCTTCTAATTGTTTTGCTTTTACAAAGCCACCCTCTAAAGCAACAAGTCCAAACTCACCATTTGGCATATTGTTTTTTCCCTTAGCAACACCACGATAGTGTTGACGATGAGGACGACGATACTTTGTTCTTTTTGGACTAAGCATTTACTACGCCTCCTTTTTATTATTATCAGAAGAAGGTTTCTTTAAAGACTTGTTTGCCTCAGGTTTTTGTCCTGGTTTTCTATCTTTATTAAAAGGTTTCTTGCCTTTATTAAAATCTGCTGGACGTTTTCCATCTTTTCTTGGTCCTCTTCCTTTTCCAAGACCTTGAGTGTATTTCTCTTCTTCTTTTAAAAGTTTATCTTTTCTATTTTCACCCGGTAAAATCTCGCCTTGATAAACCCATACTTTAATACCTAAAATACCATATTTAGTTAATGCCTCAGCTGTTGCATAATCGATATCAGCTCTTAGAGTATGAAGTGGAACTTGTCCCTCTGCATAACCTTCACCGCGAGCAATTTCAGTTCCTCCAAGACGACCAGATACTAATGTTTTAATACCTTTAGCACCAAGTTTTAAAGCTCTTTGAATTGCAAGTTTTTGAACTCTTCTAAAAGATGCTCTTGCTTCAAGTTTTCTAGCCATAGAATCTGCAATTATTTGAGCATTTCTTTCAGCTAGTTTAACCTCAACGATATTCATTTCAATTTCTTTTTTAGTTAATTTTTCTAAGTTTTTAACTAATCTTTTCTTAATTTCACCATCACGACCAACAACAAGACCTGGTTTCGCAGTAAAAACTTTTAACTTAATTACATCTTTATTGCCATCTTTTTTGTATCTTTCAATCTCAACACAAGAAAGCGAACCATCTTTGTATTGTCCATGAATAAAATTTCTAATTTTTCTATCTTCAACAACAAATTTAGGTACTATGTTATTTTTGGTATACCACATAGAATCCCATGATCTTATAACTCCTAAACGAAGTCCAATTGGATTAACTTTTTGACCCATAACTTATCACCTAATTTCTTTCTCTAACGAAGATTGTTATATGTGATGATCTTTTTCTTATAACATCAGCACTACCTCTTGCTCTTGGAAGCGTTCTTTTAATAGTAGTTCCATCTGATGCATAGCACTCACTAACATATAATTTATCCTCATTTAAACCATTATTTTTAACAGCATTACTAATTGCACTGCATAAAACAGTATTAATTGCTTTCGATGCTGCTTTTCTTGTAAACATTAAATAAGCTTTTGCTTTTTTAACATCTTGGTTTCTTATTAAATCTAAAACAAGTCTAACCTTTCTTGGAGCAATTCCTACATTTTTAGCAATTGCTTTTGCAAAATCATTGTTTTTGCCAAGAATTTTTTCTTGTTCTTTGCTATCTTTTTTGCGTACAGTTTTTTTAACTTCAACCTTTTTTACAGCTGGAGCTTTTTTAGCTTCAGCATTTTTTACAGCTGGTGTTTTTTTAACTGTTTCTGCTTTTTTAGCAGGAGTAGCTTTTACATTCTTTTTTTCTTCAGCCATGATTTACCTCCTACTCCTTAGCCTCAGCTGGTGCTAGCGCATCATCATCGTCATCACCTGCTGCAAGAGCTGCCTTTAATGCTGCTCCTGTTAAACCAACTCTTCTTGTTGGCTCAGCCTTTTTATCTGATTTAGCATGTCCACGGAATGTTCTAGTTGGCGCAAATTCACCAAACTTATGTCCTACCATATCTTCTGTTATATAAACAGGAATATGTTCTCTTCCATTATGAATCGCAATTGTATGACCTACAAAGTCAGGGAATATTGTTGATCCACGTGACCATGTTTGAAGTATTCTCTTTTTGCCTTTTTTATTTAACGCTTGTGCTCTTTCAAGCAGACGGTAATAACAAAAAGGTCCTTTTTTAAGTGAACGAGACATTAATATACCCTCCCTTTACGATTTCTTACGATTAAAGCATTTGATTTTTTCTTAGAATCTCTTGTCTTAACACCCATAGCTTTTTTACCCCAAGGAGTCATTGGAGAAGGTCTACCAATAGCAGTTCTTCCTTCACCACCACCATGAGGGTGATCAACTGGGTTCATAGCAGATCCACGAACAGTAGGTCTTACACCCATATGTCTTGTTCTACCAGCCTTACCAATAACAACAAGCTCATGGTCTAAATTTCCAACTGTACCAATAGTTGCACGGCATGTTTCTAAGAATTTTCTCATCTCACCTGATGATAGCTTAATAAGTACATATTTTTCGTTTTCTTCTTTAGAAATTATTTGAGCATAAGCTCCTGCACTTCTTGCAACTTGACCACCTTTACCAGGTTTTAACTCAATATTATGAACTACTGTACCAACTGGGATATTTTTTAAAGGTAGTGCGTTTCCAACTTTAATATCAGATGCTTCACCCGATATAACTTCCATACCTTTTTTTAATCCAAGCGGTGTAATAATATATCTTTTTTCACCATCCGCATAGTTTAAAAGTGCAATGTTTGCAGTTCTATTTGGATCATATTCAATCTCAGCAACCCTTGCTGGGATATTATCTTTATTCCTTTTAAAATCAATAACACGGTATTTTTGTCTGTTTCCGCCACCGATATGACGTACAGTAATAGTTCCAGAGTTATTTCTACCGCCAGTTTTTTTCTTAACATCAAGTAGTGATTTTTCAGGAGTTCTTCTTGTTATCTCATCGCTAACAAGTGTGCTCATTTGTCTACGAGCATTTGTAGTTGGTTGATATTTTTTAATAGCCATATTTATCTCCTATATTTTTCACTTTATCAAGCTGTGAAAGCGTCTATTTTATTTCCCTTAGCAAGTTTTACAATTGCTTTTTTATAAGCATTTTTAAAACCACTATGTTGACCTACTCTTTTAGGTTTTGCATAAACATTAATTGTGTTTACTGATAAAACTTTAACTTTATAAATTTCTTCAACAGCTTTTTTAATTTGAATTTTATTTGCTTTTTTATCTACTTTAAAAGTATATGAATTATTACTTTCAATTAATCTATTTGATTGCTCAGTAATAATCGGTCCTTTGATTATTTCAAAACTAATCATTTTAATACCTCCTCATAATGAAGGATAGAATCTTCTGTTAAAACTAATTTCTTACAATTTAAAATATCATAAACTGTAGCATCTGTTGGTTTAGCTAAAAATAAATAAGGAATATTGTTTGCACTTCTAAATAGTTTTTCATCAACATTTTTAGAAAGAATAACTGTCTTATTTTCTTTAGTTCCAATATTTTTTAAAATCTCAACAACATTTTTAGTTTTAATTTCAGAAATTTCTATTTTATCAAGCACAACTAAACTACCGTTTTGCGCATGCATTGAAAGAGCTGATTTTAAGGCTAATTCTTTAACTTTTTTATTAACCTTTTTAGCATAGCATCTAGGAGTTGGTCCAAATACTGTTCCACCACCTACATAATGCGGAGCTCTAATTGTTCCTTGTCTTGCACGACCTGTTCCTTTTTGACGGTATGGTTTTTTTCCACCACCAGAAATTTCGCTTCTGCCTTTTGTATCAGCAGTACCTTGTCTAAGTGCTGCAAGGTGAGCTACAACAACTTGATGAATAGCGTGTTTGTGTGGCTCGATTTCAAAGATCTCTTTTTTAAGGTCAAGATCTTTAACTTTAGTACCTTTTTGGTTTATAACTTTTATTTTCATAAAGATCCTCCCTATTTTTTAATCGCTGATTTAACCATTACAAGTCCTTTTTTAGGTCCTGGTACACTACCACTAATTAAAAGAACGTTTTTATCTAAATCAACAGAAACTATTTTTAAGTTTTGAATAGTTACTTTATCAAAACCCATATGTCCAGGCATTTTCTTACCTTTTGGATTATCCTTAATAGCACCAACAGAACCAGGACGACGGTGATGTCTTGATCCGTGTGTATTAGGACCTGTATGTTGGTTATGACGTTTGATTGCTCCTTGAAAACCTTTACCTTTGCTTGTTGCTGTAACATCAACAAAATCGCCTTCTGTAAATATTGAAGCCTTTACCTCACTACCAACTTCTAAGGCAGACATCTCGCCATCTTCTTTAAATCTTAATTCTTTAATGAAGCGCTTAGGTGCTGTCTTAGCTTTTGCAACATGTCCCTTACTAGGTTTGTTCGCAAGTTTTGCTCTTTTTGTTTCAAAACCGATTTGTGTTGCTGTGTAGCCATCTTTTTGTAAAGATTTTTGTTGTAGCACAACGTTATCTGAAACATCAAGAACTGTAACAGGAATTAAAACTCCATCTTTGAAGATTTGAGTCATTCCTACTTTTCTACCTAAGATTCCTTTACTCATTTTTTCAATCCTTCCTATCTTTTAACTAAAATATCAATACCCGATGGTAAGTTAAGATTAGTTAAAACTTCAATTGTTTGTGCGTTATGACCTTTTATTTCAATCCAACGCTTATGTGTTCTTCTTTCAAATTGTTCTCTTGCAGTTTTATTAACATGTGGTGATCTTAAAACTGTAAAAATTTCCTTTTTTGTTGGAAGCGGAACAGGACCTATAATTTTTGCACCTGTTCTTTTCACATTTGATATGATCTTTTCAACCGCCTTATCAAGTAGGGCGTGATCATATGATTTCAATTTGATTTTTATTGAATCATCTTTTTTTGCCATTTTTTAAACTCCTTTCGCCTATGATCTTTTGTATAGACTTGCTCCGTGTAAGTAACTAGCAACTAGGCAACGGCTCCCCGTGTTCCTATAACCTTCCACATCTAAGCCTTTTTTATAATATACACAGCGTAGACATTTTAACAAATTTTACTTTTTTTTGCAAATAATATAATTTTTTAAGTTAAAATTAAATAAAAAAGCCAGCTTTTAGCCGACTTTGTTATCTAGGATAAATTTTTCTATATCCTCAACTTCTTTTAAAATATTCTTAGATAAAACCTTGTTGCCTTTTTCAGTAACTAAAATATCATCTTCAATTCTAATTCCAATTTTTTCATCTTTTATATAAAGACCAGGCTCAATTGTAAATACCATCCCAGGTTCAAGAATAATATCACGATTTCCTAAATCATGAACATCAAGACCAAGCGGATGACCTACTGAGTGAAAATAATATTTTACTATCTCATCTTTTTCTTTAATCTTACCAATTTCAATAAGTCTTTGAGCAAGATAATCTTTAGCAAAGGTTATAATATCAAAATAATTTACTCCAGGTTTTACCATTTTAATCGCTTTTTTGCTTGTATCTAAAACAATATTATATAAAAGCTTTTGTCTTTCACTAAACTTACCATTAGTTGGATATGTTCTTGAAATATCAGCGTTATACAAGTTATAACTTGCTCCAAGGTCAAGCAAAATTAACGAGTTTTTTTCAATATTAGAATCATTTTTTACATAGTGAAGAGTTGTCGCATTTTCGCCACTTGCACTAATTGTATCAAATGCAATACCTGTTTTATTTTCTTTTAAAACTTTTTCAAATGTTGCCTGAGCACTAGCCTCATTTTTAAATTTAGTTATATTTTTTAAAACTTCTTTTAAACCAAGATTAGTCACATCGATTGCTTTTTGTAAGTCTTTTATCTCATTTTCATCTTTAATCAGTCTTTGTTTTGTAATTTTTGGTATAAGAGATTCAACTAAAATACCATTTTGAGTTGCTGCACTTTCAATACTTTTATAAAATGGGTAGACGTGATATTTAGGATATGAGGCAGTATATAAAGTTTTTATATTACCAGATTTTAAAGTATTTAATACATCATCAAGCAAATTTTTTGAGTCTTTTACATTATCTATTTTAGATATTAAAGATGCCTCATCTGCATCTAAAAAACCTCCAACCCATTTTGCTTTTTCAGGGTCTGTCATCGGTTTATATAAAACAGTCTCACTTTCACCATTTAAAATCTTTACAACAACAGCCGCAGTTTCTTCTTTTAAGCTTGTATAGTAGTAAAAACTTCTATCAACTTCAAAAGGAAATGTTTGATCTAATGTTTTATACATTAAATCTCCTGAGTAAATTACTAAAAGTGAGTTATCATTAAAATTTGAAATAAGTTTTTCTAATCTTTTATTTTCCATTTTATTTCTCCAAAATTGGATTTATTAAATCCATTGTCTTTTTACTAATTTCATCTAAAAGTTTTTCTGATTCTTCTTTATTTTTAGTATTAACTGAAAAATAAATTTTTAATTTTGGTTCAGTTCCGCTAGGTCTTAAAACAACCCAGCCCCATTCAAAAATGAACTTTAAAAAGTTAGAGCTTGGAAATTCTAACTTATCAATTACATCACCTTTCGGACTTTTAATCTCACCTGTTAGAAAATCTAATATTTGAACAAGTTTATATCCTTCAAGTTTTAAACCCTTCTCACGAGCAAAGTCAATAACTTTTTTTATTTTCTCAGCTCCTGTTTTTCCCTCTTTTACAACATTTATAGTATTTTCAAGGTAGTATCCATATTTTTGGTATACCTCAGTATCTAAATACTCATCTACTGTAAGAAAGTTATTTTTTAAATAACTTGCAAAATTAGCAAAAACTAAAACTAGTGGAATAGCATCTTTATCTCTTACATAAGGAGCAACTATTGCACCGATTGACTCTTCACAGGCAAAACTAAAATCCTCAGAACCGCCTGTAAGATCGATTTTTTCTCCGATAAATTTAAACCCTGTTAGAGTGTAGTAAAAATTTTGGTTAAAGCTTATTGTAATATCTTTTAATAAATCAGTTGTTACAACAGTTGAGTAAACATTACCAAAAGTCTTTAATGCTCCAAGGCGTGCTTGATTATTTAATATATAATTAAGCGCAATTACACCTTGAACATTACCATTTATAATTTTATACTCGCCATCATTCATTAAAAAGGCAAAACCTGATCTATCGCAATCAGGGTCACTCATTGCAATAATATCTGGCTTTAAAATTGACTCTTTTGCATATTTAATAATATCATCCCACGCCTCAACTAATTCAGGATTTGTAAATTTAGCATTTGTAAAATCTGGGTCTAGTTTTTCATGTGGTTTATATACTTCAATGTTATATCCTAATTTTTTCAAAAACTTAGGAATAACAGTTCCGCCTGTTGCATGTAAAGGTGAGTATAATATTCTTGCACTTTTTTTAAGCTTTAAAAGCTTTATTTTCTTTAATTCTTTAAAGTAAGCTTTATCAATTTTTTCAAGAATTGGAGTAATTAAAACTTTATTTCCTTCAAAGTTTATACTAAAAGGATCATCTATTTTATCAATTTCAGAAATTGCATCCTTAGACTCATTTAAATTAAGCTGCCCACCTAGATTATTATATGCTTTAATTCCATTATATTTTTTAGGATTATGGCTTGCAGTAATCATAAGTCCGCCTGCTGCTTTTAAATATCTAATCGCAAATGATAGATAAGGTGTTGGGCGAAGCTCTTTAAATAAGTAAACTCTTATTCCAAGACCTGAGATGATTTTGGAAATTTCAAGAGCAAATTTATGTGAGTTATGTCTGTTATCAAAACATATCACAACTCCATCTTTTTTAGCATTTTCATAATTTTTAACTACGTAGTTAGCATATCCTAGACCAATTTTTTTAGCAGTATAAATATTTAGCCTGTTTGTTCCAACTCCCATAATTCCCCTTAAACCACCAGTTCCAAATGAAAGCTCACCATCAAAAGCCTCTTTTATTTCATCTTCTTTTAAACTTTCAAGCTCAAGCTTTAAATCCGCATCTAAATTTTCATACTCTTTCCATTTTTTGTAAACATTTAAATAATCCATTTTATACTCCTTCGTTTTTTAAATATATATCTATTATTCCTAAAATTGTTAGATTTTCAACATATTCAAAATCTATTTTTAAAATATCCTTAATAATCTTAGCAGCCCCGCCTGTAAGATAGACCTTAGGGTTTGATTTTATTTGCTCTTTTATCCGCAAAACATTTCCTTCAATCTCTGATGCAAGAGAAAAATAAGCTCCTGCCTTAAGGGCATCGATTGTATTAAGTCCTAAAATATTTTCACAAGGCGAGATTGAAAAAGTCGGAAGAAGAGCAGTATTTTTAGATAATGCCATTGATGAGATTTCAATTCCTGTTGAAATCATTGCCCCTTGCAATGTTTTATCTTTTACATAAATATACTTGTTAGCACTTCCAAGGTCAACAACAATTGCCTCATTATCTCTTTTAATAGCATAAATGCTATCTGCTATAATATCAGATCCAATCTCACTTGGATTTGCTTTAATCATAACCCCTGTTTTTACACCTGGCTCAACTATTAAAGGTAAAATATTAAAATGCTTTTCTGAAAATATTTTAAGCATCGTTAAAACTTTTGGAACAACCGATGATATAACAATTTTTTTAACCTTTTTATAATCAAAAAAATTCATTATAACTCCAAAATAGTCATCCGCTGTTTTATTCTCGTCGGTTTTAATCGTAATTTTTTTACTTATAACCCCGTCCTCGTAAGATACAATTTTAATATTAGTATTTCCTACATCAAATATTAAAATCAAACAAATCACCTCTAAATTTATTTAAACTTATAATAATTGGATAACAAACAAGTGCTGAAAGCAGTACTTCAAATATACCATTTGTAGAAACTACTATCTCAAATAACTTTAAAAAACTAGGTAAAATTGAGTTAGAAAATCCCACAACTACTTTTAAATACATTAAAACAATAAAAGTATGGAAAATAGTTGAAAAAACAAGATAGATAATTATATGATTAGATTTACTAAATTTTTCTTTAAATATTACAAAAAAAGAATATAACAAAAATAATACTCCTAAAATACTTGTAAAAATTAAGAAAAGTAATTCCTCATTTGCGCTATTTTTTATACTCTTAATTCCTTTCGGAAGAAATATAGAAAATATAACATAAATTATATAAGTAAAAAATATTGAAATAATATTTTCATATTTAGGCATTTTTTTTCTAATTAAATAAAATAACTTTCTTATTCCATACGCTATTTCAACAAATAATATTCTTGGTAAAACCGATACAACAGGATTTTGAAATGCAATATCAAGCGGTGTTGTTCCATACATAAAAGCTGCTACAAGACTTGCTATTCCAAATGTAAATCCAATAAATAAACTGTAAAAAAACGGTAGAATAAAAACTGCTATTAAAACTGGGATATGTAAAATTGTAATTGCTACAATTCCTATTCTTATAAAACCAAGATTAGGAATTAGTGTTAGCGTTAAAATAATTGCAGCAAAAATTGCTGTTAAAACTAAATTTATACTTTTTTTCATATTATATACCTTTTTAAGCCTTATGGTCTTTTAAGGATATTGATAATTATTTAACTATTGCATCAAGAGCAATTTTTGCCATTTGCATAAATTTCTCTTGTCTTTCAAGGGCAGTTGTAGCCTCTTTTTTAGCAAGTGAATCACTAATTGTAAGAATACAAGCAGCCTCTTTGTTTAAATACTTAGCATTTAAAAAAAGCGCATTTGATTCCATTTCAACACATACAGTTTTATGCTTTTTAAAAACCTTTTTATAATAATTTGGATCTACATGATAAAACACATCACTTGAATGAATAGGTGCAACTTTTAAACTAGCATTATTTTCTTTTGCACTTTCAATAAGTTTATTATTTAAATCAAGGCTTGGAATAGCCTTTTCTTTACAGCCAAAAACTTTTCCATAACTTGATTCAGAATAAGCTGAAGATGCAAGCACTAAATCATATAAATTAAGTTCTGGGTCATATGCACCCGCTGAGCCGATTCTAATTATTTTTTTAACATCATAAAAATTAAACAGCTCATATGAATAAATCCCAATACTAGGCATTCCCATACCAGAACCCATAATTGTGATAGGTTTATCTTTATACTTACCAGTAAATGCAAACATATTTCTAATTTGGTTAACTTGTTTATAGTCAGTTAAAAACTCCTCAGCTATTTTTTTAGCTCTCAAAGGATCTCCTGGCATAAGAACTAGTTCTGCTATTTCATCTTTAGAACTTTGAATATGTGGTGTTGCCATTATTTTTCCTCACTAAGCTCATGCATAATAGCAACACCCTTAGATGCTCCTATTCTATTTGCGCCAAGTCTTACAAATTCTTTAACCTCTGCAAGTGTTTTAATTCCACCACTTGCTTTAATTAAAGCATTATCTTTAACAACTTCTTTAATAAGTTTAATATCTTCAAAGCTTGCACCACGGCTATCAAAGCCAGTTGATGTTTTAACAAAATCAGCTTTTGCCTCAAGACAAATTTTGCTTGCAAGTTTTATCTCCTCAGGTGTTAAACGTGATGTTTCAATAATAACTTTTAAAATATTTTTCTTACAAGCTTTTTTTACCATTGCGATATCATTTCTAACTAAATCATATCTACCATCTTTTAAAAAGCCCATATTAACTACCATATCAATTTCATCAGCACCATTTTTAATTGCATCTTTTGTAGCAAATACTTTAGTTTTGGTTGTATCGTTTCCATGCGGAAATGATATAACAGTTGTAATTTTTACATCTGACCCTTTTAAAAGAGTTTTAGCATAGCTTATCCATGCTGGCGGAATGCATACTGAGAAAAATTTATTTTCTCTTGCCTCATTTATAAGTTTTTCAACTTGTTCTTTTTTTACCTCAATACCTAAAACGGTATGATCAAATAATTTGTTTATCTCCATATTATCTCTCCTTAATCTATAATATCAATTAAATCTGACTTGTTAAAACTTCTTACAAGGGGAATTAGTTTAGATTTTTTAACAAGCTTAGTAACCTTTTTTATATTATTTAAAGAAACTAATCTCGCCTCTTTAATAAAGCCTGGAACATTTTCTAAATACCCTTCAATAACATCGAATAAGCTTCCAGCATCATATAGGTAAATAAGTTCTCCGCATCTATAGTAAATATAATCAATAAATGGCGGGAAAATTGTCGCTGTGTTTTCTACCCAATTTATTGCAAGTTTAATTTTGTGATCTTCTGTTTTTAAAAAATGGTATTTAGGAACTGCGCAGTAGTTATCTCTAAAAAATCTTTCAAGATTTGGTTTTTCATCAAGATATTTTAAAATCGCATTCATTTTAGATTCACCAATTTTTATAAATCTTTCAGAAAAGGCAGGATTTTTATCAAGATATGCCTCTTTAAATGTATCAAATACGCTAAGATATAACTCTAAGTTAAATCTTCCTACATCTTCTAAAAACTCATTATAAGTTTTAAAGGAAAATCTATCAGATAACATAACTGCAATTTCTAAAAATTCTTTAGCTATATAATTAGGAATATTAACATCTATTTCAAGATGAATTTTAGCATCACGATATTTAGGATTTAATCTATATAAATTAGTTAAAATCGAACCCTTAGTCATAACAATTCTCGCACTGTAAGGAAGTCTTGGGTGGTCATAGTAAATTATTGCCTTATCATCTGCCGATGTTATTCTAAAAATCCCTTTTTGTTCTAAATATTCAATTATCTCGGTAGCATCAACACTAGTTGATAAGCCATCACTCGGAGATTCTTTAAAAAAATGTATATTAAAGCAACTCATATTATCACCCATTCAAGTCCTTTTCAAATAATGAAATCATCTTATAATCACTTTGATCAATTGTAAGTGGTGTAATTGTTGTATAGCCACTGTTGTATAACTTTTGATCTTTATCATCGGTTTCACTTGGAACTTTTAAGCTATATCTAAGCTCATATGTATTATCATCAATACTAGTTAGAATTGGTCTGTGAATCATTTGTCCTTGTGATGCAATTTTTATTCCCTTTGCTTTTAAGGCAACATTAATATTTAAAAGAGAAGCTTTTTCATATAGTTTATTATTTATTACATACTTTAAGGCATCAGAGATATCTTTTTCCAAGTTGCATTGGAAAAACTCACTTGCTGAAATAGCAATCGAAGGTATCCCAAAAAGACACCCCTCTCTTGCCGCAGCAACTGTTCCTGAGTAAAATAAATCATACCCTAAATTTTCTCCTTGATTTAAACCTGATATTATCATGTCAAATTTAATATCTTTATAATAATTTAAAGCAACCCTTACACAATCACTTGGATAGCCATTAACTATTATAGTTTTCTCAGATTGAAAAATCGGAGTTATTTCCTCAAATGTAATTTTATTTTTAGTTGTAATCGCATGACTTTTAGCAGATCTTTGTCCGCTAGGAATTGCTAAATAACAATATCCAAAATCACAATCAACTACTTTGATCAATTTTTTTAATGCTTCGCTTTCAATTCCATCATCATTTACAATTAAAAATTTCATCTATTTTTCATTTTCCTTTTCTTTTAATATTTTTTCACATCTTTGGCAAAGCTCATCAGAATTTAAACTATCATAGTAATTCCAGCACCTAGCACAAGCCTTACCATTTGTTTTTTTAGCAACTATTTTTATCTCATCTGCCTTTTTTAAAGTAGCTGATGAAATCATTAAAACATCATTTAAATCAAGTTTTAATTTATCTATCGCATCAAGATATTTCTCTGGTGCATAAATTTCTAAATCTACCTCAAGTGATTTTTTAACTAATCCCTGATTTCTTATATTTTCAATCTCTTTTAATATATATCCTCTTAATGTGTAAAAATCATCATAAAGCAAAAGATATTTTTCCTCATCAGGAAATTTATCAACACTTGGCATGTTAAGGAGATAAATATCTTCTTCTTTTCTATCATTTAAAAACTCATATGCCTCACTTGTTGTATGTGGAATAATTGGTGTAAGAAGTTTTAAAAGTGAGATTAAATTATCATACATAACAGATTGCATTGATCTTCTTTTACGCGAGTTTTTAGAAAGAACATAAATTGAATCTTTTGCCATATCAAGATAAAAAGAGCTTAAATCATTTGCAATATAAGGCATTACTTTGCGGTATATTTTTTCAAAATCATAACTTTCGTAGTATTTAAGAACATCTTTTACAAGCTCATTTAATTTAACTGTCATAACTTTATCTAAATCATTTCTCATAGAAAATGAGATATAATCACTTTCATAGTTAAAATCTGATAAATTTCCAAGTAAATATTTAAAAGTGTTTCTAATTTTACGATACGAATCACTTGCTTGATTTAATAAATCCATTGAAAGCGGAACATCACTTTTATAATCGGTAAGTGATACCCAAACTCTTAAAACATCAGCACCAATTTGGTTTGATACTTGAATTGGATCTACTACATTTCCAAGTGATTTTGACATTTTTTGACCTTTTTGATCTAAGATAAAACCATGGCTTACAACCTCTTTAAAAGGAGCTTTATTTAAAAAGCAAACACCATTTATTAAAGATGAGTTAAACCATCCACGATATTGATCGCTTCCTTCAAGATATAAATCAATTTCCTTATTTTCAAGAGATAAAAAACTTGTTCCAGAGTCAAACCAAACATCTAATGTATCAGTTTCTTTTCTTACAGGATTATATTTTTTAAAACTCTTAGCTGAAATTAAATCTGATATTTTAGCACTATACCAATAAGAAGAACCGTTTTTAGAAATTTTTTCAGCTATTTCTAAAATAACATCTTTATCAAGAATTGGATTATCTAACTTATCATATAAAATAGGAATTGGTACACCCCAACTACGTTGTCTGCTTATACACCAATCAGTTCTATTTTCCATCATTGATTTTAATCTATTTTTACCCCATTCAGGAGTAAAGTTAACATCGTCAATAGATTTTTTTATTTTATCTAAAACACCGCTAATATTGCAAAACCATTGTGGGGTTGCTCTAAAGATAATTGGTTTATGACTTCTCCAATCATGTGGATAAGCATGGTTTATTTTGGTTATATTAAGAAGAGTATTTTTATTCTTTAAATACTCAATTATTTTTTTATTAGCATCTTCATAAAATAATCCCTTAAACTCTCTTGCATCATCTGTAAGATAGCCATTAGCATCAATTGGTGAAAATATTTCAATATTGTTTTTAACACCAACATTATAATCATCAGCACCATGACCTGGAGCTGTGTGAACTAATCCTGTACCATCACTATCTGATACATGATCTCCTAAAATAACAGGACATATTTTATCAGAGTATAACGGATGAACATAGCTAACTTTTTCTATCTCGCTACCTTTAAAATCTTTTATGTGAGTACTTTTTTCAATTTTAAAAATATTAAAAAGTTTATCTTTTAAATTTTTAGAAACCAAAAGTTTACCAAAGTTTGTATCATATAAAGAATAAATAATATCTTTATTAGCACAAACTGCAAGGTTTGCAGGAAGTGTCCATGGAGTTGTTGTCCAAATTACAAGGTAAGCATTTTCTAACTCCTTAATATTTTTATTATTCTTTATTAAAAACTTAACAAAAATAGAATCAGTATCAACATTTTCATAAACTATCTCAGCCTCAGCAAGTGCTGTTTGGTTTGAATATGACCAGTAAACAGGTTTTAATCCACGATAGATAAGCTTCATCTCAACAAGTTTTGCAAAAAGCTCAATTTCTTTTCCTTCATAAATAGGATCTAATGTAAGATATGGTTTTTCAAACTCACCAAGTACTCCTAAACGCATAAATTGTTCTTTTTGCCTTTCAACTTGCTCTAAAGCATATTTTTTGCACTCAGCTAAAAAAGCATCTTTTTCCATTGTTTGAGGAGTTATTTTTTTCTTTTTTAACTCTGTCTCAATTGGAAGACCATGAGTGTCCCATCCTGGGCGATATGGTGCATAAAAACCATTCATGTTTTTATATCGAATTATAAAATCTTTTAAAATTTTATTAAGCGCATGCCCTGCATGAATATTACCATTAGCATATGGCGGACCATCATGAAGATAAAATGGTTTAAGGCCTTTATTTTTTAAAAGACGCATATTATATAGTTTTATCTCGTCCCACTTTTTTTGTCTAACTTTTTCAGTCTCACCTAAATTTCCACGCATTTTAAAATCTGTTTTAGGTAAAAGTAGGGTATCTTTATAATCTTTAGGCAATTTCGTTTTCTCCTTGAATTTCTAAAATTAAATCCTTAACCGAACCATCATCGTATACTTTTGAATCAGCAAACATAATTCCTTTTTGATCATCAAATTGTAAAATTACACCATCAATTGCAAAAACAACTCCTGATAAAAAAGCTATTGCTTTATTTGCATCATCTATTTCAAGTTTTGTAAAATTGATAATTAAAGGTATTCCCATAATAATCTCTCTTGCAAGTTTTGTTAGTTCCTCATCAGATGAGTTTCTAAGTTGGATAAAAGCAACCTTAGTTCTTTTAGGTGGCTCGTATGTTACAACTTTTTTATTTTTTGAAAATAATCCCATTTTATCTCTCCTAAACATTAAATCTAAATACTATTATATCTCCATCACAAACTTGATAGTTTTTTCCCTCAAGTCTTACTTTTCCGTTTAATTTAGCATTTTCATATGTAGAAAATTTCACTAAATCTAAATAAGATAAAACCTCAGCCATAATAAATCCTTTTTTAAAATCAGTATGAATTATTCCTGCACAATCAGGCGCAAGGGTTCCTTTTTTATAAGTCCATGCCCTGCATTCATCTTTTCCTGAGGTAAAAAATGTCTCAAGCCCTAGTAAGTCATATGTTTTTTTAATAAGGATATTTAGTGCTGAATCTTTAATATTATATAATTTTTTAAATTCCTCTTTTTCATCATCTTCTAAATTTAAAAAATCTTGTTCTAATTTAACACAAACAGCAACATACTCATTTTTTTCATCTTTGATAATTTTAATAAGTTTTTGAACTGTTTCATCTTTTTCATAATTTTCCATTTGCATCTCAGATAAATTAAGCAAATATATTATTGGCTTTAAAACTAAAAAATTATATCCTTTAATAATTTTTCTATCTTCTTTATTAAAATCTTCTAATTTAATATTAGTCTCATTTAAAATTGCATCCTTGATAACACCTAAAAGTTCAGCCTCTTTTTTAGCATCCTTATCTCCTGCTTTTGCCTGTTTTTCAAGCTTTGGCAATCTTTTTTCAATTATCTCAAGATCACTAAATCCAAGTTCAAGTTTAATTGTCTGCATATCAGATATAGGATCTACCCTACCATCTAAATGCGTGATATTATCATCTTTAAAAACTCTTAAGACCTCGCAAATAGCATCAACTTCTCTTATTTGAGCTAAAAACTTATTCCCAAGTCCTTCACCCTTTGATGCACCTTTTACAAGTCCTGCGATATCAATAAATTCAAAGCTTGTTGGAACAACTGATTTAGGATTGTAAATTTTTGCAAGATGATTTAATCTTTCATCATTAAGATAAACAACTCCAACATTAGGCTCAATTGTAGCAAATGGATAATTTGCACTAAGAGCATTAGAATTAGTTAAGGCATTAAAAAGTGATGATTTTCCAACATTTGGAAGTCCTACAATACCAGCTTTAAGCATTATTTTTTTCTAAGCCAAGAAGGTAGGGTTTTACTTCTTACATTATCCTTTCTTTCTTCTTGTTGTTCTAAAATAGTATTTTCAGGTTGCATATTCACTCTTTGATTCATTCTTCTTATAACATCATCTGCAAGCATATCAGCTTCATTTTTTCTTGTTTTAAGCTCAACACCTGTCGCAATAATTGTAACTATTATCTCATCATTTAAATCAGTGTTTATAGTTGTTCCTGCGATTATATTGATGTTTTTAGATGTACTATTTCTAATTTCTGATAATACATTTTGATATTCAAATAAACCAAGTTCTTCATTCGCCGATATATTAACAATCGCATCCTCGGCGCCTTCAAGTGATACTTCAAGAAGTCTTGATGAAATGGCATTTCTTGTTGCTTGGATTGCTCTATTTTCTCCACTTGCAATACCAATACCCATTAAAGCAGTACCTTTATTTTCCATTGCAGTTCTAACATCAGCAAAGTCAACATTTACAATTCCAGGAAGTGCAATTATCTCAGCAATACCTTGAACACCTTGTCTTAGCACATTATCTGCCTCTCTAAATGCTGCAAGCAAAGTTGTCGTTCTATCTGATATATCAATCAAGCGATCATTAGGAATTACGATTAAAGTATCAACATATTTTCTAATCTCATCAATACCTTCTAACGCATTTCGCATTCTCCAATCACCTTCAAGCTGAAAAGGTTTTGTAACAACTGCAACAGTAAGGCAGCCTAACTCTTTTGCAATTCTTGCAATAACAGGAGCTGCACCAGTTCCAGTTCCACCACCCATACCGCAAGTTATAAAGACCATATCAGATCCTTTAATTGCCATTTTTAATTCTTCTTCTGATTCTAAAGCGGCCTCTCTTCCAACTTCAGGCTTTTGTCCTGCTCCAAGACCACGAGTTAATTTTTTACCAAGTTGGATTCTTATTTCAGCAAGCGAGGTTTGTAAATCTTGCGCATCTGTGTTTGCAGCCATAAAAATTACACCACGGACGCCATTTTCAACCATTCTATCAACGGCATTACCACCACCGCCACCAACACCAATTACCTTAATGATTGGTTTTTGTTTGCTAAAATTATCTGAACTTCCGAATATCATAATTTTTATTCTCCTTTACATTTTTTATTTTTTAAGGCTTTAAGACTAATCTCGCCGCCATCAATTATTTTAGATTTTATATTATTAGACCTTAAAATTTGCTCAGCTATATAAGCTCTTTTACCGCTTTTACATAAAATGTTAAAACTTTCATTGTTTTTTAACTTATCTAAATTATCTCTTAAACTTGGAAGAGGAATATTTAAAGCCCCCGCAATTTCAAACCCACGAAGCTCAATTTCATCTCTTATATCTAAAACATTTTTAATATCATCAGCACCGCTTTTATAACTAATAAATTCTCTCTTTGAAAGACCTTCTATAATTCCTTCTGCAATATATCCGACTTTAATTATTGCAGGCTTAACAGTGTTATATGGTGGAGCATAAGATATTTCTAAATCCTTTAGCCTTAAGATATTATTGTCAAGTTTTACAACCGATGAGATAATATCAATAAATTTATCCGCACCACTTTCACCAACTACTTGTGCCCCAAATATTTTTTTATTTTTCTTAGAAAATAAAATCTTTATTTTTAAATCATTTATATTTTTATAACAACTTGTAATACTTGGAAGATGAAGTCTAATAGTTTCATATTTTATTTTATTTTTTAAAAGATAATCCTCATTTAAACCACACCAAGCAACCTCAAAGTTTCTTAGCTTCATAATTCCGGTTTTTAAAAAACCATCATTTTTATCAGGATATCCTAAAATTATTCTAGCGAGTTTTCTAGCATTTTTACTTGCAACAAGAGCATTTGAATTAAGTGCTTTTTTCTTTGTGATAAAGTTAAAATCCTCACAAACATCACCAATTGCATAAATGTTTTTAGATGTTGTTTGAAATTTCGAATTTACAACTATCCCACCAGTTTTGCCAATTTTAATTTTAGTTCCTTTTAAAAGTGATACATCAGGTTTTGCTCCAATTGCATAAATTGCAAGGTCAAATGATATCTCATTTCCATTATCTAAGAAAACCTTTTTCCCATCATTTGAAAATTTCGCTATTTTTCTATTAAGATAAACTAATACTCCTGCACTTTCTAAAATTTCCTCAACATAGTAAGCCATGTCAAAATCAAGTGTCTTAGGAATACTTTTATCTTGATCAACAATACTAACACGATGCTCTTTTTCAACTAAAGCATCAACTACCTCAAGTCCGATTATTCCGCCACCTATAACAAGTATTTTTCTTTTAATTTGAAGTTGTTCTAATATTTTTTTAGCGTCTGTAATATTTGATATTTGGTAAAGATTTTTTACCTTATCAATATTTTCGCATTTTAAAATATTAGGTTTTGTTCCTGTCGCTAAAACTAATTTATCATACTCATAAAAACCCATCTCACCTGTGTTTTTATTTAAGTATCCAATTTTATTTTCTTTTTCAAATATTTTATTAACTTCACAATCTAGCAAAACATCTATATTGTATAATTGATTAAGTTCACTAGTAGTAAAGCCGGTTAGACCCTCAAAGTCAGTATTACCTGATAGATAGTACGGAATGCAGCATTTTGAGCTTGCAAAAAAACTATCTTTTTCAAAGATTTTAATTTCTATATTCTCATCTAATCTACGAAGTTTTGTAGCTACATTTAACCCCGATGCAGTTGCTCCTATGATTGCTATTTTCACTTATTTTTTACCTCATTTTTGTTTTTATTCTTATATTTATTTTAACACAAAGGCAATAAATTATTTTAAAAATATACAAAATGTAAAAAAAGGCAATAAAATTAAGTTTTTTATTGCCTTTTTAATTTAAACTAAATTTATAAAATATTGTCTTAAATCAGACGAAAAATCAACATTTTCAAGTATTAAATCATTAGAAAATACTAAATTTTGTAGGTAGTTTAAATAGTAATCTTTAAAATTGCTAAATGTATTATTTTGGATTTTTTTCATATAATCAAATTCAGCATAAGGATTTATAATTAAATTATTTTCAAAGAAATTTAAATATTCATCTGTTATAAAGATGTTTTTTGAAACATCATTTTTAAAGATATCTTTTTCAAATAGTTTAAATTTAAAATTATCATAAAAAATATCTCCAAATATATTTAAAATATTTACAAGTTTTCCATCTTTAATAAACTTACTTTTTAAATTAGAATTTAAATTATTAGTTATATTTAAAGAAAACTCCTTTGCAAACTCTGGGTTTGATTTTTTTAAACTAATAATGTTAAAAATATATTTATTTAAATTATTATTTTCTAAATTAAGTTTTATATAACTTGTATTTATAAGATAGTTAGAAAAATCTAAATTCTCAGCAAGAAAACTATCATTGTTATTTTTAAATGTTACCTCAATAGGACTTTTTGAAGTCATTTCTTTTGAGATAAATTTTTGCATATCAAGATTACTCTTTCCGCCTTTAATATTTAAAAAATTTAATACTCCACTATAGATATTATTTTCTAATCTAGCATTTACGCCATCAAAATTTAATGCACTAAAAGAGTTATTATTATTTACCACATCAAAATTAGCAAACTCAAAAAATTTTTCAGCATTTGATTTTAACGTAAGATTACCTTCTTTTTTAAATTCCAACTTATAAAAATTACCCGAGATTGCTTTATTTACTGTAAGAGTTTTCTCAATTTTTTCATCAACTGTTAAATTAGAAAAAAGGTATCCACTTGACTCAGTATTACTATCTAAAAAATTAATTAAATCAGCTACTGATTTAATATTTATTCCATTTTTTCTAAATATTAAAGTCTCTTTATAAATTTCTAATCCATCATATTTAATTAAAAAATTATATTCAGTATCTACAATATCTTTTTTTAAAAGTTTTATAGAATTTAATTTAAAATCAAACTCATAATCTGTGCCATATTTTAATTGCTCATTAGTTGATTTTTTTATAATATCAAGTTCAAATCCCTCTTTTAAATTACTGCTAGCATCCAAAACTTGCATAACTTTTTCATCGTTTGAGTTATTAGCTATAAATTTAAATGTAGGAATTGGTAAATCAGTATTTTTATAATATCTTATTGGGTTACTTTTTTCTAGAAAGTTTTCACTTTGATAATCATATTTTTTAACATCGTATTTGATAGTATATTCAATATCAGTCACGTCTAGATTATTCTTTTGAACTTTTTTAAATCTAATTTTTCCGGCATTTGAAAAAGTTAGGCTATTTTCTAAAACTTCATATATTTTTTCATTATCATGATATGAGATAAGCTCATATGTAATAAAGTTTATTAAATCGCTTGTTTTAGCTTCTTTTTTAATAAAGTTTATAGTTCTATTTTTAATATCTTCAGGTTTTATTTTATATAAAAACGGATAGTCCTCGTACTCATACTCAAAAATTTCACTATCATTTGGAGTAATTATGCTTTTTTGGATTTGAAGCTTATCTATTTTTTTATAAAAATTTTTATAAATAAATTTTATTTTTTTATTTTGCTCATCATGACTTATGATGTGAAAATCATCTTTTAGATGATTAAAATCATATATTTTAATATCGTCTTTAGTAATTTTTATATTTAAATCTTCTCTTACGACAATTTCTAATTCTTTATTATCGTTTTGAATCTTTTCACCATTTTTTAAAAACTTCTCAATTATTGCAAGATTATTTTTAGCTCTAAAAGTTATTTTATCGCCTTTTTTATAACTATCTTTTAATCCTGATACCTCTAAAAGATCGCTTGGATAATCTAATGTTAGATTAAATTTAGTTTTTTCAAAGGATGACTCAGTAAATTTAAATACCGCATTATCGTTTAATGTGTGATTAAAATAATCTAAAGTATTATGAAACAATGTATCGTTTAAATGATAGGCTTTGATAATTGATTGATCTGATGTTGTAATTTTTAAATTAGTTCCAACTTTTAAATTAGCAAAATAAGTATTCTTTTTTTCATCTGTATAAAATGTTTGAATATCTTTTAAAGTGCCATCTTTTAGTACTTCTTTTAAAATAATACTTTTGTTATTACTCTTATAATCATTTATAGTTATTTTTTTATACTCTTTTAACTCGCCCTTGTAAAGCGATATAGTAGTATTTTCGTTTGCTATAAATTCATACTGAAATAAATCAGGGTTTAAAATATCATCATTTTTCTTAACATATAATAAAATATCGCCATCTTTTTTAGCATTTTCTTTTATTTCAGGTTTAATTTTAAAAATTATTTTAGAGCCTTTTCTAACTTTTTTGTTATTTTGAATTTGCTTATTTTCATTTTCAAATATATTGAAAGAACCATCTTGTGTAATTGTTACATACTCAACTTTTTTGCAACCTAAAAAAACTAGAAAACCAGTTATTATTAAAAGAAAAAATGCAATTTTTTTAAAATTGTTTTTTATATTCACAATTATAAATAATAGCTCTTAATAACTTTTAAATCCTCTGTAAGCTCATAAATAAGAGGCTTACCTGTTGGAATTTCAACTTTCATAATATTTTCAGTTGAAATATTATCAAGATATTTAACTAATGCTCTTAATGAATTTCCGTGGGCAGCAATAATAACCTGCATTCCATCTTTTAAATTTTTAGATATTTCTAAATCCCAATATTCAACAACTCTACTAACAGTATCTAATAAATCTTCTGTTCTTGGTTGTTTTTCTTTTGGTAAATCTTTATATTTTGGATCATTTCCTGGAAATCTTGGGTCGCTTTCCTCAAGTGCTGGTGGTTTAACATCTGCTGATCTTCTCCAAATATGAACTTGATCATCACCATATTTAAGGGCAGTTTCTTTTTTATTTAAACCTTGCAAAGCACCATAATGACGCTCGTTCAATCTATAATCAAAATAAGTTTTTAAATCTTTTTGCCCAAGCTCAGTTAAAATTAAAGAAAGAGTTCTATTGGCTCTTTTTAAAACAGATGTGTAAGCAATATCAAAATGATAGCCTTTTTCTTTTAATAGCTTACCAGCACTAATCGCCTCTTCAACTCCGTTTTTTGATAAATCTACATCTGTCCAACCTGTGAATTTATTTTCTAAATTCCATTGGCTTTCGCCATGTCTTACTAATACTAATTTAATCATATTATCACCTCATAATAAATTTATATCATCATTTTTCCAAATTGAAGCTTGTACTTCTCCAATATGTTTTTTATTTAATAAAAATTGGCAAAGTCTTGACTGACCAATTCCACCACCGATTGTAAATATTTTATCACTTAGAACAAGTTCATAATATTTACCTTCGAGTTTAATATCACTATTTTTTATCTCTTTTTGCCTAATTAGGCTATCCTTTGTTACTCTTATTCCCATTGAAGTAAGCTCAAAGGCTTTTTTTAATTTTTCATGATAGATAATTAAATCACCATTTAAATTCCAATCATCATAATCAAACGCTCTATTTGAATGAGGAAATCCATTATTTAAGTTATATCCGATTTTTTCTATAAATACAACTTTTTTCTCTTTTGCAATTTCATCTTCTCGCTTGCTTGGTGTAAGATTAGGATATTTCTTCTCTAAATCTTTACTTGTTATAAAAAATACATCTTTTGGCAATTTTTTAATTTTATAACTTTTAAATTTTTTTATAAGCTTTTTATATGTTTTTAAAATTGCTACATAAATATTTTTCACATAATCATGAAGTGTACTTTGTGATATTTCATTTTTTCTAATTACTTTTTCCCAATCCCACTGATCAACATAAAACGAATGAGTCTCATCAAGTTCTTCATTAGGTCTTATTGCATTCATATCTGTGTATAATCCCTCGCCAGGGGTAAAGTTATATCTGTAAAGTGCTAATCTTTTCCACTTTGCAAGAGATTGAACTATTTCAATATCTTCGTTTAAAAAATTGCTAAAAAAAGTGATAGGTTTTTTATCAAGACCTAGATAGTCATTTAATTGTGAGTCTTTTTTAACAATTATCGGAGCAGATACTCTTATAAGTTTTAGCTTTTTAGAAAGAATTTTTTCAAAACTATCCTTAATCAGTTTAATAGCTAATTGAGTTTGAATTATTTTATCTTTCATATTATCCTCCAGACATTAACATATTATACCACAATTAGATTTTTTATCATTTTAGATTGAATTTTTAATTATTACTAAAATCCTTTAAATTTTCTA
>CAUUCL010000008.1:0-43408 GCA_963543845.1 uncultured Acholeplasmataceae bacterium
ATCAAGATGGTAAATACGATACAGACTTTATCAGATTTAGCACTAGGGAAGGACTGGCTACAAGTTTTTCTACATATGCAGAAAAAGGAACACTTGTTGCAATTAAAGGAAGAATTAAACCTGTTAAATACCAAATAGAAAATAATGAAGTAGATATTTACCAGGTAATCGCAGAAAAGGTAACTTATTTATAAATGAAAAAAATAAAGTTAAGTGATATACCAAAATTAAAAAATAAAAATCCTGAAGTATATAAAGAGTTTAAAAGATATTTTACAAGCGATATAAAAGAGGCTAAAAAGTATTTTAGGATTATGAGCTTAAAATACGGAATAAGAAATTATAAATTAAGTGATTTTTTATCATATTGTGCCTCATGGACAATCACAATATTTGATAATGATATAAATCCTGAATGTAAAAAATATCTTTTAAAAAATATAGAATTTAGCAGCTTTAAAAAACTATTTATAAAAGAGGTTTTACAAAACGAGTTTTTTTCACTAGTATATTCACTTTTAAAGGAAATTAAAAAAGATGATACTTTAATACCATCAGATAAATTAGATGGTATTAAATATTCTAATTTTGAGATTGTAAATGACTTACAAGACTACATAAAAAGTATTGTGATAACTTAAAAAAGAAAGGAGAGATTAGATGATAGGAAAAATTATAAGAAGACAAACTTATATATTTGTAGTTTTACTTTTTGCTATGATAAGCATATTTTTGTTTATCTTTAAAAATAAACTAGTATATGCAAAGCCAGTTGAAAAAATTGATGAGCTTATAAATTTTGAAACTAAAGCAACCTTTGCAGGATATCTAAACGATACAAAAGGAAATGTAAAAGAAAAAGACCTAGGAAAGGTTGAAATGAAAAAGGTAGTTGGTAAGAATTTATATAACATCTATATTACATATGAAGGTGAGACAAAACTAATAAAAGACCAAGAAATACCGTATGTAGGAAAAGATGGACAAAATAATTCAGTTTATCCTGATAGAATATACGGATTCTACTATACCAATACATTAAATGAGATAGAAATAACAGATGTAGATAAAAAAGAATACATCGATAAAGGTGCAAAGACATATCCAAGAATTGCTTATACAATAGAAAAAGATGTAAAAGCAAGAGAGTTAAAAAATGACTTTGCAAGTGGTGAGATATCATCGTTTACAAGTTGGACATTCTGGAACCTAAGGACTGGATACAATATAACTCAAGATAAGATTAAATATTGGGGCTATGTATCAGAGGAAAAGGTAGAGAAAAACTATATAAGAGCAGATGTATATGATTTAGATAAAAACGAGCCAGCAAAGGCTAAAAAACTAAAAGCTTTTAATAACTCAGATAAATCAACATATCTTGATTGGGAGAGAAAATCTTTACAAGAAAATTATGATTTTTGGTATAAACCCGTTGAAACATCGATTAAAGATTACTATTTAAATTTAGCAACACCATACCCAATAAGTAATTTGATGTCTATCGCTTTTAAGTATGATTTAGAAAAAATTGCAGCAAGGAAAGACCCAAATAATCCTGATAGCGAATATTTAAATCCTAATATTAAAGATGTATCAGAAAATGATACACCATATTATAGGTCAGCAAAAGAAAGTGTAACAACTAATCCTCCTGAGTATACTGAGGAGTTTGTATCTTTATCATATGCACCACTTGTAGATGAGGGAACCAAACAATATAAGAATGGACAAAAAATATATGTAGATAAAAGAAGTGAAGCTATATGGTCTATTTTCACCTTTAGATGGGGCGATATAAGAGATAAGTTAAAACAATCCAAATTAGGATATGAAATGTCAAAAGCAGGACTTGCATTAGTTAAGCAAGGAGAAAGAAGTATCCTAGCAAGTAAAATTCATAATATGGCTATTAAGCAAGGAAAACTTTCTAGAGAAATTGCTCAGATTGAGAAAAAGGTTGTTGATATAGCAAAAAAACAAGATTTTATGTTAGCACAGCATAAAGAATTCGAACGAGAAGTTAAGAAATTAAATGGTGCTTTAGACCCTAAATATGATTTAGGAAATTATACAGATAATGAAGGTATCTTCAAAGTCTTTGGCTATAATAACCACTATTTCAAAATTTACTTAAATACTCTTGCAAACTACGACTACACAGGATATCGATACAGCAACCTTAAAGTAATAGAGATGGAGTATCAACTATTCGGAAAATATAACAGAGTAAAATCTGATCATGTTGATACAGATGGAGTAATCGATTACACAAAAGACCCAGAAAAATGGAATCTAGACCCTAATTATGACTCAAATAAAAAGGTCCTAGATGAAACTAATAAGATAGTCGAGGAAAACACTAATGAGATAAATAAGATAGAAGAGCAAATAAAAGCAAGAGAGAAAAAAAGAAAAATCAGAAGAATAATCTTTTTAGTTTTAGGTAGTGGTGCAGCATTAGTTGCAATCCCTATAATTTTTAAGATTATTTTTAGAAGAAGATAAGGAGGTTTTTTATGAGAGTAAAAAACTTATTTAAAAAGTTAATATTACTAGGTTTAATTTTTGGTATAGTTTTTTCTTTCCTGGGCATATATAAAGTATATGCTCAGGAAAAACTTTCTAAGGATACAATAATTAAATCAAACGAACAGAAAGGTTATGACTTTTATAAGCCAAAAAAATATAAATTTTATATGCTCGAAAAAGCATATACAAATAACAAAAATTTATATTATAAAGTAGATTATAAATATGTTGGAAAATATGATATTAATGCTGCTGATAAAATAATTCGTTATGATGATGTTTTACAACATCACTATTTTTCTAATAAACCTTTAAAATTTGATGAACCAGGTAAATTATACATGGGTTATGATGTATTCCCTTATGAGTATGGTTTGAACGATGGTGATTCAGTTTATGAGGTATGTGAATATAGAGATTTGCATGCAGTTTCATCTAGAAATTTAGATGAATTTGGTGGTTTTGATTTTTTAAATTTCAGTATTTCAGCTAAATCAGAAATACTTCCTAATGGACAGTTAAAATTATCAAATTTTAAATATGTTTCTCCAACTTTTAAATACTTTGATGAACACACACAGGAAGATGAAGATATGCCAGAAAAAATTTTAGGAGACATATACGCAAAAATAGATACTAGAAAACTTGGAATAGATTTTGAAAATCTTGAATATACACTCAACTATTATATCGATGGAAAAGAGATTAAAAAGGAATTCTTACATGAATTATTTGATAAAGAGAATTTATTTAATATGCCAAAATTGTATAAATTTTATACAACAGAATATAAAATTCAATTACCTAAAAAAAACTGGTACTTAGAAAGATTATTGCGAAATGATGCTGATGAAAATTGGAACGCCGTAGAAAAGAATTTATATACTATATTTAGAATTCCAAGACAGTTTTTAGAAAAAGCTAATAATGAAAATACATATGTGACAATATCACATTTTAATGGTCTTCCTGATACTTGGAAAGATAAAATTAGCATATTAGAAAAAGTAGAATTTTTTGGTGCTGTAAGTTCAGGAGGCAAAAGGAAGGAAAATACATATATGCTTGATACTGAAATGGCAGCGAAGTTATTAAATAAAAGAATGGTTAACGGTAATCCACAATATGATATATACGCTGATTTTAAAAATTTATATAATAATGTCATTTTAGAGGATGGTGCATTTAAGGAATTCGCCTTTAAAAATATTGTTAAATCTGATGGTCTTAATTTTTCTATATGCAACACCCATATTTTTGGTTTCGACCTATTCAATAATGAAAGTATCAGCAATCACCTCTACTCTTCTAAACCAGGAAAACACACAATAACTAAAATTGACGATGTAGTGATAAAAGATAGAAATATATCAGATTTTAAAAAGATGCTACATGATCATCTATCGAATCAAATAGAAGGAAATAAACTAACTGATATATTAGATGAGGACTTCGAGTTAAAAAGTACCGATGATTTATTTAGCTTAGACGATACCGAGATAGAAAAGTTAAAAAAGGAATATCAGGAATTTTTTGATAATCCCGGAAGTTATTCAAAGACATATAAGATGAAGCTAACTGTAAATAAAGACTTCCTACATAAAAATTATATCCCATATGATAAATCCACATGGGAGCCTGATATTGACCTTTATTTAAATATTGTATTTTCAAAACCAGTAGTAAATATTGAATTCCGGAATTATTTTATTGATAATGGTATATATACCTTCTACACAACTAATTTGGATAATTATTCATTTTTGGAGAATATAAAAGTAACCGAGAGAAAACATAACGAAGAGATAAATATAAGTTATAAAGCAGTGGTAAATGGTGATACACTAAATTTATATAGATTAGATAATCCCAATTTTAAACTTAATTCTAATCCGATTAAATTTAGAATAGTAAAGTTTCCGGCCGAGCTCATAGGAAATAAATCCTGGTATTTAATTAAGACTAATACAGTATCTAACGAAGATGTGATAAGACACTATAAGATACAATCACTAGATGGAGATAAATATATGATAGATGTGATAAAAAATCCAATGCTAGAAAAAGGCGATAATGTAAAAAATGGCTATCTTGAGCTAGATATAGTATCTACTACTAATCTTTTAAAAAGCTACACATATTTAATCCCAGTTTATAGAGACAGTAAACTTGAGACAAAATTTAAAAATGATACCGATGATGCTAAATACTTTAATTCCTCAAATCCAACACTTGTTAACCAAGTAATACATCCCCTTAAATATAAACTAAATGTGGATAAAATAAGAGATAGATTTTTATATGCTAGCTTATTTGATAAGGCGGTAAATATAGAGGCAGTAAACAAAAATAATTACTATAAGAGTGTTGATTTAGTTTATAAACAGATATACCTTGCAAAAGATGATGATGTAGCACTTGAAAATCAAGCAACTCATACAATCACCTATGCAGTAAATCGTGCCTTTGATAAAAAGTTTTTTATCTCTAGTGCAGGAACTGGTAATTATATTTTTCATAAATCCAATAATGAAAAAATGACAAAAGAGGAACTACTTAACAATCTTGCAAGCTTTTACCAAGGCAAAATCGATAACATAAGATTAAGTAAAGTAGATATTAAGGGTAAAGAACTTCCAGGTAATACCCAAGATGAGGTACTAGATAGATTTTTAAAAGAGCCAAATACAGCATTAAAAGAGAGAATATTTATTGAGGGCATAAAAAATGGTGAGAGAGTATTTGTAAATCAGTTTATGCTTGAAAATGTTGATGACAACTACTTTATAAGCAAAGACGGAAATATTACTAATCCAGGTAAGAAAGAGGATCCTTCGATAAAAGATGAAGCCAAGTCATTTTTGACCGATTATAAAATGTATTTTATCGTTGCTGGAAGTGGTATTTTAGGACTTGTATTTTTACTGATAGTATTAAAAATAGTATTTCCAAGTAAGAAAGAAAGGAAGAAAAAGCTAATGAAATTATTTGAAAAGAATGCTTACTCAAAAGATTTAAGAGAAAAATTAAGTGATTTTTTTATATCTAGAAAATATAAAAAAAATAGAATATCGGAAGTTGTAAAAATTATAAATACTTATCTTGATAAGAAAATCCCAGAAGATGAGATTATAGAGATAATCAATAATGCAATAAGAAACGATTATGATAATTTAGATTTTACAAGCTTATAAAATTATAAAAAGTTGCAAGTATTAAATTTATTTAGTATAATTATCTAAAAAGGAGATAATAAGATGAAGCTAAAAATTAAACTACTACTTGCAGCTTTTATTTTTATATTTTTAGGTCTAACAATTGCACCTATTAAAATAAATGCTGAAGAAAATGAAAAAAAATATTATAGTTTTGTGTCGACTGAATATATCGATGTTAAATATAAATTAACAGACTATCCTGAATATGAAAAATACAATATAAAGGATACTGAATTTTTAAACAAAGAAAGGGTAGCAAAAATACCATATAGAGTATTAAATATTGCCTCAGGAGCGTTTTCTAAGGATGTAGATATAGATGATGTAAAAGTAGAATACAAGCGCTCTAAGATGGATTTAGACGGCGAATTAAGTGAAACAGAGGATGCTAGCATATCATTAAAGCAAAATAGCAAATTAGAACTACCTACTTATCAAGTAAGTAAGGAAGATATTGAAAAAACTTTGAATAAAGTTGATAAAGATATTAAAGGTAAAGCTGAGCTTTTATATAAAGCATTTAATCATATAATGCTTACACAAAATAAAAGACTTAAAATAAATCAAATTGAGAAGGTTTATGCTGATGTTGATATAAAAGAAGAGTTTATGTTATCTCAACACGAAGAATTCGAGCGAGAAGATAAAAGATTAAATGGTGCTTTAAGTCCTTTATTAGACCTAGGGAATTATCTTTACAAAGAAGGTCGTTTTAAAATTTGGGGTAATAATTATTTCTACTTCAAATTCTACCTAGGTTCAGTTTCACCTTATACATTAAGTGGTGATCACTTTTCTGAGTTAAAAATATCAGAGCACAAATTACTAAATCCTGAATTAAACGAAAAACATGATTTAACTAATCTTGTGCAATTTTCTACAAAATACGCACATATTCGTGCAGGCTATGGATTTTATCTAAAAGATGAGCTAAGAGAAGAAATCCAAGAGATGAATAAGCAATACCTAAAAGACAAACAAGCCTCTCCTGGAGAGTCTAGTTCTAGCAAAAATACTACATTAAAGATAGCACTTGCAGTTGGTATTCCGTTACTAATAATAGCAATCCTAACACCAGTAATAGTAGTTATCGTAAAAAAGAGAAAACAATCTCAAAACTAAAATATACAGTTTATGGCTCCACGGAGCCTTTTTTTATGTATAATAAAATTATAGGAGAAGATAAAATGGAGAAAATAGCAATTAAAATGCTAAATTTAAAAGAGGAAAATGTCGAACTAATTAAAGATGATATTTATAAAGAAAATCCCGTAATATATGTTAGACTCAAAAATAATGAATGCGCTTGTCCAAATTGCAGATATAAAGCAAAACACAAAGTGCAAAAATATACTAAAAGATATATTAAGTTTATAAACGATATGAAATACAAATATATTTTATATGACCAAAGGAGCTTATATTGTAAGAAATGTAAGCATACTTTTATAGAACATAATAATATAGTTAATAAATATTGTAAACATAGTATTATTACAGAAAAGATAGTAGATAATAAGCTTGCATCAATGGATGTATCCTTTTCACAAATTGCCATAGCAACTGGAACTAAGAAAGACTACGTGATTTCAAGATTCGATAAAATTAAATTATCAAATACAAATAAAACTTTACCAGTGGTATTATCAATAGATGAATTTTGTTTTCAGCGAACACTTCCAAAGTATGATTTATTTTTGCTAGATACATTAAATAATAAAATTCATACCATAATGAGAGATAGAAGAAAATTTAATTTAGAAAAATATTTTGCAAGTTTTCCTTTAAAGGAAAGATTAAAGGTAAAGATAGTATCAATGGATTTATGGAAACCCTATAAAGACTTGGTCAAAAAGTATTTTCCTAATGCTTTAATAGTTGCTGATAAATTTCATTTCTCGAGATATATGTCACTTGCTTTAATGCAGCTCAGAATAGATAATTTTAATCGTGTAGTTGATTATGTGTTAAAGAGAACATTAAAAAGAAATTGGAAATCGATACAAAAGCCATTAAACAAAGAAAGCACTAAATTTCATAAGAATTTAATTAAGCGATTATTAAATCATCCTGACTTAGATGATGCCTTTAAATCAATGATAAGAGTATTTAATGAGTTTTATTCTGGGATTAAAAATGAAATGACAAGGCAGGAAGCAGAACAGTTTATTGATGAAATAATCTACCAATTACAATGTATAAATCATAAAGCAGTAAAAGATATAATTACTGCTTATACTAATTGGAAAGAGGAAATAATAAATGCATTAGTGTTAAGAGATAAAAATGGTAAATCATATACAAATGGTCGAATAGAAGGAATAAATAATTTAATCAAAAAGATAAAAAGACAATCCTATGGATTTAGGAGACATGATAGGTTTGTAAAGAAAATAATTCTTGCCTACAATTATAAACATGGAGAGAATTTTGTAATAGTATAATAAAATACTTTTCGATATTTTGAATATCAAAATATCGAAATCACTAACTACCGAAGTGACTAAAATAAGTGGTAGTAAAATCATTCTTAAATAGTTTAATTTCACTGTGTGAAATGGTTTTTACATACATTAAATTTTTAAAACGATTATAATTGACAAAGATAAGAAAAAATACTATAATATGCGTAACATTAAGTTGTGAGTTTTTTTAGAACAAGCAACGACTATACGATAGAGCCAAAATGAGAAAGAGCTATTGCCACTATTTTTAAGTTCTAACCAATTTAATGATGAAGATTTTGCAATAAAAAAACTTTGTGATTTTTTAGAAGGAGTTTCTTTTGGCTTTTTTCCGAGTATAAAGTGGGATGGAAAAAATAAAGTAAATGGTGGACTTATAATAGTAAAAAATGACGGCGTTATTAATATCCTTGATTTAGTATATTATAAAAAAGAAGTTTTAAAATATCTAATTGGCATGGCAAAACTTGAATCGCCTAGCTCCACTAGATATAAGATGCTTAATTTATATAAAGACCCAATTAATAAAAAAATATTTTTTACACTCAATTTGCAAATTAGATATAAAAAGTAGTTATATTATTAACCTTATTTTAGTTATAGCTAAAAATGGTAAATATAATTTGACAAAAAAAAACAAAAATGTTATATTTTATAATACTGCAGGCATGGCGGAACTGGCAGACGCGTTAGACTTAGAATCTAATGGAGCAATCCGTGCAGGTTCGATTCCTGTTGCCTGCATATTTTTAAAAATTTAAAATGATAAATTTATATAAAACTCTTTTGACTCACACCAAGGTGTGAGTTTTTATTTTGAAAAAAAAGGATTTTATGATAAAATTTAAACGTTGTAAAAAATACATACTAAGTTATTTTTAATGGCCAGTGCCACAATGTGGTGCCATTACTAGACTTAGTAGATGAAAAAAACGAAAGGATGATATAAATGGGAGTAATTACATTACAACAATTACTTGAAGCAGGTGTTCAATTCGGTCATTATACAAACCGTTGGGACCCTAGAATGAAGCCATATATTTATACTGCGAGAAATGGTATATATATTATTGACTTACAAAAAACATTAGAAAAGGTTGAGGAAGCTTATGCAGCAATTTTAGAAATTGCTAAAAATGGCGGACAAGTATTATTTGTAGGAACTAAAAAGCAAGCTCAAGAAGCAGTTAAAGAAACTGCAATTAAAACTAAGCAATTTTATGTTGATTCAAGATGGCTTGGTGGAATTTTAACAAACTTTAGAACTATTAGAAAAAGAATTAAATATCTTGAAGATTTAGAAAAACTTGTTAAAACTGGGGAGATAAATAAATATCCTAAAAAGGAAATTAATGATTTATTAAGACAAAAAGCTAAATTAGAGCTTAACCTAACAGGAATTAAGAAAATGGAAAAATTACCACAAGCAATATTTGTAATTGATCCAAGAAAAGAAGAAAACGCCGTAAAAGAAGCTAAAAAATTAGGTATACCAGTTTTCGGTATTGTTGATACAAATTGTAGCCCTGAGGGAATTGATTATGTAATTCCTGCTAATGATGATGCTATTAAATCTGTTAAGTTAATTGTATCTACTATTGGAAATGCAATAATTGAGGCTAATGGCGGAGTAGTTGAAAAATATGATGATGAGCAAGTAAGAAATATTGAACCTCGTCAATATTTAAAAGATGAAAAAGAACAACCTAAAGAAGATGTAAAACCATTTAAAAAAGAAGAAAAACAAGCTCCAAAAGCTACTTTAAATAAAGATGCAAAAGCAAAAGAAGAAGCCGCATCTAAAAAAGTTATAAAAGAAAAAGACGTTAAAGTTGAAACTAAAGAGGTAAAGCCTAAAAAAGAAAAAGTTGAAGTTAAAAAAAATGTTAAGGTTGAAACAAAAGAAGAACCAAAACCTGAAAAAGTTGTTTTAAATAAAAAACAAGAACCAAAGAAAAAAGAAGTTAAGAAAACTTCAACAACATCATTTACTAAAGATGAACTTAATGAAAAATCAATAGCTGAGTTAAAAGCACTTGCAAAATCATTAAGTCTTCAAAAATATTCATCACTTAAAAAAGATGAATTAGTTGAATACATATTTAAAAATTTATACTAATATTAAAGGGGAATAATCCCCTTTTATTATGGATAATTTCTATCTTTAAATTTGATAAAAACTCGTAAATTTAGTATAATATTATAAATATAAATAAAAGAAAAAATGTTATAGGAGGATATTATGGCAATAACAGCAACACAAGTAAAAGAGTTAAGAGAAGAAACAGGGGCTGGAATGATGGATTGCAAAAAAGCCTTAGAAGGATGTGGTGGCGATTTTGCAAAAGCAAAAGATTTTTTAAGAGAAAAAGGTTTAGCAAAGGCTAAGTCAAAAGCGTCAAGGATCGCAGCTGAAGGACTTTGTCGTTTCGTATCTGATAAAAATGTAGGATATTTATTTGAACTAAATTCTGAGACGGATTTTGTAGCTAAAAATAAAGAATTCACAAATTTAATTGAGGTAATTGGTGAGACGCTTTTAAAAAGCAAGGCACAAAATACAGAGGAAGCTTTAGAGCTTACTACTTCTAAAAAAGAGAAAATTGCTGATTTAATTGCAGCTTTAACTGCTAAAATTGGTGAAAAAATCACATTAAGAAGAGTTACAAGAATTGAAAAAGGTGCAAAAGAATTTTTTGCATCATATGCTCACCAAGAGGGAAGAATTTTAAATGTTGTTATTCTTGATGCTGATAATCAAGAAGCAGGTAGAAATGTTGGAATGCAAGTTGCAGCAGGAAAACCACAATATTTAAATCAAACTGAAGTTCCTGAAGATGTAGTTAAACACGAAAAAGAAATTTTAACTAAACAAGTTATGCAAGAGGGAAAACCTCAAAATGTTGCAGAGAAAATAGTTGAAGGTAAAATTAGAAAATTTTACGAAGAGGTATGTCTTTTAAATCAAGTATATATTAAAGATACATCTCTTAAAGTATCTCAATATCTTGCAAATGAAAAAGTTAATGTATTAAAATTTTACCGTCTTGAAGTAGGAGAAGGTATTGAAAAAAGAAAAGAAGATTTCGCAGCTGAAGTTGCTGCACAAATGAAATAATTATTAGTATGAAAAAAAGAGTTCTTCTAAAATTAAGTGGTGAAGCATTAAAAGATGGAACGGATGAGATTATCTCATCTAAAACTGTCGATAAGATTGCACTGCAAGTAAGAGAGTTAAAAAATGCTGGATATGATATTGCAATAGTTATTGGTGCAGGTAATATTTGGCGTGGAGCAAGTGCCAGCAAGCTTGGTATGGATAGAGTCCAAGCTGATTATATGGGAATGCTTGCAACAATTATGAACTCACTTGCGCTTCAACAATCCCTTGAGAAAATAGGCCTAAAAACAAGACTTATGACTGCAATGGAAATTTATAAAGTTGCAGAACCATATATTAGAAGAAGAGCAGAAAGACACTTTGAAAAAGATAGAATCTTGATACTTGCTGGTGGAACAGGTTCTGCGTATTTTTCAACTGATACAGCATCAGCCTTAAGGGCGGCAGAGTTAAATATTCCACTTATTCTAATGGCTAAAAATGGAACTGATGGAATTTATTCAAAAGACCCTAAAAAGTATGCTGACGCTAAAAAGTATGCTGAGATAACATATCAAGAAATACTTGAAAAAAATCTTCGAGTTATGGATCAAACTGCAGCATCACTATGTAAGGAAAATAGCATTCAAATATTAGTTTTTGATATGCTAGATGATGATAATATTAAAAAATTTATACAAGGTAAAAAAATAGGTACACTTGTAAAAAAATAAGGAGTTATTTAATGGATGAACAAATTAAGCTAATACTTGATAGATTAGACGAAGAAATTAAAAGAATAATTGCCTTTTTACAAAAGGATTTTCAGCTTGTAAGAACAGGCAGGGCAAACCCTGCGATACTTGATAAGATAATGGTATCATACTATGGTGTTCCGACACCACTTTCTCAAGTTGCAACAATTCAAATTGTTGAAGGAACACAGCTTTATATAAAACCTTTTGATAGAAGCATAATTAAAGAAATCGAGCAAAAAATAAATGAATCGGATTTAAATCTTCCTCCTATAAACGATGGAAATGGCGTAAGACTTATTCTTCCAAAGTTAACTGAGGAAAGAAGAAAAGAAAGCGCCAAGGAAGTTGAGAAAAAAGCAGAAAATGCTAAAATTCCTGTAAGAAATGAAAGAAGAAAGGCAAACGATGATATAAGACTTTTAGAACTTCCTGAGGATTTAGAAAAGAAAACTTTAGACGATATTCAAAAAGTAATTGACAAAGCAATTGTAAAAATTGATGAACTAGCTAAAGAGAAGATAGCTGAGGTATTAAAAATATAAAATAAGCTCTTTTGAGCTTATTTTAATATATAGGCATGAAAAAAAGAATTATAACTGCAATTATACTTTTTTTAATATTAGCACCACTTTTAATATTTGATGAGGCTTTTATTGCGACAGAGGTGATTTTTTCACTTCTTGCTATTTTTGCATCTTATGAACTTTTTAGATTATCAGATAAAAAAAATAGAATGTGGCTTTTTTTATTTTCATCATTTTTTACCGCATTAAATGTTGTTGCAATATCTAATATGTTTAATCAAAATAAAATACCAGGATTAAGCTTAAAAAACTATGAATATTATTATTTATTTGTTCCGCTTGTTACAATTATAATAGCAAAACTTATTACTTTAAAAAGTACTGATAGCAAAAATTATTTATACCTTTCAATGACATATCCAGGATTTGGATTTGGTGCTGTTTTACTTTTAAGAGCATTTGACTTAAAGTATCTTATCTATGTGATTTTAATTATTACGTTTACTGATATGTTTGCATTATTTATTGGAAAATTATTTGGAAAGGCAAAGCTTGCACCAAGCATTAGCCCAAATAAAACTCTAGCTGGTTTTTTTGGTGGCATAATAGTTTCGGTCTCGCTAGCAACACCGATTTTTATATTTTACGATAAGATTTTTTTATATCCCGTTTTCCTTCAAAGATTTAATCAAACTGGTGGTAATATTTTAAACGTTTTAAAATATGATACAAAACCCATATTTACGCAATTTTTAATCGTATTTGCAATATCAATTTTTGTCTCAATTATTGGACAAGTTGGGGATTTATATGCATCTAGCATTAAAAGATCAGCTGGCATAAAAGATTTTTCAAATATTTTCCCAGGTCATGGCGGAGTTCTTGATAGGTTTGACTCGCTTATATTTGGCGCGATTATGTTTTGCGTCATTATTTTAATTGGAGGCGTATTTTGAGAAGAATAGTTGTATTTGGCGCAACTGGTTCAGTTGGGACAAATGCTATAAATGCTTTATTAAAATTAGAAAATAAATATGAAATAGTCTGTGTATCGCTAGATAAGGAAAACGATAAAAACATAAGTTTATTAGATAAAATAAAACCAAAATATGCTCTTTATCTAAATGAATCTAAAGATGAGGATATTACTTATTTAAAGAATAAATATAAAGATATTATATTTTTAGATTTTGATAATAACTACGATTTAATATTAAAAAAGTATAAGAAGAATTATTTTTTTAACTCAATATCATCTATTTATGGAATAAAACCGTTAGCCTCGGCTATTAAATATAAATATAAAAAAATATTTTTAGCTAATAAGGAATCTTTGGTTTTAGCAGGAGATTTAATTTTAAAACTGGCTAAAAAAAATAAAGTAGACATAACTCCGATTGATAGTGAACATTACGCTTTAAGATTTTTACTTTCAAAAAATAGTAAAAATATCAAAAAGGTCTTAATTACTGCAAGTGGGGGTGCTTTAAGGGATTATCCGATTGATAAACTTTATGATGTCTCACTTAATGATGTTTTAAATCATCCGACATGGAATATGGGAAAAGAGATAACTATAAACTCAGCTACAATGGTAAATAAAGTTTTTGAATTAGCTGAGGCACATTATTTATTTAATTTAAAATATGAAATGATAGATGTTTTAATAAATAAAGAATCTAATGTTCATGCAGGCATTATATATAAAGATAACCGAATAGTTCTTAATATTTCTAAAAACGATATGCTTGAGCCAATAATACTTGCACTATCTGAGCCATCTAATTATGATTTTAAATCTGATGAGATAAAACTAAAATCTCTTAATTTTTTAGATGTCGACTATGATAGATATCCTCTTTTTAAAATTGGTCTTGAGGCAATTTTAAAAGGTGGATTATATAATACTATCTTTACAGCATCTAATCAAGCAGCGGTTAATTTATTTATAAATGGTAAAATAAAGTATAATGAGATTAGCGAAATTATAAAAAATAAACTTGCTATTAGCAGTGATTATTTTAAAAAATATAAATATAATATATCAGACATTATTAGATTAAGTAGTGATATATATAATGAGATTATAAAAAGTTATAAGGAGAAATAAATTGATTATAGTAGATATCCTAATTTTAATTTTATCACTTGGAATAATTATCTCAATCCATGAATTTGGACATTTTTTCACTGCAAAGTTAGCAGGTGTTTTATGTTCGGAGTTTTCAATTGGAATGGGACCAGCACTATATACTAAGAAAAAACCAAATAAAGAAACAAGGTTTTCTATAAGAGCAATTCCATTTGGGGGATATGCTGCTATGGCTGGTGAAGATGAAGCATCAAGTTATCTAGTTAAAGGAAGTAGGATAGCTCTTAATTTAGATAGGAAAAACTGGGTTAGAGAAGTTATATTAGATCCGGCAAAATATAAAGAATCAGACATCCAAGGTGAGGTTGTATATTTTAATACATACGATGATAGCAAAAGATTATATATAACAATTAAAACCGATGATGATAAATTATATAGATATTATGTAAGTCCAAAAATGGAGTATGTTTTTATAAAAAATAAAAAAGAACAAAATGCTCCTAAATCTCGTTCTTTTGAGGCACAAAAAAAATTCCCTCGTTTTGTAATTTTATTTGCAGGTCCAATGATGAATTTTTTACTTGCACTATTTTTACTATTTTTTGTATTTTTAATAAATGGAAAACCTGTTAATACTAATAAACTTGGTTATAATGAAAATTTCATAAATGAAAGTTTAAAAAAAGCGGGAGTTAGAAAAGGCGATAGATTAGTTAAAATAGATGGTAAGAATTTAAGCGATGAAAATGGCTTTGGTGAGCTTAGTAATTATTTATCTAATATAGAAAATATAAAAAATGAGTATAATCTTGAATTTAAAGATTCAAGTGGTAAAGTAAAAAAAGTTAAATTAAATCCTAGAATAGCAATAACAAGTCTTGGTATTTCTAACGAGGGATATGAGGATAAATCTGAAGTTGTTGTTGGTAGGTTTCATAAGGGATTAAAAAAAGAAATAAAACCAGGATATACAATAACTAAAATTGGCGATAAAGATGTTAATTCATGGAAAGATGCAATAAAGGCTGTTAATGATTATTTAAAAGATGGCAAGTTAGTTGAAGTTGCAATTACTTATAAAACTGATAAAGGTGAAGTTAGAACTACAAGTAAAAAAATAAAACTAATTTCTGAAAAAGTATTAAAAGAGCAAGGTGCTCCAATTTATCAGGTATCTCTTGGAATGCAATCAAAAGGAAGCTTTGATTTTTTCTACTCTGTTGAGGCAAGTGTAAAGACAATGTGGAAAATAACTCGTAGAACTTTTGATACTATTAAATCATTATTTGATACAACAAGTGGCATTGGTATAACTGACTTATCAGGTCCTATTGGAATATTTTCACTTGTTCAAAGAGCAAGACAAAGAAGTTTTTCTGATTTGTTATTTTTAATAGCGTTTTTGAGTATAAATATTGGTTTTTTAAATCTTTTACCAATTCCAGCTCTTGATGGTGGTAGAATTATGTTTTTAATAGTTGAGGCACTATCAGGTAGAAAAATATCTAAGAAAATCGAATCAAGAGTAAATTTAATTATGTTCTTTATTTTACTTGCTTTAATGGTTGCAGTAATTGGTTTTGATATTGCTAAACTTTTTTAAAACAGTTTATAATTATGAAGCAAGAAAAGCCTGAGAAGATAATTAAAAAATTAGATAACGATGAACTTTTAATTGAGCATATATACTCTAATGGTCAGAAGTTATATAATCTATGTAATTTATTTGATGAGTACGTATATTTAATCAAAGGGAAGGCTAAAATTATTTATAATGGCTGTGAATATTTTTTGAAAAAAGGCGATTTTATTAAAATAGAAAAAAACATAAAACATGATGTATTTAATCTTTCCAGGTTAAATATTTGGCTTTGTGTTCACAAAAAGTACTGAAATTATAGTTTAATATATTAAAAAAAATAAAATCTATTATAATATTAAGAACAAAAAGGAGGAAAGATTTGAATTTAGTATGTGCTCAAATTTAAAAGCTACTTTTTCTAATATATTTAAAAAAAGTAATATTATAAAAATTATTTCATTTTTTTTCTCTATACTAGTTGTAATTTATCTTTTAAGAGAAAAAAATCATAATTATACAAATTTAGAATTAGTTAACCAAAACTATCCTAATTATATAAATAATATAGGAATAGCTTATTTAAAGACATTAGTTATAGCAGTAATAATTATACTTTTAATAAAGCCTTATTTTAAAGATAATAGGCTTGATATAATATCGTGGTTTTATCCTTTTGTAATAAGTATACTTGGTGCTGTATTTTTTAAGGATATAGCAAAAACTTACTTAAATTATAAAGTTGATAAGATATTTTTTAATCCACTCGGAATAATTATTTTAATTGGTATATTTTCATTTAGTATATATAACTTTTACTTATATTTAAAAAATATTAAAAAATATAAGTTAAGTGATTACCTGCTTTCTATATTTTTCTTTACACTGCTTTTTATATTTTTACTACCTTTATTCGTTTTAAGGAATTACTTATTTTCTCTTGCAGATGGCAGTAATATTATTTTGGGGTTAAAACTATCGTTTTTAATATATGCGATAATTTTGATAGGACTTTATTTTAGTATTTCATGCAAAAATAAAAGAAAAATAATTCTTCTTAGCATGATTTTAGTATCACTTGCATTATTTTTAAATAATACTAGTTTTAAAATGATATTCTCATTTAAAAATGCACCAATTACAATAAGTAGCATTTTAGCTGTTTTATATTTATATTTATTTATTAAAAAAAGAAATAAACTTTTTAATATATTATACTTTGCATCATTTACGCTTTTTGCGCTTATAATCTTTCCTACAATTAGTAGTGATAACTTAAATGATATTATAAATAACTCATATAAGGCATTTTGGGTTTTAACTACGATATTTTTATTTGTATTTTTTAATATATATAAAGTGCCAAAAGGAAAAGAAATACTAAGCTCATTTATCGCGTTTAGTATTTATTATGCTGTAATTGTATTTATAAATTCAGTATTTTTAAACTTTGATAGCGGTGTTGATTATTTATATTTAAATAGTTATAGATTAGAAAATAAAATGTTCTTTTTGAAAAACACTAAAAGATTCAATCATGATTTTATTTACTATTTTCTAGATTATAACGGATCAGGTCTTATAAAATTCACACTTAGATTCAATCATTTATTTTTAATTTTAGTTTATATTACGATTATTTTATTAAATTTACTATCACATTTAATTGTTTCGTTTTTATATAAAGTTGCTAATAATTACTACTTTATAAAAGATAAAATTAAAAAGTTAAAAATAGATAAAGTAGTGCTATATGAAAATATAAATGATAAAATTAGGGAGGAAATTAAAATGGCAACTCCAAGCATAGAAATTAAAAACTTTTCAAAAAAATATATCAAAAATGATTTTTATTCAGTAAAAAATCTTAACTATACTGCTACATCTGGAAAGGTTGTAGGAATAGTTGGACACAATGGTGCTGGAAAATCAACCTTAATTAAATCACTTGTAGGAATTCAAAATGTCACATCAGGGGTTATTAAGGTATGTGGTTTTAATATTTATAAAAATCCAACTGAGGCAAAATATGTACTAGGATATGTTTCAGATAACCATGCTCTTTATGAGGAGTTAACAGGAAGAGAGTATATAACATTTGTTGCTAAATTATATAATGTTGAAAAGAATATTTTAGATGAAAGATTAAAAGATTTAAGTGAGTTTTTTAACATAGCAAAACATATCGATAGAGAAATTAGAACATACTCTCATGGTATGAAGCAAAAAATCTCAATTATCTCATCTTTAATTCATGATCCTAAAGTATGGGTTTTAGATGAGCCTTTAACAGGACTTGATCCTACAAGTTCTTATCAGCTAAAGCAAAAAATTAAAGAACATGCTAAAAAAGGAAATATTGTAATTTTTTCCTCTCACATAATTGAAGTAGTTGAAAACTTATGTGATGAGATAGTAATTATTAAAAAGGGCGAAATGGTTTTAAATGATACAATGAAGAATATAAAATCAAAAAATATCAACCTTGAGCAAATGTATATAGATATTATTAAAAATGCAAGCTAAAAAAGAAAAAAAGAAAAATTCACAATATAAAGCTTTTAACATACTTTTAAAAAGTGAACTTTCCGAGTTTTCCTTTTTTAGGTTAAAAGGTGATATATTTTCTAAAATAACTAAACTAATACTTTTAGTGGTAGGTTTTATTGCCCTTGTTTTTGTGTATAAGTTTTTACTATACTTTTATGAAACATTAGGTGCAAAGGCTTATATATCATTTATACCACTAATTATTTTATTTTATACTATAGTATCGGTTATTCAAACACTCTTTGGACTTTCTAATCAGTTATTTGATGATCCAAGGCTTGAGATTTTGATAACCTTTCCAATTAAAAGTTATGTAATCTATCTTGCTAAAATTACCACAAGATATATCTCAGAGCTTATAAAAACCACATTTTTCATGCTCCCGCTTTTAATTGCTTTTTTTATTCATGTAAAAGGAGAATACTTTGATCCAATTTACATATATATGTTTAAAGCATTTTATCTTGTTTTAATTTTGCCAGCATTTATAATTTTACTATCAAGTATTTTAATGTTTTTATTTCACTATATTAAATTATTTTTATCAAAGTCAAAAATTGTTGTTGCATTTTTACTTGTTGGAATAATTATCGGAATATTTATCTTTATTACAAGAAGTGTTAACCATTTAATTGATGATGATGGTTTTATTCGCTTTGATGTATTTATTAAAAGATGGGCTAATTTAAACTATGATAGTCAAAAGATTATTCATGAAACATTTATAAATAAATGGCTATACTACTTTTTATTTAAAAATACTTTCCTAGGAGGCTCTGCTACACTTTTAATAAAACCAACGCTTTACCATATTGGAATTCCGCTAATTTATGTAGGAGCAATGGCAGTTATCTCGCTTGGTCTTATGTACTTTATTTATTTTGAGCTATTAAATAGTCAAAAAATGAATAAAATAGCAAGAGAGAGAAAAATCAATTTATTTTCAAAGATTAAAAAAATATATAATGTATTTTTACTTAAAGAAATTCTATCAAGCATTAGAGATTCTAAAAGCTTAATGCAAACAGTTGTATATATGTTTATTTTGCCAATTACATCTTATTTTCTTAATAAGATATTCTTCCATTTAGAGTTATCACCTTTTGGAGTTGCGATGGTATTTATTTTAAATATTTTTATAGGACTTTTAGTTGTGACAACTTCAAACTCGCTTGCAGCCGGAATGATATCAAAAGAGGGTGGAATGGCTCCGCTTTTAAAGATATATCCAGGAAATACTAAAAAAATTATTCTTGCTAAAATTTCTGTGAATTTTATTTTAAATATTTCAATTATCATGATGAATGCGATAATTTTAATTGTTGTAAATCCTTTTAAAAGAGCGCGCATAATTAGTATATCCCCTCTTTTAATTACGCTGATACTTATTATATTTTCAACAATAAACTTACTTATATCATCGATTGAAGATTTGAAAAAACCCGAATATATGAAATACCAATATCATAAAGATATAAATAAAATCAAGAATATAACTAACTCAATTATGCTTGGGATGCTTATTAGTTTTGTTGTATCTGCTATAATTATTTTGATAGGAATTGATAAACTAATACTTGGTTCTAGCATAATAATTTGTGTTGGGGCGATTAGCCTTGGTTATATAATATATCAATATCATAAAAGGCTAGATGTCTACTTCCAAGGAATAGGTGGTTAAAATGAATAAAAAATTAGTACTAATTTTAATAATATTTTTCTCGCTAGCATCGCTAGGATTAGTGTTTGCTTTTGGAGTAAAACCGACAGTTTTAGAAGATAAGGTAAATCCTAGTGATGTTACTTTATATAAATTAAAACAAGAAAAAAATAATATTGCTAGGAAAATTTTGAAAGATGAACTAGTAAATTGTAGAGATTTTTTTGAGGAAGTTAATAAAGAGTTTAGATTATATAAAAATACCAATAAGAAAATATCTACTCCTAAAAAAGATGAAAAGTTTTATCTTTATTATATGCTCTCGCCTAAAAACTCAATTAGATATGATGTTTTTGTAAAATTAAATATACCAGGTGAAAAAGATGTCATATTAGAGCTTAAGGAAAACGAAAAAGAGAAAGTGTATAAAACTAAGTACTTTGAATTTAGACTTTTGAAAAACACTCACCAATTTATAAGAAATGAAAATGTCGTATATCTTGAAATAAAAGTTATAAAAGATATCAAAAGTGATGATTTTTCAAAAGAAGCATCTGCTACTTTAGAGTTTATCGTTGATAAGCTAACAAATATTAGCAAGAAAGTCTCACTTACGACAAATATAAACATAAGTGATTAGGAGGATAATATGAAAAAAATAAAAATTTTGCTTTTAACTATTTTTTTATCTTTATCAGTATTTTTACTTGTTGCATGTAAAAGCTACTCACAAGTTGAATTTGATAGGTATTTAAGTCTATATCAAAATGATAAAAAGTTAAATACTGGCGATAAGGTATTAAATGGAACCGAGTTAGTTGTAAAACCTAATTTTGATGAGCTTAGAAAAGAGAAAAAAACAATTGACAGTATTTTACTAAATGATGAAAAAAAGCAATTAGATAGTAAAAAGGAATTTAAGTTTAAATTAAGTAAAAATACAACTTTAAAATCAGGAGATAAAAGAGATGTAAATTTATATACTTTAAATTATGATAAAACATATTTTGATGTATCTCCTAAAAATGCTGATGATAAATATTTTGAAAATGAAGAGGTAGTTCTAAAATTAAAAGAACAATACCCATCACTTGGTAAAGTTGCATATTTTGAAATTGATGGACAAAGAAAAAATATGGTATCAACTTATAAATTTATCATGGATAAAGATAAAGAAATAAAATATTATACTGAAAATGTTGATGTTATTAAAAGAGAGAAAAAAATAGATGGTAAGTTTATTGTTACTCCAAGTAGCATTAATGGTAAAGGTGTAAAAGAGAGAAAAATTATTGAGAAGTTTTTAATTGATGGAATCATCTCTTTTAACAGCGATAAAACATATTTTGTATTTAACAGACCTGGAAAATTTCAAATTCAGTATGAAGTAGTATATGAAAATAATGAAAAAGAATCTCTTGTTTATGAGTATGATATTACTCAAAGTGAAAAAGATAGATTCATCTTCGATGATAGCCTAAGAGCAAAAGATGTTAAAGGTAAATTTTTAAAATATGAAAATTTATCTGAAGATGATATTAAAGAATCTCTTGTAAAAGAAGTCGGAATAGATAATAGTTATATTCCAGATATTAAAGCAGAGGTTCACCATCTTGTATTTGATAAAGACAAAAATGATTTTATTGAGAATGTTTCAACTTTAGATATATATGAGCTTGGTACAAAAAGTGATATTAACTATAAATTATTTAAAAAAATAGGTACAACTTTTGTAGAACTTAACCCATTAACTTATTTTGCTAAAGATGGTGCTAAGCTTAATTTTACAAAAACTTGCGTTACAGATGAATTATATAAACTTGAAATTCAGCATAAAGATTTCACATCTTATGAATACATTAAAATAAAAGAAGGCTTAAATGCTTATAGTGATATTGAGCTACGAGAGTATTTTCTAGATGTAAAAAATGTTGAAAATGTTTATCTTCAAAGAAATCTTAAACCGCACGAACATAAAGACCAAATAACTACATTCCAAGATAAAGATGGGAATACTATAAAATCAGGATTAAACACAGAAGTTGATGGAATTAAATTTGACTCAGATCATAATTTGATAAAATCAACAATGTTTAAAACAGGTTCTATTTATACAAGAGTGTTTACAGAAAAGAAAGTTGAGCAAAAACCAATTAAGTTTAATGGTAATTATTATACAGTTGATGCAACAAGTTTTACCCAAGTTAAAGAGATAAACAATCAAACATATAACGTTCCCGAGGTAAACAATGGTATATTTAATCTTGTTGGTGGATTTGCGCTAAAAGAAAATGAGATAAAAAATATTTTTATTAAAGGTAATGGGGGAATTCATGGAAGTTTAATTGGTGGAGAAAATGGAGTTCCATTATACTCAGGAGCATTAATTGGGGTTCATATAAACAATAACCCATTAAAGGCTGAGAATATAACAGTAATAGATTGTTCAGATGGTGCTACTTCAAGAAGAACAAGGTTTACAATTGATAATTCTAAATTTGATAACAACTATTCTTTAAATGTTAAATTCGCAAACAGTGAAGGTGAAAAAATTGTTATAACTGGTAAAAAGAGAAGTTTTGAAATTTTAGAAATTAGTAATTCTAAAATACTAAATGCGGGATCTGCAGGAATTGGTGTATTTGATGCTAATCGTCGCAGCAGACATGATGCAAAAAGTGATTTTCCTGAAAACAAAGGAAAAGATTTAAGTGATTATGAAAATACAAATGATGATAGAGAAATATTTTCAGTTGATCCTAGCATATATTTAACAAATACTTATATTGAATGTTTAGTTGATCCAAATGGTCAAATATTTAAAACATTTGGTATTGCACAATATCAAAAACAAGTTGAAAAAGCAAATGAGGATTATCTTAAGAAAATATTTAAAAAATCAATCATTCATAAAAAAGATAAAAAACAATACTTTAATATAGCAATGCTATTAGAAAACTACTTTGTTATTGAAGAACCTATTACCGATAAAGAAAAAGATGGATACTATAGAGCGCATGATGTTCCTTGTTGGGATATTAGAATTGATGGTAAGGTAAATTATAATCCTGCTAACTATTATGATAAATCACCTACTGTAAAAGGTCTTAATGCAGACTTACCAGTTGTAATACTTCCAACTCTTTATCCAAAATGGCTTGAAAAAGTAGAAGCAGATTATAAAAATGAGTTAATAACAGCATCTCAAAAATATGGTGGAAAGATTGAAAATATTCCAAACGATGAGAAGAAAAGACTTGCAACAGAAGCATATGCCTTTGCCTTTCTAGCAGCGTTAAAAACTCAAAAGACAGACTATCATGACAGATTTATCCAACTTTACTATACGGGAGATTTTATATATAGCCCAACTAATAAAGGTAGATTAAATGCATCTGTTATAGTCGGATATGTAAATGCATAAAAATATGAGACTTGGATTATTTTCCAAGTCCCATATTTTTTTTAGCAAGACTAAGTGTTTTAGAGGCGATTTTTGAAGCTTCTTTTTGTCCTTTATCTAAGATTTTATCAATCTCGTTATTATTAAGAAGTTCGTTTATTTTATTTTGAATAGGAATTATTTCACTTAAAAGAGCTTTTATAATTTCCTCTTTTAAATCTTTATAGGTTTTATCTAAAAAATATTTTTCAAGCTCGGGAATATCTTTATCAGTTAGAGAGGCTAAAATATTTAAAAGATTAGAAATTGCGGGTTTATTTTTTTCATCATACATAATTTTATTATCACTGTCTGTGACAGCTGATTTTATTTTTTTAGTTATTTTGTTAATATCATCATTAAGTAGAATATAGCTTTTAGGGTTATCAGATGATTTAGACATTTTTTTACTTGGATCTTGAAGGGACATGATTCTTTTGGCATTTTTGCTTAATACTGCATTTGGAATTTTAAATGTTTCGCCATATCTTTTATTAAATCTTTCAGCAAGCATATTAGTAAGTTCTAAATGCTGAGCTTGATCTTCTCCAATTGGAACAATATCGGCATTATATAATAAAATATCAGCTGCCATTAAAGCAGGATAAGTTAAAAGAGATGCTCTTATGCCCTCGCCTTTAACTTTTTTAGATTTTTCTTTAAATTGAATCATTCGCTCAAGCTCACCTGAGTAAACAGTTGACTCCATTAAAAAACCTAAATTAGCATGCTCTAGTACATCTGATTGAACAAATATATTACATCTTTTTAAATCAAGCCCTGCGGCGATATAAGCTGCTGCAATATATCTAATATTGTTTTTTAACTCAAGCGGATCAATTGGAAGAGTTGTTGCATGTAAATCAGCGACAAAAATGTATAAAGTAGCATCTTTATACTCATTTTGCATATTTATAAAATTTTTTATAGCTCCTAAATAATTGCCAAGTGTCAGCATTCCAGTTGGTTTAATACCAGATAGGATTATTTTTCTACTCATAAATATTATTATAATCTAATACATAAAAAAAATCAAATATATAAATATAAATGTCTCTAAAATTTTAAAAATATCCATAATTTCTCACACAATTTTCTAAAAATGTAAGCGTTTTCATTATTTTGATATTTTATTTGTTTTCATGCTATAATATTAGTATAAAATTAAACCAAAATAAAAGGGGAGGCTAAAAAAATATGAGAAAGGTTAAAAAAATATTTTTTGTATTTGTTTTATCAATTTTTTCAGTTTTACTATTTGCTTGTGGTAAGCAAGGTTTAGGTAAAAATGATGAAACAAAAGATGGCAAAATAGACCTAAGCTGGCATAAGGAAGGATACAAACAAGGAGATTATGGCAATGTATCTAAACTTGATGCAAATGGTTATGCGATTGAGGATAATAAAATTCCTAATTCAAGAGAATTGCCATATGTAAAACACGGTTGGAAAGACAGAGACGGCACAATAAGGTATAAAAAAGCTGCGACTAATGCCTATGTTGAAACAAACGACTGGAATCCGTTAAATGCTCTTAGATATGAAATAGGTGATACAGGTGTTCCATATTTTGATATTGTGACATTCTTTGCCGCAAATATCGTACATGATCCAGTAAATAATAGACCAACACCACATTTCAATGCAGGAATTAAAGCACTTTTAGAAAATGCTGAAAAGACAATCAGACCGCTTCAAAGAAAAGGTACAAGAGTTGTTCTTGATTTTCTTCCACACCACCAAGGCTGGGGATATTATAATATGCGTGGTGATGATTTAAAATTTTTTCTTGATAGATTAGCTGAGGTGTTAGATAAATATGGTCTTGATGGAATTGATATTGATGAAGAATATGCAGACTATTCAGATAAAGCACCTACTTCAAATGAGGCACCATCTGAGTTTGTAAGAGAGTTCCGCAAAAGATTTCCTAAAAAAATACTTTCAGTATTTAATTATTCAATATCTTTTAATGATACAGTTTTTGAAGTTTTACCAGATGGCACTAAAAATTATATGATAGATTTTGCTTATAATAACTATGGATATGGCGGAGGCGCAGTAAGCTGGGTTGATAAGAGAAGTCATTCTAGATATTCAATTGAGTGTAACTGGGGTTTTGGTGAAGCACAAGGAAAAAATCAAGCGGAGGATGCAGTTGATAATAACAGCGGAATGTATATGTATTTTAATCCTCACTTTGACAAAGACTATCAAAGACCAATGAGTGCTTTCACACGAGTATTATATGGTCATGATACAAGAGATACTGGAATATTTTATCCGACACAATGGTAGTAGGAGGCAATAATATGAAAACAAAAAATAAATTATATATAAAAGTAATTGCTGTACTATTATTAGTATTATCGCTTGGAATATTTTTATACTCATGTAAAAAAGTAGATAATAAAGTATTGTTTAATTTAAACGGTGGAAACATATCAGGAAATACAAGTAGTGTTGAAGTATTAGTAAAACAAGGAGAAAAATTATCTGCAGCACAAATGCCAAAACCAGTAAAAGATAAAAATAGATTAGCAGGCTGGGAATTAGACGGAGCATTATTTAATAATGAAGCAGAGAAAATTGAAAAAGATATAACTCTTACAGCAAAATGGATAGAACAAGTATCACTAAGCCTACCAGGTGATGTAAAAGCAGAAGGTATAAAAGATCTTACAAGTATTGATAAAGATACAAATGTGACACTTGAATATATCCCACAAGCAGGAAAAACCTTAAAATCTTTCAAGATAAATGGTGAAGAGAAAAAAGGTGAGCTTGTAGCAAATAAGATAACATTTAAAATTACTCAAGATACAAAAGTTGAGATTGAATATGAGACAAGTGTAGTTGAGGAAAACTTTAGCCTAACACTACCTGCTGATGTAAAAGCAAACGTTTCTGATTTAACAAAGATTAAAAAAGGAACTGATGTAGAACTTGAATATATTCCACAAGCAGGAAAAACGCTAAAGTCTTTTAAAATAAATGGTGAGGAGAAAAAAGACGAGTTAGTAGCAAACAAAATAACATTTAAAATTACTCAAAACACTAAAGTAGAAGTTGAGTTTGAAAATGCAACTAACCCTTTAAAAGCTGAACTTGATGCAGAAAAAGCAAAAGTTGATGCTTTGGTTCAAAATGGTAAGATTGCACTTACAAACGATGTAACAGTTGAAAATGTTAAAGCGAAAATCGAAGAAGTAGTAGATACAGATAAAGTAAGTGTTGAAGTTGTAGAAAAAGAAGCTGGTAAAAAATATGAGATTAAACTAACTCATAAATCAGATACTACCCTAACAGCAGTTAATGAATACGAGTTTGAAAAAGCTGAGGATTTAACTGATTTACTAAATCAAATAGATGAAGAGTTAGAAAAAATAGATAATGCTTTAGTTTCTAACTTACTTGAGATAGAACTTGAACAAAGCCAAAATATCACAGCTGAAAAAGTAAGAGAAAGATTAAATAATATCGTAGATGAATCAGTAGTTAATATAAATGTTACTGAGGTTGAAGCTGGTAAAAAATATAATATTGAGCTAGTTCATAAAGAAAATGAAAAAGCAAAGAAAAACAAAGTTTACGAGGTTAAAAAAGTACTACCTACTTTTGAGTTAACAATTGATTCAAACTTTGAGGTATTAGAACCACAATCACTAAACTTATCAAAAGTAAGACAAGGAACAAAAGTTAAGGTAAAAGTAAATGTTCCAGAACATAAAGAAATAAAAACTTTATCAAAAAATAACATTCCAGTTTTAATGTCTGAGATAAATAATAACGAGTATGAATTCGAGATGACAGGAAACATTACTTTAAAAGTAGAATTTAAAGTAAAACAAGAATATATCCAAAAACTAGAAGAAGAATTTAACAAGTTATCAGATGTAAGAGTAGTTGCACCAGATGGAAATGTACAAGTTGAGAAAGTAAAAGAAAAACTAGAAGAACTACTAGATATGAGTATTGTTGCAAAAGTTGAAGTAGTTAAAAAAGAAGATAATAAATTTGAGATAACACTAACACATAAACTAAGCGCTGAAGCAACCTTTACAAAAGATTTAACAGTACTACCTGAGGTTGTAAAAGTTACATTAGACCTACAAGGAAAAGCAACTTATAAAGGTGAGGATAAACCAGTAATAACAGTTTATAAAAAGAGTAAACTTACTGAAGATAAACTTCCAAAAGCTAATGAACTAACATATACTGGTAATCATGGAGTATTCAAATCTTGGACAGTAGATAAAGATGGTAATATACCATTTGAGTTTAACAAGATAATGAATGAAGATGAGATTATCTATGCTCAATATGATGCAAGTGCACACACTGTTAAGTTTAATATCGCAGAGGATATATTAAATAAATCCAACTTTGATGGATTTACTGCGAGAGTTTTAAATAAGCAAACTCTTGAATATCCGTTTAGTGAAGAAATTGTTCTGCCAGGATATAAATTATTAAAATGGGTAAATAAAGATACAGGTACTGATTTTGAATTCGGTGTAACTAAGGTTGAAGAAAATATCGAAATTAAACCAGTATTTGATACACACACATATTTAAAATATAAAAAATTAGATGAAGGAAGCACTAACATAAGAATAACTGGTGTTAAACGCGGAATTGAAAATATATATATTCCTGAGACACTAACAGTTTCTGGTGTTAAATACACAATTGTTGCAATTGGTGATGGGGCATTCTTTAAAAATCAAGATGTAAAAAGTGTAACTATTTTAGGTGAAAAACTTGAAGAAATTCACCATAGTGCATTTTCTCAATCGTTCATTGAAAAAATAGTTTTACCTAAGTCACTAAAAGTAATTTCAAATTTTGCTTTTTATGAATCATACATTAAAAAGGTAGTAATACCTGCAAGTGTTGAAAATATTGGTCATTATGCTTTTGCAACTGAAAGACTTGAAGAGGTAGTATTTGAAAATGCTGATTTTACAAAAATTAGTAAAAATCAATTTGCAAATTCTACATGGCTTAAAAAAGGAATTGAAAATGATGACCATGCACTTGTTGTAAATGGAGTATTGGTTTATGTTGATAAGACTAAATCAGAGGATATGGTAATACCTGATGGAGTTAAAAAACTTGGTGAGTGGGTATTTGCAGATCACAAAGTAACAAATCTTAGATTTAATCAAGATTTAGAAGAAATTGGAAATTATGCTTTCCATGAGGCTGTATTTAACACAGGTGCTACAATGACAATCCCTAAATCTGTTAAATATATTGGATTTAGAGCATTTGCTTTTGCGGGATTTACAACTGGTGCCCATATTTCTAAAATTGATTTTGAGGATGGAAGCAAGCTTACATACATTAGAGGCGAGGCTTTCTATAATACAAATATAGAGGAAATCGTACTTCCAGAGGGATTAACAGAAGTTGGTGATTTAGCATTTAGTAAATCAATGTTCCTTTCAAAAATAACATTCCCTACATCTCTTGTAAAATTTGGATTTAGGGCATTACATGATACAGATTGGTTTAGAGAGCAATCAGATAATAGTCATTTTGTAATTGCAAACGATACACTACTAGATGCATCAAAAATGACTGCTGCTGATACTTTCCCAAGTGTAAAAAGAATTGCTAAGGGAGCCTTATTAAATATTAGAGGTGTTCAAGAGTTAACAATTCCTGAAAGTGTTGAGTATATTTACTCATATGCGCTTTATAGAAATGGAATTCTAAAAACAATTAAAATTCCTGGAACTGTTAAAACAATTGAAAAGAACGCTTTCATATTTGAAACATACTACCGTGACGGTAAACTTGATCCAATTCACCTTGATGTGATGGTATCAGATGTTGAAAATACACCAACTACATGGGATAATGATTGGTATGAATTAAGAGAAGGAAATGCATATAAAACTACATACTATACATTCCACTGGGCATATAAGAATAAAGTAAGATTTGACCTTGATGGCGGAAATGTATCAGAAGAGATAAAAGCGCAAGTATTAAATAAAGGTGAGATGGCTAGTGAGCCAAGCGTTGTTCCAACAAAACCAGGAAAAGTATTTGTAGGCTGGTTTTTAGAAAATAGCGTATATGATTTTACAAAACCAGTAGTAAAATCAATCACTCTAAAAGCAAAATATGCAGATGTAAATCCTGATTATGATTTAGCATATGAAAATAATGAGTTAGTATTTGTAAGATTAAAAAATAACACATTAAAAGAATTCGCAATTCCAGAAAATGTTGAAGGTGCCCAAATTAAGAGAATTAAAAAGGATGCCTTCAAAGATAATATTACAATTGAGAAAGTAGTAATTCCAGATAGCGTAAAAGCAATCGAGGATGATGCATTTAATGGTGATACAAATCTTGGTGATATTACATTTGGAACTGGCGTTAAAGAATTTGGAAAAGACTTTATTAAAGGAACTAAATGGCTTAGCCAAAAACAAACATCTGATAAAGCAGTTGTAATAAATAAGGTATTAGTAGATGCTAAGAATTTAGAGGAAAACGCTGAACTTCCAGCAGACATTGAAAAAATATCTAAGTATGCATTTGCAGAAAACACTACTACTAAGATTTTAATAATTAAAGAGGGAGTAGTAGAAATTGAAGGAAATGCCTTTAAAGGAAATACTCAAATAGAAAAAATAACTCTACCAAGCACAATGATGCTAGCAAGAAAAGATGCCTTTGCGATGGGAAGAGCAGGAAATGTAGAAATTGATGCAAAACTTGTATCACACCAAAAACCAAAAACATGGGAAGATGGCTATGACAATGGTGATGGAGCAATACTTGAATTTAAATGGAAACAAGTAACAACTTATAAGATTAACCTACTTGATGGCATAACATTAACAGATCCAAGTCTGTATGCAGATGCGATTGTATCTGGTAGTGATGTAGAAATTGCAGTAGCTCAAAAGCAATATCACAAAATAACTAAATTCACAATAAATGGTGTTAATAAACTAGACGAGTTAAAAGCAAATGGATACAAGCTTACAATTAATGTTACAGGTGATGTTACATTCGAACTTGAATATGACCTTGAAGATGATATTAAAGATGAGTTTATGAATGAGTTTAATAAACTTCAAAACACAATGGGTTATGTTACAGAGACAAGCGATGTAGCAGTTGATGGAAAATCTCATATTCTAAGATTTGTTAATGCTGAAATAGTTGATATTGAAGTTAGTCAAAATGGTGATAAATACGATGTTAAAATGCTTTCTAAGAAAGTTTCAGGATATTCACAAACACTTCAAAATGTTGAATTTGTCCCAGTTGCTAAACATAACAACCCATCAAGTTTTGGAGTAACTGCATCAGGTGCCGCTAACTTCCGTGAAGAAGGAGAATATGCATTTGATAATGATTATGGTACTAAATGGTGTGATAACTACTCACCAAATAAATGGATTGTTGCTGATTTAAAATCTGAAGTATTCGTAGCTCAAGTAAATATTGCTCATGCTGAAAAAGGTGGAGAAGCATCTTCTATGAATACTAGAAAATATACTATATGGTATGCTGGAAATGATAAGGTATTCCATAAATGGTATGTTGAAACTAATAATAGATCAGCTTATAGCAAACACTCATTTGCTGGTAAGAAAATTAGATATATCAAAATGACAGTTGAACAAGCGGAGCAAACAGGAAATGGTGCATCAAGAATTTATGAAATTGAGTTATTTACAAAAACTGGATTATTTACTGCTACATTTGAATTAAACGGTGGTACAGTTGACGGAAGTTCTGATAATATCGTTAAAAAAATTCCAAGTGGTCAACTTCTTGATGAAAGTATTATGCCAAATGTAGTTAAGAAAAACTATATCGTTGAAAAATGGATGATTAAATCAAGTAATGAACCTGTAGTATTTGGAACAACAAGAATCAATGATGATGAGACTTACTATCCAGTATTTGAACCAGATCCAGCAATTAAAGCTCAATTAAGATTAAATCGTGATAAAGTTAAAGATATTGAATTCGTAACAAAAGATTCCGAGGAAATTTTAACAGAGGCAGAAATTAAAGCTCATGTTGAAAAAATTGTTGATATGGATTACGTAACAGTTGGATTACAAATTGAATCTGGTGATACTTGGAAGTTAACGATTAAATTAAAAGAGGATGAAGAAATTAGCGTTTCAAAAAGCGTTGAATTTATCAAAAAGAAAACAGGAGAGACAGTATCAGTTACATTTGATTTAGACGGTGGTTTATATGAAGGAAGCAATAATAATATTGTTTACAACATTGAAAAAGGAACTAAGTTAACTGATGCAAATATTCCAGACCGCAGAAAGATAACTAAAGAAAATAATGTATTTGTTGATTGGTATATTGATACAAAGGCGGTTGAACCTAATGGATATCTTTTAAAAGATAATGTTGTGTTTAAAGCTAAATGGTCACCAAAACCAGCTTCTGGTTCTAATTTACATAAATATATTCAAGATGTTGAAATTACTCAAGGTTATCAAAGTGGTTGGGATGAAGCTAAAAATCCTCTAGGATATGCATATGATTTAACAAACGATGGCAAGGCTAATTTAAAGACTGCAGCGACTGTTCAGTTTAGAGAAGATAAAAAAGTAGAACTTAAATTTAAATTTAGTCAAGAAGTTGAAATTGATAAAATCTCATTATCATTTGCTGGAACATGGATACCTAGTTATCAAAGTGATAATTTAAAGAAATTAGATTTTTATGGTTCATATGATGGTGTGAATTTTGAAAAAATTGGTGAGATGAATAATCCTACTAAAGAAAATACTGTTGAAGTTAATCTAACTAAAAAAAGAGCAATTAGATACTTTAAATTATATGCTGATATGTCATTTACTGCACAAGAAGCAGATATATGGGAGTTTTATTTAACTAATATTTCATTCTTTGCTGTTTAATCAGTTAAAAGGCTGATGCAAGTTGCATCAGCTTTTTTTATGTTATTTAAATTCTTATTTATATTATTTATAATTAGAAAGACAAGTGTGATAAAATATTATTAGTTTAAACTGCTTTAAAAACTAATGAAGGAGATGTTATTTTGGACCAAAAACAAAAAAATGCACCAGTTTTAAAAAGATTGATGCCATATGCTAAAAATAAAGGATTTTTACTTTATTTGGCAATGCTATTTTCTGCATGCTCAGGAGTTATGCTACTTATGCCGATGGTTTATATTCATAAAATAATAAGGGAAATTGTAATAAGCGGCACAGCGAATATTAACTTAATTAAAGAAAATGCTATATATGCAGCAATTTTTGCTGGTAGCGGATTTATTTCATATTTACTGGCACTTATTTGTTCACATATATTTGCTTTTGAGGTTGAAAATAATATTATTAAAGATAATTTTAAAAAACTAATAAATAAGCCACTTGGATATTTTGCTGGTAAGGAAAGTGGAAAGATTAGAAATGTAATAGTAAGTGGTGCAGGTGAGACACATACATTCCTCGCACACCAGCTTCCCGATCTTGCTATGACAGTTGTAACTCCGATTGTGCTTTTAGTTTTTTTCTTTATATTTGATTGGAAACTAGGCTTAATAAGCCTAATTCCAATGCTAATTGGAATAGCGCTTATGGGGACAATGATGACTAAGAAAATGAAAAAAGTTAAAGATGATTATTTTAATGATTTATCAAACTTATCATCTGAGACTGTTGAGTATGTAAGAGGAATTCCAGTTGTCAAAACGTATGCTACCAAAATAGAAACTTTTGATAGATTATATGCTCTTATTCAAAAATTAAAAGACTTAGTGATGAGGCTTACTTTAAGTTATAAAAATAAAATGTCGGTTTATGAAGCGGTAATTGGTTCAACAGCATTTTTCCTTGTTCCTGTTGCAATTTTATTTATTAAGTATGGCGTTGGTGATATTAGAGGGGTTATTGCTAACTCAGTTATATATTTTCTAATTGGTCCTGCTTTTGGTGGGTTTATTATGAAATCCGCAACAATTGCTCAGTATAGTTATTTTGCGGGGAATGCCATTAGTAAAATTGATAGTTTACTTGATTATGAAAAAATGGAATATGGAAACATGTCAAGCAATGAGGTTGGTCTTGAATTTAAAAATGTTAGTTTTGCTTATGAGAATAATATGGTAGTTAATAATATTTCATTTAAAGTTAATAAAGGTGAAATGGTTGCACTTGTTGGTGCAAGTGGTGGTGGTAAAACTACAATCGCAAAACTTGCTTCAAGATTCTATGATCCTAAAAGTGGTGAGATTTTAGTTGGTGGAGTAAATATTAAAGAATATGATAAAGAAAGTTTAATGCAAAAAATTTCTTTTGTGTTTCAAAACTCGAAACTATTTAAAATGAGTCTACGTGATAATCTACTTTTAGCAAATCCTAATGCAACCGATGAGGAAATAAAAAATGCTCTATTAGATTCAGGATCAGATGAAATAATTGCTAAGGCTAAAGATGGTCTTGATACAGTATATGGATCTAAAGGAACATATTTTTCAGGAGGAGAGGCTCAAAGATTATCGATTGCAAGAGCATTTTTAAAAAAATCAGAAATTTTAATTCTTGATGAAGCAACTGCCTTTTCAGATCCTGAAAATGAAAGCATTATTCAAAACTCGTTAAAAAGATTATCTAAAAATAAAACAACACTAATGATTGCTCATAGGCTTTCATCAATAATTGATGCAGATAAAATATTAGTTATAGATGATGGAAAAATAGTTGAACAGGGAAAACACGAGGAGTTACTAGGTAAAAATGGTGTATATAAAAAATTATGGGATGAGTATCAAAAATCTGTAAATTGGAAGATAGGAGGAAAAAAATGAAAAAACATTTCATGAAAAAGTATGCAATGTCTGAAAAAGGTTCTAAAAATCTTATTAAGGCAATCTTTTCTAGAACAATTGTAAATTTAACAAAATTATTTCCTCCAATAATTGGATTTATATTTATATCTCAATTTTTTGGACAAGCAGAAGGTGTAAATTATGGAGTGAATCTTAAATTTATAGATTATGTACTAATTATTTTAGCAATGCTTATAAGTATGTTTTTTGTTGCTGGTTGGGATTACGTTAGACTTTATAATAATGTTTATATGGAAAGTGCAAACATTAGAATTGATATTGCTAATAGATTAAAAAAACTTCCACTTTCTTATTTTAATAAAAGAGATTTAACTGATATTGCTACAACTATGATGGATGATATTACATTATATGAGCAAATTTTCTCACACTCTGTACCGCAGCTTTATGCAACATTTATATCTACAACAATTATTTCTATTATGATGTTTGCTTATAATTGGAAACTTGCCCTTGCGACTTTGTGGGTGATTCCTGTTGCTCTTTTAATATCATTTATTACAAAGAAAATACAAAAAAAGATTGCTGATAAGTTTATTAAAAGTAGCAGAGATACATTTGATGATTTACAAGAAAATATTGAGCAAATTGAAGATATTAAATCTTATAATTTAGAACATGAAGCAATTAGTAAATTTAATTTAAAACTTGATAAATTAAACAAAGATAAAAAAAGACTAGAATTTATAATTGGAATATTTAATGGAATTTCAAATATTATTTTAAGGCTTGGAATAATATCTGTGGCAGTTATTGGTGCAAAGATGTTTATAAATGGTGAGGTTAATGCCTTAGTTTATATTTCATTTTTGATGTTATCTGCTAGTGTTTATCTTCCAATTGATGGTGTTATCACATTTATTTCAATGACTACAGTGCTTGATAGTGTTATTTCAAGAATTAAAGAAATTAAAACAATGCCAGTTCAAGAAGGGAAAAAGAATTTAAATCTTTCAAATTATGATATTGAGTTTAAAGATGTCTTTTTTGGTTATGATGATTACTCAGTTATTAATGGTGTAAGCTTTACTGCCAAGCAAGGCGAGGTAACTGCTTTAATTGGTGAGTCTGGAAGTGGTAAGTCTACTTTAGCAAAGCTTGCTGCAAGATTTTGGGATATAGAAAAAGGCAGTATATTATTAGGTGGAGAGAATATAAATGAAGTTGATCCTGAAGAATTATTAAAGAATTTTTCTATTGTATTTCAAGATGTAGTTTTATTTAATGCAAGCATAAAAGATAATGTTAGAATTGGTAAGAATAGTGCAACTGATGAAGAAATAAATAAGGCTTTAAAAATTGCAAGATGTAATGAGTTTATTGATAAGATGCCAAATGGAGCGGATACTTTAATTGGAGAAAATGGTAAGAGATTATCAGGAGGAGAAAGACAAAGAATTTCTATTGCAAGAGCAATTTTAAAAGATGCACCTATTATTTTATTAGATGAAGCAACTGCTTCATTAGATGTTGAAAATGAGAGTTTAATCCAAGAAGCCCTATCAGAACTTATAAAAGATAAAACAGTTATATGTATTGCCCATAGATTAAGAACAATCAGAAGCGCTGATAAAATCGTTTTATTAAAAGATGGAAAAATAAAGGCAATCGGAAATGATGAAGAGTTATGCCAAAATTCTCCATATTATAAGAGCATGTTAGATAAAGCGAGCAAATAATACTAAATTATTTTAATGCTATTGATTTTTAGATAAAATTGTTGTAAAATATAAAAAGGATGTGAAAAAATGCTAATTATATATACAACACCAAGTTGCTCATCATGCAGAAAAGCGAAAAAATGGCTTGACGAGCATAGAATTGAGTATTATGAAAAAAATATTTTTCATGAAAAATTAACTGAAGAAGATCTTGACTTAATGCTTACAAGAACTGAAAATGGTTTTAGTGATATTATTTCAACAAGATCGAAAGTTATAAGAGAAAACGAAGTTGTTCTAAATGAGTTAACTGTAAAAGAAGCAAAAAAATTCATACTAGAAAATCCTAGCATTTTAAAAAGACCAATAATAATTGATGATAATAAAATGCAAGTAGGATATAACGATGAAGAAATAAGAGTATTTATTCCTTATGAATTAAGGCAAAAGTTAATATACTCTCGTTCAACTAAAACACAAGAAGAATATCTTGAACTTTTACAAAGTTTTTTTGAAGAACAAGAAGAAAAAAATGCTGAGAAATTATATAAAAAAACTAAATGATATAAATTGAAATTATTATATGTTTATGGTAGAATTAAAACAGTTTTAAAAAGGGAGGAATTTTAAAATGGCTATAAAAGTAGCAATCAATGGTTTTGGTAGAATTGGACGTCTTGCATTTAGACTAATGCACAATGATCCACAATTTCAAGTAGTAGGTATCAATGATTTAACTGATGCTGAAACATTAGCATATTTATTAAAATATGATACAGCACAAGGTAATTTTTTAATTGATGAGATTTCATTTAAAGATGATCAACTAATTGTTGGTAAAGAGAAAATTAAAGTATTCGCAATTAAAGATCCAAAGGAACTTCCTTGGAAAGATTTAAAAGTTGATGTAGTTTTAGAGTGTACAGGTTTATTCACATCAAAAGAAAAAGCAACATGGCATGTTGAAGCAGGTGCTAAGAAAGTTTTAATTTCAGCTCCAGCATCAGGCGATGTTCCAACTGTTGTTTATAATGTAAATGATAATATTTTAACTGGAAAAGAAGAGGTTGTATCAGGTGCATCTTGTACAACTAACTGTCTTGCTCCACTTGTTAAAGCAATTGATGATAAATTTAAAGTTGTAAAAGGTTTTATGACTACAGTTCATGCATACACTGCAGACCAATCAATTATGGACCAACCACACAAAAAAGGAATTTTATCTCGTCGTGGTAGAGCTGCTGCTCAAAGTATTGTTCCATCATCAACAGGTGCTGCAAAAGCTATTGGTTTAGTACTACCTCACTTAAAAGGTAAACTAGATGGAACAGCATTAAGAGTTCCAACAATCACAGGTTCAATTGTTGATTTAACAGTAGAGCTTGAAAAAGAAGTTACAAAAGAGCAAATCAATGAAGCAGTTAGAAAAGCTGCAAACGAGACATTAAAATATACAGAAGATCCAATTGTATCAAGTGATGTTATTGGTGCTCGTTTTGGATCAATTTTTGATGCAAACACAACACAAATATTAAATGTTGATGGAAAACAACTTGTAAAAGTTATGGCATGGTATGATAATGAGATGAGTTATACAGCTCAGCTAATTAGAACACTTAAAAAGCTTGCAAGTTTTAAATAATATATAAAATAAAAAAGGTGGGAATAAAATTTAATAAAATAAATTTTATTCCCCTTTATTTTTTAAATGACTTGGGATGATTTTTTTAAAATTGAAAAAGAAAAACCATATTATAAAAAGTTAATGGAATTTATTAAATGCTCATATAAAAACTATGATGTTCAGCCATCTTTTGATAATTTATTTAAGGCATTTGAAATTCCTGATTTTAATAATATAAAAGTTGTGATAGTTGGTCAAGATCCATATCCCGGAAAGGATATTCCGACAGGGCTTTGTTTTGCAACTAAAAATAATATAGTTACAAAATCACTTGCTAATATATTTAAAAATATAAGAAAAAGCGATGATTTATCAAGTATTGATACAAGCCTTGAGTATCTTGCAAAGCAAGGGGTATTTTTAATAAATAGGGTTTTATTAGTTAAAACTGGAAAAGCAGGTAGCATGCGTGGAAATGGTTTTGAATTGCTTAGTGAAAATGCAATAAGGTTTATAAATAATAATTTAGATAATGTAGTATTTATTCTTTGGGGAAGAGATGCTATAACTTTAGAAAAAATTATAGATAATAAAAGACATTTGATTATAAAATCAACACACCCAAGTCCTTTAAGTGCATATAAAAAAACGAAAGATTTAAAGTCTTTTTTTGAGGTAGACTTTTCTAAAATAGCAAATGATTATTTAATTAAAAATAACAAAGATAGAATAGGATGGGATTTTTATAAATAAAAAAAGTTTAAGAGAAATTTTACAAGGCTCAATACTAGCAGCAATTTCTGCTAGCATATCACTTTTTTTTGCTTATATAATTCCAGGTGGCGGGGCTTTTGGATTGCCACTTTATGCAATACCTCTTATAATCGCAAGTATTTTATTTGGTCCATATCTTGGATTTGTAGTAGCCTTTTTAGCTGATTTAGGTATTGGGTTTTTGGGACCTTATGGCTATATGCCACTATATGCCTTTTCAACTATCATTTGGGGGATACTTCCAGGGATATTTATAAGAGATATTAAAAAGTATAATTTTATAAAACTTTTAGTTGTGATATTTTATACATATTTAATGGCTAGTCTTTTTAACTCACTTGCTAATTATATATACTGGGGAAGAAAAACATTTTTATTAACACTTTCTATAAGAGTATTTAATTTATTCTTATTTACGCCAATAATAACTTTAATAACAAATAATCTAATCACAAATATATTTCCTGATAGAAGAAAATATTTATGTGGCTTTAGAGTAAATATTTTAGAATATGATAAAAATTAACATAATTGGAGCTGGGCTTTCTGGCTCTGAGATAGCATTAAGACTTGCTGAAAATAAAGAATTTTCTATAAATTTAATTGAGATGAGACCTAAAAAAATGACTGAAGCTCATAAAACAAAATTGCCTGCTGAGCTTGTATGTTCTAATTCTTTTAGATCGAATAGTTTAAAAAATGCAGCAGGACTTTTAAAGGAAGAGTTAAGAATTTTAAAATCTCCTCTTATTATAATTGCCGATAAAAATAAAATAGATGGCGGGGATAGTCTTGTTATTGATAGGAATTCTTTCCAAAATGATGTTTTAAAAAAGCTAAAAAGTTATGATAATATAAATATCATATCTGATGAGGTAAAAAGCCTTAATATAAAAGATGATGAAATTTATATAATTGCAACAGGTCCTCTTACAAGCGATGATTTATTTATTGATTTAAATAAAATGCTAGATAATGATTTTTTTTCATTTTATGATGGAACAAGCCCAATTATAAATGCTGATTCAATAAATTATGATATTGCATATTTTAAAAATAGATTTGACAAAGGACCTGAAAAGGTATATCTTAACTGCCCTTTTACAAAGGATGAGTATTTAAAGTTTTACAATAAACTGCTAGACTTTTCAAAAAATATTAAACTAGATAATAAAAATACTTTTCAAGGCTGTCTTCCGATTGAAAAGATGGCACTTGATGGTGAAAATACACTTAGATTTGGTCCTCTTAAACCAATTGGTCTTGATAATGGGGATATTAAATATTATGCGGTAGTTCAGTTAAGACAAGATGACTTTTTTAAAAAGATGTATAACATTGTAGGATTTCAAACAGGTCTAAAAGAAAAAGAGCAAAAGGATTTAATAAGACTAATACCAGGCCTTGAAAATGCTAGTTTTTTTAAGTACGGAAGACTCCATGAAAGTAGATATATAAACTCTCCTAAGGTGCTATTTAATAATTTTAAAACAAAAAAATATGATAATCTATATATAATTGGTCAGTTAACAGGAATTGAAGGTTATATTGAAAGTATCGCAACTGCGAATGTTGCATACTTTGATATTTATTATAAGTATATTCTTAAAAAAGAATTTAAACTTGATAATAATACAGTAATAGGCTCACTTGAAAATTATTCGAAAAATACAAAGACTAAATATATTCCGATGAAGTCTAACTTTGGAATTGTTAATGATGCTCCACAAGGTATTAAAAAGCAAGATAAAAAAGATTATATTTTGAAAAGATCACTTGATTTAATTAAGGAGATAAAAATTGGAGATTGAAAATAAATTAGATTATATTGATAGGTTTTTAGATTATCTAGAATATGAGTTAAACTATTCAAAAAATACTTTGATATCATATGCTATTGATATAAGAGATTTTGAAAATTTTATAAAAAGAGAAGAGTTTGCTGAAGATGTTATTTTAGTTAGAAGACTTTCTATTTGTAAAAATTATATAAATTATCTAGGGGAGAAAAATTATTCTAAAAAAAGTGTTGCTAGAAAAATTTCCTCCCTTAGAGCTTTTTATAACTACTTATATGAGGAAAAACTTGTTAATGAGAATTTATTTAATAAAATCCCAATTCCTAAAGTCCCTAAAAAACTGCCAAGTATAATAACAGATAATGAGATTGATTATTTATTTAACTCAATTGATCAAACAACTGTTTTAGGATTTAGGAATTATTTAATTTTAGATATGCTATACAGTCTTGGTCTTAGAGTAAGTGAGATTATAAATTTAAATACAGGTGATGTTGATCTTGTTAGAGATGAGATCAAAGTACTTGGTAAGGGAAGAAAAGAAAGAATTTTGTATTTACATAAAAAGCTAAAAGATAGCCTTTCAAGATATATAAAATATGAAAGAGCGATTTTACTTTCTAAAGGAGAAAATAAAGAGTCAAATCGGCTTTTAATAAATTATAAAGGCGGAGATTTAACTCAAAGAGGAATTAGGAAAATTTTAAATGAGATAATTGATAAATCAGGAGAACATTATAAAATTCATCCGCATATGCTTAGGCATGCCTTTGCAACAACACTTTTAAACAATGGAGCAAATTTAAAAGTTGTTCAGGAGTTGTTAGGGCATGAGAATTTAAAGACAACTCAGATATATACTCATATAAGTAGTTCTGAGCTTATAGAAAGATTTCAAAAGCTAAGCCCACGAAATAAAAAGGAGACAAAATGAGAAAATTTGAAAAAGTATCTAAGTATAAAAATATTGAATTAACATCCCCTAAAAGGGCGACTAAATATAGTGCTGGTTATGATTTAGCACTTGCAGAAGATGTTATATTTAAAAAAAATAAAATAACACTTGTTCCAACTGGTCATAAAGTTTTAATGAATGATGATGATGTCCTTTTAATATTTGCTAGATCATCTTTATGTATTAAATATAATTTTGTTTTAGCAAATGGTGTTGGAATTATTGATAAAGACTACTATAACTCTAATAGCAATGAGGGTGAAATTTTTATTCCAATTTTAAATCTTGGAAAAAAAATTAAGCTTTTAAAAGGCGAAAGAATTGCTCAGGCGCTATTTTTAGAATATAAAAAAGTTGATGATGAGGAAAAAATAAAGGCTATAAGAACTGGTGGTTTTGGTTCAAGCGATAAGATAAAATAATAGCCAAAATTTATACTTACACGATAAAAAATATAAACATTTTTTATCGTTTTATTGTTAAAATTTAGTAGAAATTTTGATATTTTTAGCAAAAAACGCAATTCTATTTAAAATTCTAAATAAGGGTAAAAATGCCCAAAATTAGCCTAAAATGAGTAAAAAAACGCTATAAATGTTAAAATTAGAGTGTATGCGGTTAGTTTTTAAGGCATAAAATATGAAAAATACAGTGTTAAAAAATAGCACAAAGGAGCGAAAAAAACATGAAAAGCAAAATAATTTACGCATTATTAGTTGTGTTTAGTTTATTAGCATTTACAGGATGTAGTTTAAGTAAAAAAGTAAGACTAAAAAATGAAAAAGAAGCAGCAAGTGAATTTGCTGATAGAAATTTTCGGCTTGATATATATTCTGAAAAAATAAAACCAGTAGTTGCGATAAAGGATTTAACTAAAATAAAATATGGCAACGAGGTTGTGCTTGGAATATTAGAAGATGAGTTTGAAAAATTAGTTAGTTTAAAAGTAAATGGTGTAGAAAAAATAAATGAGATTAAAAATAATCAATTAAAAATAACTATTAAAGAAAATACTAAAGTAGTTGCAAGTTATGATAAAAAAGATCATGTAATTAAAGTTAGTAAAGATTCTGCACAATATGTTAAATTCATTTCAAATATAAGTTTAAAAATAGGTGAGGTTTGCCAGTTTAAACTGCATAACTTAGATGAGCTTTATAACTATGATGTTAATGTAAGCGGTGATGCTAATTTAGAAAAGATGCCAAATGGCATTTATAAATTTACTGTAAAAGGTGAGCATGAAATATCGCTTGTAAAAAAAGCTAATTTCCAACCTTTTGAGATAAATTACTCAATGAAAAAATCTCAGTTTGGTCAATATAATTTAATTGAAGCACTACTTTCAGGTGTATTATTTAGACCAAGTGATATGAAGTTTTCAAATGATAGTTTAAAGTTAAAAGAAGCTCAAACTGAGTATCAAAAAAATGATTTAGGAAAACTTGTAAACTGGAAGATTGCTTTAAAAGAAGTAGTTAGCAAAGAGTATAAGTTTGGTTTTGATTATTTAAATTTATTTAAAGAAAATCTTTTAGGAAGCCGTGTTGAGCTTTTAGAGTATAAGGATAAACTTACATTTAGACTATACAAAAAAGATAGCAAGACAGAATATGAAGATTATAAAGTAGATTTTAAATTAAGCTATAAAGATGAAAAAGGAATAGCTAAAAAAGATACTATTAGTGCCGTAGATGGTGAGTATAAATTTAGTATTGAAGGAAAAAAAGAAGTATCGCTTGAGATAAATGTAGAATTATTATAAGGAGCAATATGATAAAAATAAA
>CAUUCL010000009.1:0-40089 GCA_963543845.1 uncultured Acholeplasmataceae bacterium
TATGGATTTTATCTAAAAGATGAGCTAAAAGAAGAAATCCAAGAAATGAATAGACAATACCTAGCCACAAAACCAGCATCTCCTGGAGAGTCTAGTTCTAGTAAAAATACTACTTTAAAAATAGCACTTGCAGTTGGTATTCCACTACTAATAATAGCAATCTTAACGCCAGTAATAGTAGTTACAGTCAAAAAAAGAAAACAATCCTAAAACTAAAATATACAGTTTATGGCTCTACGGAGCCTTTTTTTGTGTATAATAGTTTAAAACGAAAAGGAGTTAGAAATAATGAGTATAGATAATATGCTTGCTAAAATGGTTGGAATGGAGGGAGATGATTTTGAGATTGTATGTGAGACGACATACAAAAATAAGGAAGCAGTGCTTTTACAAATTAAGCCTAAAGTTCAATGTTGCCCGCATTGCGGAAAGGTTGATAGACATGATGTAAATTGCTATTATAAAAGACCTCTGAAAACCGCATTTGGAATGGGATATGAATATGTAATATATAGACAGAGAAGATATATTTGTAAGAATTGCAAACATACTTTTATGGAGAAAAATAATATTGTAAAAAAGTATGAAAGTCTATCTTTTGTAGCCAAAAAGATTATAAGAAAGCTACTATTAAAAATGAATGTTGCATATACTCAACTAGCAAGATTTACTAATATTAGTAGACAGATAGTAATGAAACAACAAGATACCATCAAGTTTAAATACATTGATTATAGTCTTCCTGAAATAATCTCACTAGATGAGTTTTGCTATCAAAAAAATACACCTAAATATGATTATGTAATCTTAGATTATAGAAAGTGCAGAGTAATCGCAGTAAAAAGAGATAGACGAAGTGAACAGTTAGAAAAATATTTTAGATCCTTTAGCACAGAGGATAGACTAAATGTAAAAATTGTAATAATGGACCAATGGCGACCATATGCAAATATTGTAAGAAAGTTATTTCCTAATGCAATTATCATTGCAGATAAATTTCACTTTTCAAGATACATCACATGGTCACTTAGAAACATGAGAATAAGCGAGTATAAAAATGCTGATACCAAAGAAATCGATAAGCTATTACATAAATATTGGAAACTTGTAGAAAAGCCACTACACAAGGGAAATAGCCTTTTTCATAATTTTGTAATTACTAGTATTTTTAATCATCCTGATATATCAGATAAGTTTAAAAATATGCTAGATATATTTAATGATTTTTATCTAAAATTAAACGATGTAATGACCAGGGAAGAAGCTACAGATTTTATCGAAGAAACGATTGCAAGATTAAAAGAAATAAATGATGAAAATGTAGAGCAAGCAATCTCGGTTTTTACTAACTGGAAAGAGGAAATTATTAACGCATTAGTATATAGAAATGAAAACGGAAAATCATACACAAATGGTAAAATCGAAGGCATAAATAATCTGATTAAAACTATCATTAAACAATCTTATGGATTTCACAAACATGACAGATTTGAGATGAGAGTTTTAATAGTATGTAATCAGAAGCATCACAATTTAGACGACTATATAATAGAAGATGTTTAGCCCACCATTACCTAAATTTAGGTAATGGTGGGCTAGGGAATAGACTAATAATCTATCCGTCAAGGATTCTAACTTTTTAGGTTCTATACAAAATAGAGCCCGTTTTAAAATACGCTTAATTTAAAAATCTATAAACTTGACAAAAACTACGCTCTAGAGTATACTTAAGTTACAATTTATGTGAGTTTAAAACTAGTTAGACCATAAACTTTGAACTAGAGCCAAAAATATTTATTTTACTAAAATAAAAATGCGCAAAGACTTTAAATCTTTACGCATTTTTTATTAAAGACCAAATTTATCTAGTAAATCATTACCCCAGAAGTCTTGATATAATTGATTATATTTAGAGTTTCCGTAGAAGTTTTCACGAAGTTGATTTTTAAATTCAGTTAATTCATCTTCAAATGTTTTATTTCCGCCTGCAAGATTTAATCTTTTAACAATTAGAATGTATCCAAGATCACCATAAACATTTAACTTAGATAAAATGTTTGATAATTGGTTTTTAATTGCAGTTGAGTTTGTAATTTTAACACCATATGATGAATTATTTTCTTTTATGTATGTTTCAGTTTGTTCTAATGAAATCTTATCTTGAGGATTTGCTGGAGCAGTTAAATTCTTACCATTTGCATCTTTTAACTCTGATTTATATTCTTTATCAGTTTTTGCAGATGGAGTTTTTGTGATTTTTTCAATATTTATTGCATGCCATCCGAAGTTCGATCTAATCTCATCAAATGAAACGTTACCAGGATTTGTTCCGAAATTATTTTCATTAACATCTACATATGGGAAGTTTTTCTCATCAATATTTTTAGCTGTATCAAATAATTTTTTAACACGTTTGAAAAATACTGAATCATATTTAGAAAAGCTTGTCTCATCCATATTTCCAATGCTTTCATATTTTAAATTTAGTCCAGCTTTTTTAGCTTCACCAAAGATATAAGATGATGTTTGTTTATATTCATCGTATTCTTGAGCTGTTGAAAAGTCTTTTCTAGTTTTTACAATTCTTGTAGCATTTTTATATCTTTCAACAGTAGCCTTTAAATTATCTTCGAAGTTCTTAGTTCCTTTTGCAACATCTTCTTTGATAATTTGAATAAGTGATAATATTGCTTTTTCAAGTTTTGCTCTTTCCTCAGGAGTTAAAGTATTTGGATTATCTGGTTTGCCATCTAAGTCTTTATCTACTGAAAATAGAATATGTGAAACTTTAGCGTTCATTTTCTTATCATAGAATGAATTTGCAATCTCATGAACTTTTTTATAATAATCAGGAAGAAGGTTAGGTAAATCTTTAGAGAAGAATGTTTTAGCTCTGTCAACATAGAATTTATGTTCTAAAACTTCATTAAATGTTGCATAACCGAATTTATGTTGAAGATATAAATCACGTCCGATATTAGGATTATATCCTGAATCACGACCTTGAGAGAAAGCAAGTAGAGTATTTTCAAGTGATTTTCTAGCTTCTTCTTTATCTTTAGCATCTAATTTGTGTTTGTATTCTTCATAAATAAATTTATCTGATAGATAAGATATAGCAGTAGCAATACCAACAGCTTTATATAATTGAGTGTATAACTCTCTTACAGTGATTTTTTTATCTCCTACTTGTGCAATAGTATTTTCATCTAAGAAATATTTTTTAGTGCTATATGTATATTTTGCTTTATCAAAACTAATACGAATAATTGGGTCAAATACATGAACTTTTTTATTTTTTAAAAGCTCGTTATAACGAGATTCAACAAGTTTATCAGTAATTTTCTTTTCAATTATTTTTTCTTTTATCTCTTTATTTATTGCAGGAAGTTCTTTTTTAGCTTCATCAGTTGTTTTAAATTTCTTTTCTTTAAAATCATAAACTTTCTCGATATCTTTTCTATCTTCCCAAATCTTATAAGCAAGGAATGATTTATCTCCAAATTTAGATGTTGGTTTTATTGAGTAGAATGTACCTTTTGTATAATCGATTTCTTCTGATTTATCTTTTTTCTCAAATTTTAAATCTTCATATAAAACTTTTTTGAATTTTAACTCATCGATTTCCTCAGGAGTGTATTTTGTTTTAAACTCATTAGCGCCATCCATTACTTTCCATAAATTAGTACCATCTGATTCAACAGTAAGATTAGTATTGTTTAATTTATTGTAAAAACTTACGAATACTTTTAATAAATCACCATTTTCAATCTTTATTTCAGTTTCTTTATAGTATTTTGCATCTGATGATGTATTAAATTTATAATTTGTCCAGTAGTTTTTAAAATCTTGAGCATTTGGTTTTTTTGTAAGAAGGTCTTCAGCAGTTTTAATTTCTTTTCTTAAATGACCATTTTTAATTAAATCGTTTTCAATATACTCAATTAAGTATTTATATTTTTCTTTACCTGCTGCACTTGTAAAATCTAGAGTATTTCCTTCTGAGTCTTTACCTGTTCTAATATCTGGAATTTGATAGAATTTATTGCTGTTAGATTTTGTTTTAAGCGGAGCACCTTTAATTTGTGTACCAGCGCTATCGTATTCAACACCATGATTCATCATTAAATCATTAAATTCTTGTTCATTAACTAAATCTACTGCAAAAAATGATAATTTCCATTTAAGCATATTTTCTTTATAGTATGTTAGGTAATCTTTTTCAGGGTCAATATAGTTTGTATCTTTTTTAATATCAACTAAAGCCTCATTTTTCTTTTTACCATTTTTAGCTTCTGTTAAATACTCATATACTACTAATCTTTTAGCAAGATCATTTTGGTGTAGCTTTAAAACCTCGTTTTCGTAGTTTGAAAAATCACGATCTTTTGCTTCTTTTAAAATTTCAGCAGTAACTTTTTGTTCTAATTTTTCAATTGGATAATCTAATAAGAAATCTCTTTTGTTTTTGAATGTAACAAATTTTTGCCATATTTGGTCTTTGCTTAAAAACTTAATGTTTTTATCTTTTTCATCACCAAATACAGTTTTATTTAATTTCTTAGTTAAAAATTCTTTGTGTTCTTTTTTATTAAAATCAATCTTTTTAACATAATCTTCTAATGCTGCATTATCAACTAATTTTTTTAGAATGTTAGCAGATTTTGGACGAAGTAGATTATAAAGTTCTTTTTCCTTTATATCAAAAACTTTATCTCCTTTTGTTGATTTTAAAATAGTCTTATTTGCATCTAAATCGCCGTAAGGAACTCTGTTACTCTTTAACTGACAAGATGAAAGAATAACTCCTAAAATAAATATAAAAGCGATTGTAAATAATTTTTTAAAAATGTGCTTTTTTTGCATATTATACTCACTCCTTGATTCATAAATAGCGCTACTAGTATACCATAAAATACCAAAAAAATAAAATTAAATAAACAATAATCTTTTCTAAATCTAAAAAATAGGCTAGCACTTGTTATTTTAAGCAGAATTTTAGTATCGGATAATATAAATATTTTATAAGTCTAAATATACTTTATGATAAAATAAATATGGTGATTTAGTGGAAGTTTACATCCTAGCAAGCGGTTCTCAGGGAAATTGCACAATAATTAAGGATAATGATAATATCATCATGCTTGATTTAGGAATTTCGTATAAAAAATTATTAGAAAAATTAAATAAAATAAATGTTGATGTAAATAACATTAAGCATATCCTAATAACCCATGAACACATGGATCATGCAAGAGGAATAAAGGCGTTTTGTAAGGAAAATGTGGGGGAGTATTTTTATCTTACAAAAGGAACGAATAAGGCACTTTTAAATTTAGATATTAAAATACCTTGCTTTGTAAATTTAAAAGCCGATGAAGAATTTGAAGTATTAGGATTTAAAATTATTCCTATAATGCTATCACATGATGCTAAAGAGCCTGTGGGGTTTGTATTAAAAAAAGATGAGAAAAAAATAGTTTATATCACAGATACAGGCTATGTATCAGAAGATTATAATGAGTTATTAAAAGATGCAACATTATATATATTTGAAGCAAACCATGATATAAACATGCTGATGAATACGCCAAAAAGGCCATATCATACCAAAATGCGAATAATATCAGATAAAGGACATATGTCAAATGATTATGCAACTAAAAAGATAAACCAGTTAGTAAGCAAAAATTCAACATGGGCAATTTTTCATATTTCTAAAGATTGTAATTCCATTGATGAAATAGAAAAATCTATCTGTAAGAATTTTGATAATCCATATAAAATTAAACCTATCTACACATCGCAAGAAACCCAAATAATAAAAATATAAGGAGATAAAATGATTAAAACATACCCTGAGTATTTAAGCAAAAAATATAATAGTTTAAAGCACGTTCTTAAAAAAAGCAAATCAGATAAACACATAATTAAAATTAAAGGATATGAAATAGGGAATAATTTTTCATATATTCTAGGTCCTTGTAGTGTTGAAAATTATAAAATGCTTGATGAAACAGCAGGGCTATTAAAAAATTTAAATACACCTTTTATAAGAGCGGGAGCATATAAGCTTCGAACATCTCCATATGATTTTTCAGGGCTTGGAAAAGAGGGTGTGGATATTATTTTTGATGTATGTAAAAAAAATAATTTAATCTCATTTAGTGAAGTTCCATCTGTTGAGGCTATTAGTTATATGAAAGATAAAGTTGATGTTTTAGTTGTAGGAGCAAGAAATATGCAAAACATATCTCTTCTTAAAGCTCTGGCTAAAGTAGATAACCCAATAATGCTTAAAAGAGGACCAGGTGCTACAATAATGGAGTTTTTACTTTGTGCTGAGTATTTAGTAGAACTTGGAAATAAAAATGTTATCCTTTGCGAAAGGGGAATTCAGACTTTTGAAAATTATAATAGATATACCCTTGATATTGCGGGGGCATGTGCGCTTTTAAATATTTCAAGACTGCCAGTTATAATTGATCCAAGTCATGCCTCAGGAAGAGCGGATTTAGTAGTTCCGCTTGCAAGAGCTGCTAAGGCAATTAAGGCAGATGGGGTAATGGTTGAAGTTCATAGTGAACCTGAAAAATCTATCACAGATAGTATGCAGGCAATTAGTTTTGATATGGCAAAAAGGATGGTAAAAGAGTGTGAAAGTATTAAATTTTAATAACTATGATGTATGTTTAGTTGATGATTTATTATGTGATTTTGTAACTGAGAAAATTTCTACAATCAAATTTTCAAAGGCTTACATAATATCAGATACTAATGTTTTAAAATTATATAAAAATGATATAACTACTCTTTTTCCTAATTCAAAGATAATCGAGATAAATCCAGGTGAGAAAGAAAAAAACCTAGATAATTATAAAATGATAGTAGAAAAACTTTTGCTTGAGGGAATAAAAAAAGATGATTTAATTATCTCATTTGGAGGCGGAGTAGTATCTGATTTAGTTGGGTTTGTTGCAGCTAGCATTAAACGTGGAATCAGGCATTTAATAATATCTACAACAATCGTATCCCAAATTGATGCATCAATTGGCGGAAAAGTTGCGGTTGATGTTAATAATTTTAAAAATCAAATCGGAACTTTTTATGACCCTATTTTAGTAATATCTCCAATAAATTATTTAAATACACTATCAGAAAAAGAATTGCAAAATGGATTTGGTGAGCTTTTTAAAATGGCGATGATAGGTTCTAGCAGGTTATATAATAATTTAAGAGATCCTGATTTTAAGATTTCAGAAAAAATATTAGAAGAAGCAATTGAGATAAAAAAAGAAATTGTCCAAAGGGATTATTTTGATTGTGGTGAAAGACACATTTTAAACTTCGGACATACTTTTGGTCATGCGATTGAGGCTTTGGAGAATTTTAAAATAAGTCATGGGATTGCAGTTTTAAATGGTATTAAAATTGCGCTAGAGCTTGGATGTAAAATGCAGCTTTCAATTTGTAATTTAAAAGATGATGCCCTTAATATAATAAATACTCATAATATTAAATTAAATAACTATAACCTAAAGGATTTAAAAAAATATCTTTTGCAAGATAAAAAATCAAGTCAAGATTTTCTAAGATTAGTTTTACTTGAAGATATTGGAAAACCAGCAATTGTTGAGGTTGATTGGAACGAGTTAGATGAACTTATTGGTTAGATATAAAAAACTAAAAGGAATAATTTCTCCTGATAGTTCTAAATCAGAGGCTATAAGATTTATTTGTATAGCATCTCAAATAAAAAAAATGACGATAATTAAAAATGTCACATTTTGTGATGATATAAACTATCTTATAAAATCTTTAAAAGATGTTGGAATAAAGATAATTAAAAAAAGAAGTAGCCTTATAATATTTGGAGATAGTTTTTTAAAAAATGAAAAAATATTAAATATTGGTGATGGTGCAGCACCTTTTAGATTTTTAACTTTTATGCTTTTAGATAAACTTGAAAGTGTAAAGATAACTGGCTCAGATAGACTTTTAAAAAGACCGATTGATGATTTTATAAAATTATTTAATTTAGAGAAAATAGATATTAAATTTAGTAATAATGTATATGAATTTAATGGTATAATAAAATCTAATACTGTTAAAATTAACTTAGATAAATCATCACAGTTTGCATCATCAATAGCCCTTGTAAGTCCTTTTAGTAAAAGATTTGATTCAATAAATATAAAAAATAAAAATATTAGTGATTCATATTTTTTATATACATTAGATATTTTAAAAAGATTTGGTATAAATTATAATGTAAAAGATGGAATATACTATATTGATAAGTATGATGAAAAAAATAACAGTCAGATATTAGAAAATGAAGTTGATTATTCTAATTTATGTTTTTATCTATTTTTATCAATTAAAAATAATGTTTTAATAAATACTAAAATAAATAAATCAACACAGCCAGATTATAAAATGCTTGAGATATTAGATAAGATGGGTTTTAGTATTTTAAAAGATAAAAAAGGTTATAAGATATTTAGATCTAAGATAGTAGATCATTTAGAAATAAATTTATATGATAATCCCGATTTATTTATGCCTTTTTTAATTTTAGGGGTATATCTTAATATAAATATAAAATACCACATACCATCTAATTTAAATTATAAAGAAAGCAACAGGTTAGATAATATGCTAGGTTTTCTTAATTTAATAAAGCAAGAATATATTTTTGAAAGCTCTAAAAATACTCTTATGATAATTAAAACAAAAGAGCAAAACTTTAAAAATTTAGAGTTAGATGGAAAATCCGATCATAGAATTATAATGAGTTATATCATACTTTCTTATTTAAAAGAGATAGACATTAAAATAAAAAACTTTGATAAAGTTTCTAAAAGTAGTCCCGATTTTATAAAAAAATTAAAGAAATTAGGTGCTAGGTTTAAATGCTTGAAAAATTAAATAAACTAAGAAATAAAATAGATGATGTCGATAAAAAAATTCTTGATAGTTTTTTATCTAGATACAAGGTTTTACAAGATATTAAAAAATATAAAATAGAAAGTAATCTTGATATAAAAGATGAAAAAAGAGAAAAAGAGCATCTTAATAATTTAGTAGATAAAATTAAAGATAAGAATTTGAAAAGATATCTTGTTAAAAATTTTAAAGATATTTTTTCAAATTCCTATCAGGTATATAAAAAAGACCTGATTGCCCTTATTGGGAAAAACATTAAAAAAAGTCCATCTCCTAGACTTCATAGTTTAATTAGTAAATACTTAAATTTAGATTATGAGTTTATTAAAATCGAGGAAGATGAAATAAATTGTAGCCAATTTATAAATGATTTAAAAAAAGGAAAATATAGCGCGATATTTATCACAATGCCATATAAGGAGGTATTTATTGACTATATTGATTATTTAAGTGTCTATGCCGCAAAAACTGGGGTTGTAAATTATATTTACTATGATGGTGTAAATATAATAGGTGATAACTCAGATACCAAGGGTTTTTACCATGATATAAAAGATATAACTTTTAAAAAAGAAGATACACCATTTATCATGGGAGATGGCGCAACTTCTAAAAGTGTTGCTTTAGCTCTTATTATGAATGGTTTTAAAGAGCCAATATTTGTTTGCAATAATCCAAGGGGATATAATAAAATTGATTATTTAATGTTGCCACATCTAAAACCTAGAATAATAATAAATACAACCCCTGTTGGAATGTATGATGATAAGAATGTTTTAATTGATAAGATAGGATTATCGGAGTGCAGTTTTTTTTATGATTGTGTAAACTCACCCTTTATAACAAGCCATTTAAAGCTTGTGAAAAATGGGAAAAATGGCTTGGGGATGCTAATATACCAGGCTCTTTATGCGATTAAAAATATATATAATATAGAATTTTCTATTGATGAGATATTTAAAAAAATATATGAGGAAATGAAAAATGATTAGATTAAATACTAAAAATTACAGGGTTTTTATATCGGGTGAATCGCATTCAAAAAATATATTTTTAAAAATTAAAGGAGTTAAAAAAGGAAATAAATTTGATCCTTTTTTAATTGAGGAAGAAATTCAAAGAAGAAAACCTAAAAAAGAGTATGAAACTAAAAGACGGGATATGGATTTATCTTGTATAATAAGTGGAGTTAGAAAAAATAAATTTAGTAAAAAAAAGTTACTAGTTAAATTTACAAATGATTCATTATCTTTGAAAAACTATGAGATATTTGAAAAAATCCCAAGACCAGGACATGCAGATTTTGCAAGAATTAAAAAGTATGGCTCCCTTTTAAAAAAGGGAACTGACATATTCTCAGGTAGATTAACTCTTCCAATTGTATACGCTGGTGCGGTTGCTAAGATGCACTTAGAAAACATTTTATTTGAAAGTGAGATAGTAAGCGTTGGCGGAATTAGTGATTTTAATAGTTTTGAAAAAATAAAACTTGATGCACTAAATAACGGTGATAGCATTGGAGCAGTTTTAAGGGTAGTTATAAAAAATGTCCCACCAGGTCTTGGGGATTTAAGTTATTATCCTGCTGATTCACTTTTAGCATCACTTTTATATAGAATTCCTGGTGTAAAAGGTGTTTCATTTGGAATAGGTTTTGAAGGTGAAAAGCTTTCTGGGAGTTTATTTAATGATTTAATAATTGATGAAAACGGGAAAACTCTAACTAATAACTCGGGCGGGATTACATCAGGTTTGACTAATGGAAATGATATTGTGGTTAATGTATTTTTAAGACCTGCATCAAGCATTAAAAAAACTCAGAAAACCTTTAACTTAGAAACTAAGAAAATGGATCAGTTAAATATAAAAGGATCGCATGATAGTTTCTATCAAGAAAGAGTGCAAGTTGTATGTGAGAGTATGCTTGCAATTGGAATATATGATTTAATTTTACAAAATGGGTGATAGAATGAATGAAAAAATTAAAATAGCAGTTGATGTTTTAGGTGGAGATAATGCTCCCAAAATTACACTTGAAGGAATAAAATTATTTTTGCGTGAGAATAAAAGTGCAGAAATAATAGCCTATGGACCAAGGGATTTAATTGAGAATTTTATTAAAAAGGAAAAACTTCAAAATATAACCATAAAAGATTCAAAAGAAAAACTTGATATGGGAGTTAAAGATGTTGCGATTTTTTTAAGAAAAGAGGGTAATGATATTCCACTTTTTAAAGCAATGAAAGAATCTGATAACTTTGATGCATTAGTTTCGGCAGGACCAACGCAAGCAGTAGTTGCAGGTTCACAGCTTATTGTAGGAAGAATTAAAACAATTAGAAAAGTTGCGCTTGCTCCGATTATGCTAAATTTTGATGGAGTTAAAAAATTAGTATTTGATGTAGGTGCAAATCCTACTATCTTACCAGAGCAATTATTTGAACTTGCAAAAATCGGACGAGAGTATGCAAGAGAGTTATTTGATATAGAAAATCCATCAATAGGACTTTTAAATATTGGTAAAGAAAATGGTAAAGGCAGAGAATTTGAAAAACAGATGGATAATCTTTTAAGAGAAAGCGATTTAAATTATATTGGATTTATTGAATCAGAAGATGCTTTAAATGGCGATGTAAGAATAATTCTAACTCAAGGTTTTGAGGGTAATATCTTTATAAAATCTATGGAGGCAATTTATAAAGGTATTAAAGATGTATTTAAAAAAACAATGAAAAAAAGCTTTGTCGCAAAACTTGGGCTTTTATTTTTAAAAGGCAATATCTTAAAAAAACTAGGAAAAGCCTCTCCTAAAAATATTGGTGGAGCGCTAGTTTTAGGATGTAAGAATATAGTTGTGAAAGCCCATGGCTCAAGTGATGGTAAAACTTTTAAAAATGCAATTAGCCTTGCTTATAAACTATCTAAAGGAAAGATGATGGAAAAGTTAAATGAAAAATATAACTGAGCTTTTAAAAAATATAAATATTGAACCAAAATGTATATCTTATTACTTTTTAGCATTAACTCATTCATCATATGCTAATGAAAATAATACTAAATCAAATGAGAGATTAGAGTTTTTAGGAGATGCTATTTTAGAGCATTTGATGAGTGAATATCTTTTTAGTAAATTTCCTGATAAGGCAGAGGGTGAGCTTACTAAGATAAGATCGCAAAGAGTCTGCGAGGATGCACTTTTTGCATATGCTGAGCATATAAATTTAAAAGACTATCTGTTTTTAGGCAAAGGTGAAATTTTAAAAGGAGCAACCACATCACTTATCGCAGATGCTTTTGAAGCACTAATTGGAGCAATCTATCTTGATTTAGGTTTTCAAGATGTAAAAGAATTTTTTAATAATTTTATAATAAATCATATAAGTGATACAATTAACTTATTAGATTATAAGACCATGCTTCAGGAAAAATATGCAAGCAAGAAAAAAGTAGAATACAGGCTAGTTAAAGAAAGTGGACCTGCCCATGATAGAGAATTTGTTTCATCTTGTCTTGTGGATTGTAAAGTATATGGAATAGGTTATGGAAAATCTAAAAAAGAATCAGAGCAAAACGCTGCTAAAATAGCATACTTTTATAAGGAGTAAAAATGATTATACAAAGACTTTTTAAAAAATATCAAATGCCAATTGACAATATTATTTTTAAAGAATATAAAAGGCTTAGTCTAACTCAAGATGAGGCTTGGGTTTTAATTGAGCTTTTAAAAGCAAGCATTACAAAAGATGGATTTAAAAAGATTAAGCTAGTAGAGCAAAGTGAATTTAGCGAGGAAAAAATAGATAAGATTTTGCATTCTCTTTTAAAGAAGGGATTTATTTTATTAAAACTTGTAAGCGATAATAAAGGAAAACAAAAAGAAGTCATGGATTTTGAAAATGCCTTTTTAAAGATAGAAAATCTTCTTATAAATGATTCTAAAGAAGAAGATTTAAAAATAAATAAAAGCAATATTGAAGATGTTGTAAAAAGATTAGAAGCCTCTTTTCAAAAAAGTCTTACATCGGTTGAACTTGAAATTATTAAATCGTGGTATGGTGATAAAAAGTATAATCAAAGTGATATTATTCAAATGATTGAAATAGTATCAAAAAGAACAAACCCTAATATATATAAAATAGATAAGGAATTAAGCCTTTTAGAAAATAATTTTGAAATACCTAAAGTAGATAAAAAAACTGAGGATGAAATTTTAAAAATATTTAATGCAATTAAAAGATGATAACTCCTAGCAAAATATTTAATGAATTATTAAAATTATATCCTGATGCTAAAACAATGCTAAATCATAAAAATGATTATGAGTTTTTAATTGCTGTTGTACTTTCTGCACAGGCAACTGATAATAGTGTAAATAAAGTGTCGCCGACACTTTTTTTAAATTATCCAAATTTTGAAAAATTAAAAGATGCTAATTTGTTAGATGTTGAAAGAATAATTAAACCGATTGGACTTTATAAAAATAAAGCAAGAAATATTGTTAAACTATCTAAAATTATTCACAATATTTACGGTGGTAAAATTCCTCAAAGTAGGGATGACCTTTTGAAACTGCCAGGAGTTGGGATAAAGGTATGTAATGTAGTTTTATCTAATTTATTTAATCAAAATGTCTTAGCAATTGATACTCATATAAAAAGAATAATCCAGAGATTAGAGTTATCAAGGAGTTTAACTATTGAAAAAATGATTGATGATGTTTCTAATTATTTTAAAGGTTTTGATCTTTGCAAAATTCATCATTTAATGATTTATTTTGGAAGAAATATTTGCAAAGCAAGAAAACCAGATTGCATAAATTGTCCTTTTAGGAGTTTTTGTAAAAATAAGATTTTATAAAATTTTTAAAAAATATCGCTATAATCTTATAATTTTTTAATTATTTTCTAAAAAATAAAAATTATTTACCTTTTGATATTTGTAAAAAATTATTATCATAATTAAAAGGTGGATATATGCAATTTGATATAAATAATTTATTAAATTATGATATAGAAAAAACAAAAGAAATAGGAGATAATCTTTTAATAAGCCAATTATTAAAAGAAAGAAGAATAAATCTTTCACTTACACTAAAAGAATCAAGCGATGGTATTTGCTCGCTTTCATATCTTTCTAAAATTGAACAAAGAAAAATAAAACCTAAAAAGAATGTCGTTGATGATTTAGTCAAAAAATATAATATAGTAGATGATGAAATCTATTTTAAAACTGATAAATATAATCAAATACTTGAAAAAAGTATTAAAGATTATTTAAACACAAATGTACTTCTTAACTACTATAATGTAGTTTTTAAAGAAAATAACTATAAGGCTAATCTTATAAAGTTTGCATACTATGTTTCCAATTCTAAACTTGATAAAGCATATGAAATATATAAAAAATTAAGTGAGGTTTATACATTATTTAACTTGAAAGAGTTTGTGTATTTTTCATATTTTCTAGCAGATTTACTTTATAAAGATAATAAGAATTTACTTTCTTATAAACTTTTAGATAGAATTAAATACTATATTGTTTTAGATGAGCTAAGTATTTTAATAGATAAGTTATACATTAAAACAACTTTTAAAATTCACAGGGATAATGATATAAGATCAACTATTACTCACTTTAAAGAGGAACTAGCCTTTTATAATTTATACGATTATATTAAAGAGTTTGATTTTATATCTTTAAGATATTCAATGTTTAAAAATGACAATAAGACAAATTTTAAAAATATCAAATCTCGTCTTGGTATAAACAAATATGAAAAAGCAATTCTTGAGTCTTTTTGCTTTTACAGAGAAAAAGACTATGAAAAAGCCTTAAAGACATTTTCTATTGTTAAAAACTTTGATGATACAACATTTTTATATTATGCAGCACTTCATGATTTAACAGGAGATAGTAAAAGGGCAATTGAGTTTTTGAAAAACCATACTAGCAATTTAAATACTTTATCAAGTGACCTTTTAAACTTTTTAATTTTTAAAAAAGATTTACCTCCAAAGGATTTTTTTAATTATTTAATAAAACACTACTTTAAAAATAAAGAAGTGGAAAATTATTATTATCTTGAATATATAATCGATTCATCCATTTTATATTTTTCTAATCTTAAATACTATAAAGATATTTATTTGCTTTATAAAGAATTTGAGAAGTTTAAAATATATCTTTTATACTCATAAAAAGTAAAATTCATTTTTTCTTCTATTATTTTTATGAGGTGAAAAAATGAAGATTTTAAAATTACTATTTGGTTTAATGAGGGCTTTGTTTAGTTTTGTCTGGAAAAATACAGAAGTTGAAGTTCCACTTGGTGATGATATAAACGCATATGCTACAAAGCCATATGTCGAGGTTTATGATTATAATTTAAAAGTAGCAGAAAAAAACGATAATATTGAATATGCAACTACAAATAATTATGTAACAATAAATGAGATAAATACCAATAGTGTTGGAAGCTATTATGTTGAGTATGTTGCAACTTATAATAAAAGCTCTGAGCATCAATCAACTAGAAGAGTAATATTTAGAGTGGTTGATAAAACACCACCAACATTTAAAGTAAAGGGAGATTTTAAATATGATGTTGGAAGAAAAGAAAGCGCAAAGGAAATAATTTTAAAGCATTTTATTCCGCATGATAATTATGGAAAAATTAGAAAAATTGAAAGAGATGATGACTACTTGCCAGATCAGACAAGATTTCTTTATGAAGAACTCCTCGGTTATGATAGGATAAACTTTGATGCAATTGGGAGATATAATGTAACTTATTATTTAAGGGATTACTCAGGAAATAGAGTATACTCAGATCAAAGCATTGAAATAGTTGATAGGATAAAACCCACGATAACTAAAATAAGAGGACTACGGCTTTTAATGAAGACTAAGTTTAAGTGGGAAGAATTTTTCAAAATATCAGATAATTACGATAAGTTTATTCATGATGTTGAATATAAAATAGATGGCGATACTAACGTGCCAGGAAAGTATAAAATAACTATAACTGCTAAAGATTCATCAGGAAATATTGCAACTTATGAGGATTTGTTATTAGTTGGGGCAAATCCACCAAGCTTAGTATTAGATACTGATATTACATTATCAGTTCATGATGTTAAGTATATGGATAAATTAAAAGATGCAATTATTAGAATTGACCACTACTCAAATACATATACAAAAGATGATGTACTAATAACACCAAATCTAATTATTTCAAAAATCGGGAAATATACTGTTAGGTATGATGTTTTAGATAAAGAGGATAAAACTATTTTAGATACAAAGACAATTACAGTTTATGTAAAAGATATAGAAGAGCCAGAAGTATCTTTAAAAAAACCATTAGAAATTCCTTTAAACAGTGATAAATTTGATATGTTTGAATTTTTTAATATATCAGATAATTATGATGATTTTAAAGATTTAAAAATAACTAAAATAAGTAAATCGGATTATAATCTTAAAAAAATAGGTATTTATACTATTAGATTTAATGTAACTGATAAATCAGGAAATACTAACTTTGTTGAGCAGTATTTATATGTGCGAGATATCACAGCACCTAAAATTGAGCTTATAAAAGATTTGAAAGTTGAATATATGATAAAACCTGATATTAAAAGTTTTTTTAAGTTAAGTGATGATGTTGATAAACCAGAAGAATTAAATTTTGAATATCATATAGAAAAGGATTACTTTAAAAAACTAGGAACTTATAAAATTGGAATTTTAGTATATGATAGATCTAATAACATAAATGCTAAAGAATTTACACTTGAGGTAGTAGATACGACTCCTCCTTTAATTGAGTTAAGATATGATACCTTTAATTATTATATCGGAAGCAAAGAGCCTAATTTTTATGATAATATTGAAAGTGTGTCTGATAATGAGACAAAACTTTCAATTAAAAATGTAAAGATAGTTCAAAACTTTGATTTAAATAAACCTGGTAAGTATGAACTTTTTTATAAAGTTTTAGATAACTCTAAAAATGTTGGAACCGCTAGAATGATAGTATATTCTGATTTTAAAGATTTTCCTAAGTTAGACCTTGAGGCTTTAACAATTGATAGAAAAGATAAAATTGATATGGATTTTCTAATGCAAGGAATTAAGCCTGAAAGTATTAAAGATTACAAAGTTCAAATATTAAGTGATATACCAAGAGATTTAGAAGCAGGGAAGTATATTATTAAATACAGACTAATAAATAAAAGAGGATATATAAATGATTATGAAAGAGAGTTAATAATAGTTGAAAATAAGAAAAAAAGAAATATTTATATTGCAATTTCTATTATGAGCGCTCTTTCAATTGGAGCAATATCAACATTATTTTTTCTTTTTAAAAGGAAAGCTAAAATAAAGGAAAATATCAATCTATAATCTTAATTAAAAAGATTGACAAAACAAAAATATTTATATATAATATGACCAATATTTAATAAATAAAAAGGAGATTTTAAATATGGCAAAAGCATTAGTTGTTTACTACAGCGGAACAGGGAATACTGAGATTATGGCTGAAAAAATCGCTGAAGGATTAAAAAATGGTGGAGCTTCAGTTGAAGTTAAAAATGTTTCAGAAGCTGATCCAAGCGAGATTAAGGATTATGATTTAGTAGCATTTGGTTGTCCTTCAATGGGTGAAGAGGTATTAGAAGAAGAGCAATTTGAACCATTTTTTGCAGATTGCGAAAGTCTTTTAAGTGGTAAAAAAATTGGATTATTTGGATCATATGGCTGGGGCGATGGCGAATGGATGAGAAACTGGGTTGCTCGTGCAAATGATTGTGGTGCTAAAGTTTTAGAAGAAGGCCTTATTGCACACGAGACTCCAGATGAAGAAGCAGAAAATGCTTGCGTTAGCTACGGAGAAAAATTAGCTAAATTCTAATTTAATGTCAATTTTAGGTATTAAAAGTGAGTATAGCTTTTTAAATTCATTTTTAAAAATCGATGAGATAATAAAATATTCTAAAGAAAAACATTACCCATTCATTGCTATAAGCGATGTGGGTAATGTTTTTTGCATTTACAAATTATTTAAAAAAGCAAAGGAAAATAATATAAAACCTATAATTGGATGTGAGTTAAATGTTAGAGTAGATGAAAATATAATAACTCCGTTTTGTTTTTATCCTAAAAATAAAGAAGGCTATTTTAATTTATTAAAACTTCTGAAAATAAATAACTATGACAAGGTAGAAATTAAGATAGATGATTTAAAAAAATATTGTAAAGAAATAATTGTTATCTCAGCAGGAGTATCCTCTTTTATTTATAATTCTTTTCCAAAAGTTGATATTACAAGCTATGATAAAAAAGTAAACAGTGAGGAAGTATTAAAATTTATAAATTATTTAAAAAAATTCAAAGCTGAAATTCCTAATTTTAAAATTGGATTTTCATATGATACATTTGAAGCAAAAACATATATAAACGAGGTACTTTATAAAATATCAAATAATTTAAATATTCCTCTTTTACCATTTCATACAACATGCTATTTTAATTATTTGGATAATAAAGATTTTAATGATTTTATAAAAATTGCCAATATAAAAAATGATATAAATGAAGCATGCGATTTTTCTTTTTGGGATACTAAAAAAATAGAATCAGAGTTTTTATATAAGGATGTATTAAAAAACTTAGATAAAATTATAAGTGAGATTAACTTTGATTTTGAAGTATTTAAAATAGATATTCCTAAAATATCTAATAATGCAAATTTAGAATTAAAAAATAAGTGTATTGAAAGATTAAAAAAACTTAAATTAACAAGCAGTAAAGATTATCTTACAAGATTAGAAAACGAGCTTGATGTAATTGATAAGATGGGATTTTCTAATTATTTTTTAATTGTCTGTGATTTGGTTGATTATGCTAAAAAAAATAATATCCTAGTAGGCTCTGGTAGGGGCTCATCAGCAGCATCATTAGTTGCATATCTTTTAAATATAACTGAGATAGATCCTTTAAGGTATGATTTATATTTTGAAAGATTTTTAAATATTTCTCGTGGACAAATGCCAGATATTGACATTGACTTTCCAGATGATAAAAGAGAAGATGTTATCTCATATTTAAAAGATAAATATGGAATAAGTCATATTGCTTTAATTACTACCTTTGACACCTTTGGCCCAAAAAGTGCCATAAGAGATATTACAAAAATTAAAGAGTATAACATAAAAATAAGTAGTGATAAATCAATTTTTGGAAATATTGAATCTGAGGTTTTAGAAATATCTAAAAAAATAGAGGGTCTGCCAAGGCACACTGGAACTCATCCTGCAGGAATTATATTTTTAAAAGATGATGTATATAATATTTTTCCTGTTAGAAAAAGTCAATTAGGATATTACCAGATAGATTTTGAAATGAGCGAGTTAGAAGATTTTAAAATATTAAAAACGGACTTACTTGCTCTTAGAAATTTAAAAATAATCTCTGATTGCATAAATTTAATTAAAGCTAAAGATTCTAATTTTGATATTAAGAATATTAGATTAGATGATAAAAAAACATACGATCTTTTAAATAATCTTCAAACTGATAATATCTTTCAGCTTGAATCAAGTGGAATGAAAGATGTTATAAAAAGATTAAAACCAGAAAAATTCGATGATATTATAAACTTAATTGCCTTATACAGACCTGGTCCGCTTAAAATAATTAATGATTTTATAGAAAGAAAAAAAGGTAAAGAGTATAAAATAATTGATGAAGATATTAAAAATATAATAAGTCCAACATATGGATTTATCATATTCCAAGAGCAGATAATGCAAATTGCTAATAAATTTGCTAACTATAATATGGCTGAGGCTGATATTTTGCGCCGTGGTATAAGTAAGAAAAATGAACAAATTCTTATAGAAAATGAGAAAAAGTTTATTGAAAAAGCTATTTTAAATGGTAAAGATGAAAAAACTGCCAAGAGAATATATTCATATATTTTAGAATTTTCAGATTATGGATTTAACAAAGCACACTCGGTATCATATGCAACAATAACTTACAAAATGGCTTATTTAAAGGCTAACTATTTTGAGTATTTTGCGCTTTCTGTTTTAAATAATTCAATTGGAGATAATCAAATTACTATTAAGTATTTAGATATTCTTGAAAATAATGGCTATAAAGTAATGCCACCTATTTTAGATATTGCAACAGATGAGTATAAACTAGATGGTAATAAAGTTTACTTTCCGTTTCAGATTGTAAAAGGAATATCAATTGATTCGGCAAGAAAAATTGTTAAAAAAAGAGCTGAATCAAAATTTTTAGATATGAAAGATTTTATAGACAGAACTAGCAATTTTTTAAATAATTCTCAAGTTTTATCGTTAATTTTTGCATCAGCATTTGATAATTTTTCAGGTAATAAAAAAAAGCTGGTAAACAAACTTAATAATGATTTTTTCGAAGAGTTAATTGAGGTAAAAGAAGAAGAGTGTAAAGATTTTGCTTTAGAAGAGTTAATAGAAAATGAAATGAAATCTTATGGATTTAACTATTTTTATAATCCAATAAATAAAATCAAAGAATTATCATCTAAAATAAATATTCCATATTTTTCTAAGGTTCCATCGGTTAATTCAGGATATTATCTTGCAAGAATTATCTCGCATGAGGTGAAAAAGTATTTTAAAGATGGAGTTTATAAAAACTACATGACAGTTATACTTACAGATGAAAAGATTAAAATTAGAGCAGTTTGTTTTAAAGAGGAAGTGTTTAATAAAAAAGGTCTATTTTTTGATAATAACATCTTTAAAGTCCAACTTAGAAAAGGCATTTATAAAGAAAAAGAATCCTATACAATAGATAAGTTAGAAGTTATAAATACCGTTTTAAATAGCAAAAAATAGATTTTATTTTAAAAATATATAAAAGATAGTGGTATAATTATTAACTGTAGGTGATAATATGAGTAGAGGAAAGAGATTTTTTTTAATATTATTTATACAAATAATACTAGTAGCAGGTATGTTTACTCTAATGTTATTTGATCACAGCCTAATTGTAAAAAATCATGATGGCAAATTTGTGCTAGTACAAGAGCGTGTATCACATGAAAAAATTAGAGATAAAATAGCAAAAGTAGAAAAGAAAGACGGTAAAGATATTTACGTTTTAGATAGAAATAAAATATATGATTTTTTCAAAAGCGAAAATAAAAAAGTAGTATTCCGTCGTGGGTCTAATCTAACTGATAGAAAAAGATATAAAGTAATTGTCGCTGATAAAAATAAAGCAACTATTTATGATTTTGGAGATTATGGTTCTGAGGTTGATAAACTTGAACTATCACATGCTTTATCAAGATATGCTGATGATGAAGGAACAAAACATTTAAGTAAATCACATAATATTGAGGCAAAAATGCCGCTTATTGGATATATTATAATTGCTGGTGTTTTAGTTGCATTTTTAACTGTTTTCATCTTTTATCCAAAACCACTTGAAAGAAAATTTAAAAACTATCACAAGAAAAAAGAAAAAGAAAGAAGAAAAAAAGAGTTAAAAGAATTGAAAGAGCAAAAGAAAAATCCTGATTTATCAAGCGAACCATATGTGGAGCAACCATATATTCAATACTAAAAAATGCTAATTTAAAGGGCTAATGTCTAAAAAAAGGATATTAGCCTTTTTTATTTTGAGATTTTCTTATTTAAAATTTATATAAATTTATAAAGAATTTATAGTTTTTAAAATTTATAAAATATGCTATTGGTATAATAAATACGGTGATATAGATGGCTACTTTTAAGCTTGATAAAGAAAAACTAAAAGAGTTTAAATTAAAAATTAAAGAGCATAAACAAAAACCAGGTCCACTTATGCCAATACTTCATGATGCACAAGGGATATTTGGCTGTATACCTGTTGAGGTTCAAAAAGTAATTAGTAAGGAGCTAGATGTTCCTGTTGCTAAGATAAATGGAGTGGTTACATTTTATGCGAGATTTTCTCTTGAACCAAAGGGAAAACATGTTGTCGGAGTTTGTCTTGGTACTGCATGTTATGTTAGAGGTAGCAATCTTGTTTTAGAAGAGATGAAAAAACTTCTTGGTATCGAGGTAGGCCAAACAAGCGATGATGGACTATTTACGCTTGAGGCAACAAGATGTGTTGGTGCATGTGGTCTTGCTCCTGTTATGACAGTAGGAGCTGAGGTTCATGGTGCTGCAACTCCTAAAACTGCAAGAGAAGCTTTAGAAAAGGTGATTGAAAATGAAAAAAACAATTGATGATTTAAAAAGTATAAGATCACAAAAGCAATCTCTTTTACACATGCGTGAGAAAAAAAATGGTTACTTTTTTAAAGTTTGCATAGGTGAGCTTGGAAGAGGTGCAGGTGCAAAGGATATTATCAAAGAAATTCAAGTACTTGATGATGAATTAAAAACCGATGTAACTATTACTCAAAAAGAAGAAAATAAAGATGAGAATTTAAAAAATCCTATTATTGAAGTAGTTGATAATAAAGGAATTAGATATATCTATGATGACATGACTAAGGAAAAAGCTATTTTAGTTTTTAAAGAGCATGCAGTAAATCATAAAGTAGTGGATCAATACCTAAAGATAAAAATAGATCCAAGTGAAGAAGTAAAATAAGGAGGTAAAAAATGCCAATAATACAACAAGTAGTTATATGTGGTGGTACTGGCTGTATGTCAGGACATAGCTCCCTTATTAAAGATGAATTTTTAAAACAACTTGAAAATTATAATATTAAAGATGATGTTAAAGTATTTATGAGTGGATGTTTTGGACTTTGTGAAAAAGGACCAGTTGTAATAGTATATCCAGATCAAATATTTTATGAAAAAATGAAAGTTCAAGATGTTGAAAGTATTGTTAGAGATCATTTATTAAATGGTAAGATTGTTCAAAGAAAAATCTATAAAGAAAAAAGCCAAGACCAAAAAGTAGCAATACCTAAGACATTCCAAGAAATGGCTTTCTATGCATCTCAGCAAAGAGTAGCACTTAGAAACTGTGGATTTATTGACCCTGAGGTTATTGATGAGTATATTGGACGTGAAGGTTATTTTGCCCTTGCTAAAGTTCTTGGTGAAATGACACCTGATGAGGTTATAAAAGAAGTTAAAGACTCAGGCCTTCGTGGTCGTGGTGGTGGTGGATTTCCAACAGGTCTTAAATGGGAATTTACTGCTAAAAATAAGGGTGGTCAAAGTTATATTATCTGTAATGCCGATGAGGGAGACCCAGGTGCATTTATGGATAGATCTATTTTGGAAGGAGATCCAAATAGTGTAATTGAGGCAATGGCAATAGGTGGTTATGCGATTGGTGCAAGCCAAGGATATGTATATATTAGAGCTGAGTACCCACTTGCTGTTGATAGATTGCAAAAAGCAATCGATAGTGCATATGCATACGGATTTTTAGGAAAAAACATTATGGGTTCAGATTTTTCATTTGACCTTGAAATAAGACTTGGTGCTGGTGCATTTGTTTGCGGTGAGGAAACTGCCTTAATGGCATCTATTGAAGGTGGACGTGGTATGCCAAGAAATAAGCCGCCATTTCCAGCTGTAAGCGGATTATTCGGAAGACCAACTGTTATAAATAATGTTGAAACATATGCTAATATTCCCGTAATTATAAACAAAGGTGCAAAATGGTTTAGACAAATCGGTACTGAAAAATCAGCAGGAACAAAAGTATTTGCCCTTGGTGGAAAAATAAATAACACAGGTTTAATTGAAGTTCCAATGGGAACAACACTAAGACAAGTTATCTATGATATTGGTGGCGGAATTCCAAAAGGAAGAAAATTTAAAGCCGTTCAAACTGGTGGTCCTAGTGGTGGATGCTTAACTGAAAAAGATCTTGATACTCCAATTGAATTTGAATCACTTCTTGAAAAAGGTTCAATGATGGGTTCAGGTGGTATGATTGTAATGGATCAAGATAACTGTATGGTGGATGTTGCAAGATTTTATATGGAATTTATTGTTGAAGAATCATGCGGAAAATGTACACCATGTCGTGATGGAACAAAGAGAATGCTTGAAATACTTGAAAAAATAATTGATGGAAAAGGCGAAATGCAAGATCTTGAAGACTTGAAAGAACTTGGACATATGACAAAGGATAATTCACTTTGTGGTCTTGGTCAAACTGCAGCTAACCCTGTTTTATCAACACTTGAGAATTTTTATGATGAATACCTTGCACACGTAAAGGATAAAAAATGTCCTGCTGGTGTATGTAAGGAATTAGTTGAAATATTTATTACAGACAAGTGTATTGGTTGTGGACTTTGTAAAAAACATTGTCCTGTATCATGTATTACAGGATCTCCAAAAGGTCTTCATGTAATTGATCCTAAAGTTTGTATTAAATGTAATGCATGTAAGATTAGCTGTCCAGTTCAAGCAATTATAAATAGATAGGTGATAATATGGCAGAAAAAATGGTAAATGTAAAAATAAATGGCATTGACGTAAAAGTTCCTGCTAATTATACTATTATGCAAGCAGCTGATAAAATTGGAGTTTATATTCCTAGAATATGTTATTTAAAAGATATTTCTGAAACATCAGCGTGCCGTCTTTGTGTTGTTGAAATTGAAGGTCTAAGAACTTTAAAAAATTCATGTACAGTTAAAGTATCTGAGGGAATGGTTGTAAGAACTAATACTGATAGAGTAAAAAATTCAGTGGTAAAAAATTTACAACTTCTTGCAGCAAATCACCGTTTTGAATGTTGGAATTGTCCAAGAGAACATAACTGTGAATTGTTAGAACTTTTAAGAAGATATAATGTTAGTAACATAATTGGAGAAAATCCTAATTTTACTAAAAAAATAGCCTATACAAATATATCGACATCTCTTTGCATTGATACATCAAAATGTATTTTATGTGGTAGATGTGTATCTGCTTGTGAAAAACTTGCGGGAACAGGTGTTTTAAATTTTAATAACCGTGGTTTTGCAACATTTGTTGCACCTGCTAATAATAAAATGATTGAAGAGGCAGGATGTATTTTTTGTGGTAAGTGTATTCAAGCATGTCCAGTGGGAGCACTTCATGTAAAAGATGATTTATCAAGACTTGAAGAACTTCTTGAAAATAAAAACGGCAATAAAGTTATCGTTGCAATTGCACCTGCTGTAAGAGCTGCATTAGGTGAAGAGTTTGGATTAAAAATTGGAACTAATGTAGAAGGTAAAGTTTATGAAGCACTTCGTCTTTTAGGATTTGATGATATAACTGATATTAACTTTGGTGCTGATTTAACTATTATGGAAGAGGCTAATGAGTTTATTGAAAGATTTAAAAAATTCAAAAAAGGTGATGATGTAGTTCTGCCAATGTTTACATCATGCTCACCTGGTTGGATTAGATATATTGAAAGATATTATTCTGAATTTCTTCCTAACTTATCATCTTGTAAATCTCCACAGCAAATGCATGGAGCTGCACTTAAATATTTTTATGAGAAAGAACAAGGCATTAAAAGAGAAAATATTAAATTTGTCACAGTTATGCCATGTATTGCAAAAAAATATGAAGCTAATCGTCCTGAGATGGAAGTTGATGGCGTTAGAGATGTTGATTTAGTAATTACTACAACAGAACTTGCAAGAATGATTAAAAATCATGGTATTGACTTTGTTAATTTAAAAAATCACAAACCTCAATCACCACTTGCTAAATTTACAGGTGCTGGCGCAATTTTTGGAGCAACTGGTGGAGTTATGGAAGCTGCTCTTAGAACTGCTAAATTCCTATTAGAAAAAGAAGATGCCAATACAATCGATATTCCAAGTGTTAGAGGTGTTGATGATATTAAAGAGGCAAGCGTTGTTGTAAATGGTGAGGAGTGCTTAGTTGCAGTCGTTCACGGCGGTGTAAACTTTCCTGAGATGTTTAGAAGAATTAAAGAATCTAAAAAGCCATATTTATTTGTTGAGTTTATGGGATGTACTGGTGGATGTGTTAACGGTGGTGGTCAACCAATTGTTAATGCTAGGTTAAGAGAGAAAATTGATGTTAGAAAAGAAAGAGCTAAAGCTTTATATGCAGAAGATAAAAAACTTCCGCTTAGAAGATCACATGAAAACCCAAGTATTCAGTATATATATGAAAAATACTTTAATAAAGATAAAAACCGTCATCTAACTCATGAGCTTTTACACACAACATACACTAAAAAGTCAATTTATTAAAAGTAAAAAAAGATTTCTAGTTTTCTAGAGATCTTTTTATTTTTAAATTATAATTTTAACTATTTTTGTCTTTGCAGCTAGGACAAATACCAAGTGCTACAAAATCATGTTCTATTATTTCAAAGTTTGTGTTCTTTTCAATTGAACATGGAAATGTTTCGACATTATCGCATTTAATGCAAAATACAAAGTGCTCATGATTTGGTTTTTTTATAAAGTAGTATTTAGTATTTTTAATATTTGTCTTTACTATTTTATTATTATCCTCTAAGTATTTTAAGCATCTGTAAACTGTTGATAAATTTATTTTAAGAGATGCTTTTATTTTTTCAAATATATAAAAAGCGCTAATTGGGGTTTTATGCTCTTTTATAATATTTAAAATTGATTCTCTTTTTTTAGTTAGCCTCTCCATTATAATCACCTATATTTTAGCTCTTACTTTTTTATATACTAATGATATTACTAAATCGATAAAAAATAAAACTGTTATAAATGCGCTTGCCGGTATGTTTAAAATGTGGGCTAGGATTATCCCAAGGAAAAAAGTTATAAGCGAGATTATACATCCTGCAACTAAGGTATATTTAAAATTAAGTCTTAGATTTCTTGCGATTAAACTTGGGAATATAATAATTGATGCAATAAGGAAAGCACCTACTATTCTAACTCCAATAACTACTACAACACTTACTAAAATTGTTAGAGCATAATCTAGGACTTCCTTGTATATTTTGCATATTCCAGCTGAGTCGTAATCAAATGTTAGAAGAAGTAGTTTTTTATAAAATACCAATATAAATAAATATGTAATACTAAATACAACAAGTCCGATTATGATATCTGATTTTTTAATTGCGTTTATATCTCCTCTTATAAGCTGAGATATATTTGTATTAAGACCATCATTTATACTAATTAAAATAAGACCAATCGCTAAGAATAAATTTGAGATTATTCCGATTATAGCATCTGATTGAAATAGGGTTTTTTTAATAAATAACTTTATTAAAAAACCAGCACTAACTGCTGTTAAAACTGCAATCCATAAGGGATGGTTTTTAAAAAATAAACTAATGCTAAAACCTAAAAAAGCTGAATGGGCAATTCCATCTGAAAGAAGGGATTCTTTTTTTAAAACTAAAAATGGACTTAAAAGAGCTGCTATAAAAGCTAGCAGTAATCCGATAATAATGGCATTTTGAAAAAAATAACTATTAAATGGTATTTCTATGATGAACATCTTTATCACCGTATTTTATATGATAGTCGCAAAAGCTACCATAAAACTTTATTTCTCTATCTAAAAATAAAACTTTATTTTTACAGTATGGATCAAGACCTGAAAGGTCATGAGTTATTAGTATAATAGCAGTTCCTTTTTTATTTATATCATCTAGTATTTTATTAAATTCTTTTCTAAAATCAGGATCGATTGCACTTGCAGGCTCGTCCAAAATTAAAAGCTCAGGCTCATTTAAAATAGTTTTAATAAACATTACCCTTTGAAGCTCTCCGCCTGATAGCTCTCCGATAAGCTTATTTTTTAGGTTTGATATTTTCATTATGTTAAGCCACTCATCTATTTTATGATTAAATAAAACAGATGATAATTTACTATTTTTGCTACATTTAAGTATCTCAAAAACACTTGCTGGAAAGTTTGCGCTATCTACTTGTTTTTGAAAAAGTGTCGAAACATTTTTAAAGCTATTTACTATTTTTCCAGATGAAGGTTTAACTAATTTTAAAATTGATTTAATAAGAGTAGTTTTTCCAGAACCATTAGGTCCAAGAATATACAAAAACTCTCCTTTATTAAGTTTAAAGGAGATGTTTTTTAAGATTTCTTGTTTATTAAAATTTATAAATAAATTATTTATTTCAAGCATTATATATTAAGTATATATTTTTTTAAATTCTCAAAATTTCTTTTAAATATGTCATAGCAGGAAACATCATTTTTAAAGTCAAGCGCTGATATATTATGAAGAGAGTGAAACTCTAAAAACTCAACATTTTTATAATTTAGACTTTCTTTAATACTCTCTTTTAAATGTTCATTTTCACCAAGCTCAGGTGTAAATATGTACTTTGGTTTTTTATCATTTAAAAGTTTAATGAATTTTTGAAATTCAGTACTTTTGTTTATTTTATCACTTGATATATGTGCATTTAATGGAATCATATTTAAAGTAAATTCTTCAGAGAAAATATTAAATGAATCATGACCTAGGAAAAACATTTCTTTTTTATTATTGGGAATACTTCTAATCCATAAAGAATCATTATAAAAATTATTTAACTCGTTTAAGTATTTTTGTCTATTTTCGGCGTAGTAACTACTATTTTTAGGATCTATTTTTTCTATTTTTTTAAGAATTATATCAAGCATTTTTACGATATTCCAAAATGAATTATAAAAATGTGCATACTTGTGGATTTTCTTGTGCTTTTCTTCATCTTCATGGTTTTCGTGTTTGTGTTCTTTATTATTTTTTTTATCTTTTACATGATTTAAAATTTCATCCTCATTTACACTAGGCTCGTCTTTATAAAGCTCAGAAAATAAATTTAGTTTTTCATCATCTGATTTTTTAGTGTAGTCTTCAAGTTCCATAATTTGATAATCAGAAAATTTTGCGTTTGTAATTAAAAGTTTTGCTCTAAGTGCTGCTGATATCATAGCTGATGTGTAAGAAAAAGTATGTGGGTCACTTCCGGGCTTTGTTAAAAGTCCAACTGATAGTTTACTTCCAGCAATTCTTTTTGCAATATCATAGGCAACATAGTGGGTTGTTATTATTTTTTTTCCTTTATATAAACTGCCAGAGCAACCTGTCATTATAAAAACCATAAAACTTAAAATTGTAAATATAATATATTTTTTCAAAATAATCACCTTTTTCATTTTAGCAAACAAAATTAAAAAATGCAAATGATTTGCAAATTAAAATATTTGATAATTTTATTTTTAATTTTGTATATATTATTGATTGTGGTAAAATATGTAAATAAAGGAAAAATATGGCACTATTAACACTACTTATTCCTGTTTTATCTTTTCCGCTTTTTATAGGAATATATAAGAAAAATAATTTCATAATAAGAGAAACAATATTAAACATATTTCAAATTATGTTTTTAATTGTTTTTTTGGTGTATTTGTTTTTATTTAATGCTCACTTTGATGATTTTTTAGATATTTTTGATAAAAACTATATCTCATTTGTCACAGATAAGTTTCCTTCATCGGCTTTAAATAATATAATTTTTTGGTTTAAGGCCTTAACATATACTGCCCTTCCGATATGCCTTATTGCACCAAGTTTTAGAAAAAATAGCTTTTTGCGAATTTTAATGATTTTCTATGTTCCGTTTGTTGCTATTTTAAATCTTGTTTTTATAAATATAGTTGTTTACTCATACACAGGAACATTAAATTTATGGTATAACTTAGATAGTTTTAACTTTTTTATAAATGCATTTTTATTTACTTTAATGATATATCTAAGTATTTTATTTATCCTAGATACAAATAAATGTAATAACCCACTTCCTAAGAGTATAAATGATTATTTATTTAGTTTATTCGTTGTATGTGTTACATTTTTTGCAGTAATTCCTACTATGGGTTATGCTTTGATTCTTGGAAGAAGTAAGATATTTTTTAAGCCTCAATCTTTATTTCACATTTTACTAATACTTACAACATTTATTCTACCTTTTTTATTTACATACTTGTTTAGGAAAAAAGCCGAAGGGCAAAAAAAGATTTTTCTAACTTGGATTTCAATTTGTGCTTTTATCGCTTTTTTTGATTATTACACATACCGCAGTTTTAAAAATCTTTCAAACTGGCCCCTTCATTTATGTAATACAGCTTTAATATTTTTAGTTATAGCAATACCTTTTAAAGTAAAATCATTATTTTATTTTACATACTTTGTGAATGTTTTAGGAGCATTTATCGCATTAGTTTTTCCAAATATTGGAAAGGAAACTCCGATTTATTCAATTAGCAGTATAAGGTTTTGGTATAACCATATGTATGATTTAATTATTCCAATATCAGCAGTTGGAATGGGTTATTTTGAAAAACCTAAGATTAAAGAAACAATGTTATCAATTGCAGCTTTTACAGGTTATTTTATATTTGCAGTTCTTGCAAACTCACTTCTTCCAACAGTTAAAAACCATCCATTTTTTGGAAATTCAGGCGCAGGTGTAGATTATTTTTTCCTAAACGGAGATATTCTAACTAAGAAAATATCTGTTGCAAAAATATTAAGGGATAAATACATCATAACCTTTAAAGGATTTGGAGGTAATCAGGCAACGGTTTATTATATGTTCTGGTTTGTACTTTATTTCTCGTTTATAATATTAACCTTCGCAACCCTTAATGTGTATAGTTATTTATATAGTTTAAATAAAATATTTACCGATATATCAAGAAAATATCGTCAAAGATTTAAGTTAAAAATAGACAAATTACCTAAAATAAATGAAAAGGAGCTTTTAAATATGCAAAGTAATGCTATCGCAAGTATTAAAATTGAAAAGTTTTATAAAAAATATCCTCAAGCTAATTTTTATTCAGTAAAAGATTTTAATCTTCATGTAAAAGCGGGAGAGATATTTGGATTTATTGGACACAATGGTGCTGGTAAATCTACTTTAATAAAGGCTTTAGTTGGGGTTCACCCAGCAGATGAGGGAAGAATTTCGATATGTGATTATGATATGAAACTTCATCCTGAAAGAGCTAAATATCTAGTAGGATATGTTCCTGATAATCACCCACTATATGAAAAATTAACTGCTAGAGAATATATTAAATATATTGCTAATATTTATATGGTTGAGCCTAGACTAAGAGATGAGAGAATTGATTATTATATTGATTTATTTGATATAAGAAAAGATATCGACAGACAAATAAAAACTTTCTCTCATGGTATGAAGCAAAAAATATCAGTTATTGCCTCACTTATTCATGAGCCAAAGGTTTGGATATTAGATGAGCCTTTAACAGGACTTGATCCAACAAGTGTTTTAATGATTAAAAAATGCATTATTGATCATGCTAAAAAAGGAAATATTGTCTTTTTCTCATCTCACATAATAGAGGTAGTTGAAAATATTTGTACAAGAATCGCAATTATTAAAAAAGGTGAGTTAATGCTTGATATAGATGTTAAAGAGGCAGTTAGCAAGTATGGTAATTTAACTGATGTATATAAAAAATACGTTCTTGAGTAATGAGTTATAAATTAAAATACGAGTATCACGAGTATAAAATAATTAAATATGATTTAAAAAATAAGGTAAAAGAGTTTACTAAATCTTTATTGCGCTTTAAAAGTTCAAGGGTTGAAAAGATAAAAGAGCATAAAAAAATAAAACAAGATTATCTAATTGAACTTCAAAAATTAAAATATGATAAAAAGGCTTTTAAACTAAAAAATGAAGAGTTTAAAAATTATAAAAAGGCATTCAAAAATGAAATTAAAAAATTAAATTCGCAGTCTAAAAGAGAAAGACTTACTCAATCTGAAAAAGATGAGATAAAAAAACTAAAAAAAGAGAACAAGAAAAGATTAGTAGAAATTTTTAAAAATAATAAATTATATAAAAAAGATTTAAATAAATTTCAGCTTTTAAAAAAAGCTAAAATGGCAAAAGAGATAAAAGATTTAAAAATTGAGTACAAGAATAAATTAAAAGATTTAAATGAATTTTATAATACTAATTATAAAACAGATAATGGCATATTAGAAAAAGAAAAAGTAAGTAATTTCTTAGCATATAAAAAAGCTAAGAGGGATTTGAAAAATGAGTATATTTATAGTAAAAATATAATTCAGCCTAATAAAATTAGTCAGCTTTGGACGGTTGTAAGACTTAACTTAAGTGATAGATTAGGTGAGGGATATTTAAAAAATAACTTAGTTAAAACATTAGCATTTTATATTGCAGGTCTTGGGATATTTTCATACTTTGTGTTTTTTGTCTTCTCGGCTTTTAAAAGTTTAACTAATTTAAGAATAGGACCAGATCAACCATTTATTAAATTGCTTTTATTTTTTGTTTTAATCTTATCAGTTATATCATCAGCCTTTACGCTTACAACAAATTTATATGAAGATAAACACAATAAAATACTCATGCCACTTCCTCTTAGCAAAAATCTTGTTTATTTTTCAAAGCTGATTTCAAGTTTTTTAATAGAGCTTAAAAAAAGTGGAGTTATTTATTTTTCACTTTTAATGGGATATGGAATGACTTTTAAAATTGTCACATTTGCATACTTATTTAAAACCACAATTTTATGTTTTATATTCCCCATTTTCACAATTTTACTGGGTCAGTTTTTATCTATATTTATCTTTTTTGTAAGACTTATTTTAAATAAAATACCTCTTTTAAATATTTTAATTGGCTCTGTTATAATTGCGCTTATTGTTATTTTGATAAATAAGGGAATAAATCATTTATCACCAAATGGAGAAGCAATTTCACTTTTTAGATTATTTATTGGATTGCATGATACGTTTAATTCAGGGTTTGGGGATTTGATTAAGTATTCATATTTTTCAAGGGAAACATTAAAGTTTTTATTTGCTGAAAGAGCAATTTATGCTTTTGGAAGTTTTATAAGAATTTTTGCCTTTATAATTGTTCTTGGTCTAATATCTTACCTTAACTCATTTTTTTACTATAAGATTTATGATTTAAGTGCGCAAGGTGGGTCTAATATTAAAGGTGTTAAAATATTTAAAGTAAGACTTAAAAGAAGATTGCCGATATTTTTAAACTACTTATCAAAGGAGTTAAAAGAAATTTCGAGAGATAAAAAGCAGATAACTATTATGATCTCATATGTTGCGGTAATGCCACTTTTATTTTATTTTTTAAATAAGTTTTTCTTTCTTATGAATTTATCGCAATACGGGCAAAAGGTGGTACTGCTTTCTCAAATATTTTTAGGCCTTTTAATTTTAACATCAGCAAATGTTATGGCATCAACTATTATAACCCGTGAAGGTAGCTCAGCATATCTTTTAAAATCAAGTCCTAGGAATGTTATAAATTTAATACTTGCTAAATTATTTATTATATTTTTAATATCATTTTCAATTATTACATTTTCGCTATTTTTAAACTTTAGGACAGGTCTTTGGGGATTGAAAGAGACTTTAATGATGCATATTATATTTTTAATCGGAACAACTATTCATATAATTTGGGCAGCAGAGTTTGATATTTTTAAATCATATGATAGAGAATATGCAGAAACTGAGGTATTAGAAAATAATAAAAATATTGCAAGGTCAATCTCGCTTGGTATAATATTTTCTCTTGTTGTGGTATTTTTAACAAGAACTTTATCAAATATTTATAAGCTAAGAGAGATATATTTATATATTACAGCGGGACTACTTTTTATACTTTTAATTTATAGAACAGCGCTTATTATCTTAAAGACAAATACATACATAAGGTGGGCTCAAGGATGAATAAAAAATTTATAATTATAACAATTACATTTTTTACAATGATTGTAATTGCTCTTGTAATATTAGTTGGCTTAAGCCCAGTATCAGAAGAAAGAGAAGTAGATGCAACTGAGATTAGAATAATAGAGGATAGTTTAAAGTATAGGAAAAAGAAAGTTCCGCCTAACCATTTAGATGGGCTTGATGATGGTGATGGAATATTTTCAAGTAAAAAAATTGATAAAGGAGGAGAGATAAGAGAGTTCAGTTTTTACAAAGATGACATAAAACCAGGTAGTAAGATAATTGAGTTTGATTATAAATTTCAATCTCAGAAAATTAAAAATCCTAATATTAGCGTAGAGCTTGATGAAAAAATTAAGGATTGCTTTGATGTTAGAGTTGATATTAAAAGAAGAAAAGTTGAAATATATCTTTTAAAATATCCACCCGAGCGAAATGCATATGATATATTATTTAAGTCAGTTGTAACACCAACAGCATATATTAAATTAAAAATGAATACATATAATTTATAAGGAGAAAAAAATGAGGAAAATAAAAAAATACGGTTTAATTTTTATATTTGTTTTACTTATGCAATTTGTATTTTTTGGATGTAGCCTTTATAAAACATATAAAGTTAGCGGAAATCTAGAAATATTTAAACACAATCTAACAGTAAAACAAGATAAAAATGGAGTTAATTATGCTCTTGTAAAAGAGGGCTTTAAGATGGTTTTGGAAGTAGATCATACGAAACTTGATCCAAATAGAAAATTTAAAAACGCTGAAATTAAAATGGGAAATTCAGCATATGCTGTAATTCTTAGTGAAAAGGCTCAAACATATCAAGTTAAAGGTGATGTTGAGCTTAGAGCAAATTATGATGATTATCATTATGAGGATATTAAATATAACTCACCAGAATATGATGGAGTTTTAAAATTTATTGAAGTTAAAGATAAAGACGATAAAATAAAAGCTCCAGCAATAAGAAAAACAACTCGTGATGGCAAAACAATTTATCAAGCAAGAGAAGGTTCAAAGATTAAATATGAGTATAATCTTGAGCATGAATACTTTAGAAAAAATAATATTAAATCAGTTCAATTTCAAAATAAAACAGTAGCACTAGGTGATGTTGTAAGTGTTGAAAAATTAGTATTTAATATTAAAATTGTAGGCGAGGACAATGGTAAAGGAATAAACGTCCCTCAAACTGAGATTGCTAAAATCCATCAATATAATATAAATTTACTAAGAACAAACACAGGAGATTATAAATTCTATCCTGGAATGGATTTAAAGTTTAATCTTGAAAATTATCAATCACCACTTGGAAATTCTAAGGTGTTAGATAAAATTAAAATTGGAAATAAAACTTATGAGATTGCTGAAGGACAAAAAGAGTTAGTTCATAAATTTAGCGGAGATGCTTCTGAGTTAAAATTTGAAATAATTGAAAAAAATGCTAAATCATATGATATTCTATTAGAAAATCCAGGAAATTTTGATGTTTTAGTAAATAATAAACCGATTGCTCCAAATCAAAAATTATATAAAAGAGATGTAATAAAACTTACTTATAAAAACTTTGCAAGAAATATAAGATTAGAATCAGTTTTAGTAAATAATTTAGAAACATTAAAAGATGAGGATAAACTATTGCAAGTTTACTCTTATCAGTTTATAGTAGATGGTAAAGTTGATAAATATAATATAAAAGATGTATTTGAAACACTAGAGGAAAAAAATATAATATTTGATGAGAGTAGTTTATATTTAAAAACTAAAGAAGGACAAGTTACAACATCGCCATATAAAGTATATGCTTATGAAGAAGTTGAACTTATTGCTAAAGCACCGCTTGATCCAAGCAAAAAAGTTAAATCACTTAAGATAAACTCAAACGAGATAAAAGGAGCAAGCTATATACTAAAGGTGAAAAAATCTGATCCTAATTTATTTAATGTTGAAACAGTTTTAGATGATTTATCAAACTTTTATAAATTAACTATCGAAAATCCTGAATATAGTGATATTGTCCAAGTTAATGGTTCAAGTCCTGATTTATACTATCACAAGACTGAAAATAAAAAACTAATATTTAGTTTTTCAAGAACTAACTATATTTATAAGTATTACTTAATTGAGAAAAATGGTGAGTTTGAAAGAGTTGAAGTAGGAGAAAAAGAGACTTTTGAGATTGAATATAAAGACTCCGATATTAACATTAAATTTGAAAAAGATTCAATCAGAAGAAAAATCCAACAAGTTGATATTGATGTTGATGATGAACTATTTGATTTAGGTGAATATAAAAAGGGCTTACAAGATATTAAAATTGGAACAGTAATTAAAATTAAAGCAAAAGAAAGTAGTACAAGACAAGTTTCAATTGTTAATAAGTATATAGTTAACGGAAAAGATATGCCATTTAGTGGTGAGATAAAAGAAATTAGTGTAGTTGTTGGGGATGTTCAAAATGGCGTATTTAAAATTGAAATTCCTAAAGAATCAGTAATTGTTAGAAATAAAATAAATATTGATTTAACTAATTTTTCAAATCATATCTCTGTTGTAAGATTTCAAAAAGTGCAAGGAGCATTAAGTGAGAATTTAGATGTATCTAATGGTTTTGTATGGCTTTCTGAAAGCGAAAAATTAAAAGTTTTAACAACAGCAAAATATTATATATACAAAATAAATAAAAACGGTGAGGAAGAAGATCTAGCAGATCCAGTAAAAGAGTATTTAATTGATACAAAAAATTTAGAAAGAGTTAAGCTTGAAGATAAATACTTCCTAGAAGTTAAAACAATTGATAATAATAGCCACATTGATGCATTAACGTCAGATAAAATTGGAAATAAAACATTTGGATTATCAAGCCCTGATAAGATCAAATACTCATACAATAAAAGTGATAATTCAATTTATACAAATTTTGAAAATAAACTTGTATTTGCAAAACAATTCCAAAATAAAACATGTCTTATATACGATGATAAAGAAATAATAGAGGCTACAATTACAGTTAAACTAGATGTAAGAAAGATGTATCTTGAACAAACTGGAAATAATTTTATAGATACTATCAAAACTTATAGCGTTGGAAATTTAAATATTTTTGATCCAGTAGCCAAGGTATCATATATTGCATATGATCCTGCTCAAGGCTCAATTGTTTCTCATGAGACATATGATGTTGAAAATACTCAAGGATTTAACCTTACATATAAAATAACAGCTTTAAGTGATAATAGAGTACTTGAAGAAGGAAAAGACTATCAAATTACTCAAGGCTATAAACTTGATTTTTCTAAGTTTGATATTAAAACAAACGGAAAGGTTAAGGTTGAGTGGCAATTTAGAGATGATAAATTTACCTTTGCTGAACTTGAGGTAGTTGAAAATGGTTATAATGTTTACACCCAATCTGAGATAGAAAACTATTTTTCTAAAAAAGATACTGAAAATATACTACTTCACAGAAACATACTATTAAAACACCGTCAAGACCAATTAGATCCAAAACAGCCTCAATTTACAGCTGAGTTTTTACAAGGCTTAAATGATCCAAACTATGACTTTTTGAAAAAGCATATCGGTGAACCAAAACTTAGAGATGGTGGATTAGGAAGTTATTTTATGCGTGATTTATATAATGCTAAAGAATTAACATTTAATGGTAATGGTTTTGAGTTAAATGCTAAAAACACACCGCACCAAGGATTTTCTAAAAATGATTATCTTCCTTATGCAATAGCCGATGTTTCAGCGGGTGTTTTTGGATTAAACTCATCAGTTGACTACAAAGCTCAAATTACAACAATTAAAAATGTAAGAATTTTTGGAAACACAGGTCTTCCAGGCTCTGCTGGTCAGTTTGATGAATCTAACGTTCCAGCATGGGGTTCGTCTGGTCTTCATGGAATATATGCGCCAGAGGCAAATTTAAAACTTGAAAATAATGATATTACAAACTGTGTTCTAGGAGTTCTTCACAGACTTGGACAAGGCTCAGTTATAAATAATAAATTTGATAATTGCTGGGCAAGTGGTTATATGTATCGCAATATTGCAACAGATAAAGTTGAATATACATATGATAATCTTCCAAAACTTAATTATGTAAGCCATGTTTGGTTTGAGGGAAATAAATTTGGTTCATTTGGTGGCCCTTCAATAGTATCTATTGATTATTCTGTAAATAAAAGAGGAGATGCTTATCTAAACAGACCAGATGCAGGTTCTGAGCCAGGAGATCAACCAGGCGCAATTGATAGAGATTTAACTCATAAAAATAGAATGTTATTTAGTCATGGCCTGACAGATGATGAACTTAGAAATTTCAAATTTTTAACACCTAGTAAAAAATATTTTTCATGGTCAATGGATCCAGGATATACTTTTAAAAATAATACATTTGAAAACTATATTAACGGTGCATCATCATATTATTCAGCACTAGGACTTTCAAGTGCTGCAACAATTATCTCAGCATTAACTCCAACATTTAAAGAACTTAATAAAGTTGGAATTAAAAAATCACACATAAACAATGATAAAAATATTAACTTTGTAATGCTACTGCAAAATGCTTCAATATTTGAAAAACCAGAAAGTAATAATCCATTAAAGCATACAAGTCCAAGACATGATATTGTATATATTGATAATAATAATCAAAAATCTAGAAGATACTATGATGATAGCTACTGGAAGAAAAATCAAATAGTTGAACAAATAGCAAGAGCAAACAATGGTCTTTTAATGGGTGCTGGATATGATGTAAATGAATTATTTAATAACTTAGGACATCTTATTCAAGGTGGACAACTTGGCGCAAAAGATTTATTTGGTGCAGCATTAGCATATTCATTATCTGGAATATCTTTAAATCCAGCTTTAACTAACTATATGCAATTTGGGGGAAGTGCTTCAAGCCTTTCAAAAGGATTTGTAGAACTTATGCCATCTGAACTTTTAGGAAATGAAGTTCCAGCATCATTTGTATTTGAATTATTTGATCAAATGGCTCCATAGTAGCATTTTAAAAGTCTCCGAATTTTCGGAGGCTTTTTATTTTGATAAGTAAAATTATAAAATTTATCTAATATATTATTAGGTGATTAAATGAAAAAAGTAGCAATTATTTTTATATTAGCTTTAACTTTAATTTTAAATAGCACAATTTATGCAAGCACTTTTAAAGACTATAACTATGAAATATTATGTCCTAATTTATTTTTAAACAATGATAATCTAGCAGATAGTGAGATAATTAAAAAAATAGATGACTCGATTTGCTTTTATGAAAAGAATAGTTTTCATAATTTTAAATATTATGAAAATAGTATTGAGTATAAAAATAGGACAAACAATTTATATAACTATAGCCTTGAGTTAGAATATTCAAAGGACAAAGTTTTAGAAGCGGTTAAAGTTGTTGTTGATAAAAAAGATATAAAGACAATAAATATAATAAAAAGTAAAGATTTGAAAAATGAAATCATGGGACCTGATGTTTACAAATTTAAAAAAGGATGGGAAAATGCAATTTATCATTTTTTAAAAAGTTACCGAATAAATAGCTATGAAAGCAGGATTGAACCTTTTAAAAAAAGAGTTTACTTGGTTCAAAATAATACTGAAACACTTATTGAATCATTTAACAATTTCAAAGAGGGTAAATATAATCTAATTATAAAAGCTACAACTTTACTTGGGAGAGAACTTTATAAAAATGTAAAACTTTTAGTATCAGATGAAAAAATAAAAATATATGAAGCAAGAAATGATGTAAAAATTAATCTTGATAAAAGAAGACCTCATGAGGATATTATTTTAAATATGTATAAAGATATTTTAAAATCAAGAAAAATATATGTTAAAGAGGTATATATTGAAAATACTAATTATAAAGATTTTGATAAAAGTGGCAATACCAATTTTATGAATGTTATTTATAAAGATGACAAAAATATTTTGTATAAGGATATTATTGAGATAAATAAAGATAGCATAACAAAGGTTAAAAATAAAAATTTAAAAGCATTATATCTAACGATATTTTTACTAGGATTTATTTTTCTTGGAGTAGGATATAATTATTTATTTAAATTTATAAGAAATAAAATAGATAATAAAAAAAAGAAATCTAGTGATTAAATAAGTTAAAAAAACGATAATTAAAAATATTTATTATAATTGTATTAGAAGTTAGTCAGTATTTTAAAAATTCAGAATGGGAGGTTAATAATGAAGCAAAAATTTACATTTATAGATCTATTTGCAGGAATTGGCGGTTTTCATATTGCTATGAAAAATGGCTCTTTTAACTTCATAGGGGTAAATGGATATAAAATAAATTTTAATGAGCGA
>CAUUCL010000010.1:0-37887 GCA_963543845.1 uncultured Acholeplasmataceae bacterium
AAACAAAGAAATAATAACAGATAATAAAGAATAGGGCATTCGTCCTATTTTTTTTTATTTCAAAAATAAAAGATTGCACTTGCAATCTTTTAACCTAAACTTACAAATCTTTTAATTGTAGTTTTATATTCAAATGAAATTTTACTTGTTATATTATCATCTGTCAAGTTTTTATTACCTTTATAAAATTTAAAAGTTATATTTTTTCTTTTTATATCATCCTTGTCAACTTCTATAAAAAGTTTTAAATCCTCGCTAACATTATAAAAAACAATTTCGCCACTAAGATTACTTATTTGATCTTTTGTAAGGTAAATTCTCCTTATTTTTTTAATCCTTTGAATATGTTTTTTATCATTTGTTTTAAATAAATTCTTAGATAAAAATTTATTATTAAGAGGAAATAAAATTGACTCTAGGCCATTTTTACTATCAGGATTATCTGTTATATCATAAATATAATCATTTCCTTCTTTTTCAAAGTATTTAAAGTAGTCCTTTTGCATACCTGTTAGAGTATCAATTGCATCAAGTCGCATATCAGATACAGGTTTAAAATTTAAATTGATAAATTCTTGCTTATCAAGGTCACGATAACTATATGAATAAAATTTTTTAAACGGTAAATCTTTACAATCAGCAAGACTTTCACCATTTTTAACTTTTATATCAATTGGAGCTTTATTTTTATCATCAAGGTCAGTAAATTTTATGTTGATGTTAAAAAAGTCTTTCTTTCCCCATTTTGCAACAAGATGAATATTTTTAGTTACAGGAGTTTTTAAATCGTATTTTTTTCCATTAAGCTCCCAGTATAAAAACTTTTTAGTTTTACTTTTTGGCTCATCTATAGTAAGTGTTTTATTTTTAGGTATTTTAATATCATTTAAAAATGGTTCATTTTCCCCCATATCAAAAGATACATTATATAAAACATCACTACATCCTAAAAGTGAGAAAATAGATATAAAAAATAAAAATAAAAGAAGTATTTTTTTAATAATATTAGTCTTACTCATATTATTTTAGGGGATATTTTTTAAATAAATCTAACTCTTCCCAAGGAAGGTCTGCAAAAAAATGTCCCTCAGATACACTTTTTCTATATATTGGATTTTTTAAATTTAACTCTTTTGAAATTCCACTAGGACTTAAATCAATTCTATCGAGAATTATCTTTTCGATTTTTTCATCTTTTATTTTACCAGTTTTAAAAGTATCAACTATAAATGTTACAGGCTTATTGTGTCCAATTACATATGCAAACATAACCTCGCATTCTTTTGCAAGTTTAGCATTAACAATATTTTTAGCAATATATCTTGCCATGTAAGCTGCACTTCTATCAAGTTTAGATGGATCTTTTCCTGAAAATGCCCCACCACCATGGTGAGCATATCCACCATAAGTATCAGCAACTAATTTTCTTCCAGTAACCCCGCAATCACTATTAGGGCCACCAACTACAAATCTTCCTGTGTAGTTTATCCAGTATTTAGTATCAGAGTTAATCATATTTTTAGGAAGTGTTGGAATTATAACTTTATCTAAAATATCTTTTCTTAAATCCTCAATACTAACAGTGTCTAAGTGATTTACAGATAAAACAACATCTGTGATTAGTTTTTTATTTTCAGATAATGTTATTTGGCTTTTAGCATCTGGCAGGATGTAACTAATTTCTCCACTTAGCATTTTTTCTCTTAAAACATTTAAAAGCTTTTTAGCAAGCACAAAAGGAAGTGGTAAAAACTCTTTTGTCTCATCGGTAGCATAACCAAAAATTATTCCTTGATCTCCTGCACCTTGCTCTTTTTTATTTACGCCTATTGCAATATCTGGCGATTGCTTATTTATTTTTATAATATATTCTATCTCATCAGGATTAAACCCGATAGTCTTATCAGAATATCCAATTTCTTTAATTGCTGCTTTAGCAATTTCTTTATAATCTACTTTGGCATTTGTTGTAATTTCTCCTGCAATAATAACAGTATTAGTAGTAACTAAAACCTCACATGCCACTTTAGAGTCTTTATCTAAAGTAAGAATTTCATCCAAAATAGAATCTGCAATATAATCTGCTATCTTATCAGGATGACCCAGTGAAACAGCTTCTGATGATTTTCTATGATACATAAACTCCTCCTATTTTTATATATTATATATTATTTTTTCATTTTCTAAAAAGTAGTATAATTTAGATATGATTAAATATCCTAAAATGATTAAAAAAGAAATTAAACAAGATGTAAAATTATATAAAGTTGATACATCTAAAAACCGTGGAATTGGCTTTGAAAGGGAAGTAGAGCTAACTAACTTATATTATAAAAATAACAATATTGCCTTTATTTATAAAAAGCCTACACCAATTCAAATTGTAAAAGTTGACTACTCTAAAAGAGAGAAAACTAAAATTACCGAGGCATATTTTTCAAAACCTTCAACAACCGATTATAATGGGATATATAATGGAATGTATATTGATTTTGATGTTAAAGAGACAATAAATAAAACAAGTATTCCCATAAATAATATTTTAAATCATCAAATAGAACATTTAAAAAATATCTATGAAAATGGTGGTATTGCTTTTTTAATAATTTATTTTAAAATGCTAGATAGATATTTTATTCTTCCATACAAAGACCTAGCTGAATTTATAAATCAAAATGATAGAAAATCAATTCCAGTTGATTATTTTATAAATAGCAACCTCGAAGTAAAATTTTCATTTAAACCAAGATTAGATTATCTTCTAGTTATTAAAAATAATCTTGATAGATTTTTAAAAAGCGATAAATAATCCTTTAAAATATAAAAATGCCTTTCGGCATTTTTTTATATATTTGTCTCAATTAAAGCGTAACCGCCATCTTCTCTTTTATAAACTACACATGTTTTATTTAAATCAACATCATGGTAGATATAAAACTCATGACCTACAAGCTCCATCGCAAGAAGAGCTTCTTCTTTTGTAAGAGTAGTTAAAGTGATTTTCTTATTTTTAACAAGCTGAGTAGCTAAAAGTTCTTTTTCTAGTCCTTTTAAATCTAAATCATCTTTTTCTTTTCTTTCTTTTTTAAATGATGAAATCATTTTATCTCTAAGTTTTGTAATTTGTCTTACAAGCTTATCAATTGAAAGATCAATTGTTTCTTTAAAGTCTTGACCTTTTTCCTCTGCTCTAATTAATTCTTTAATAGTTTTAACGGTAATTTCAACTTTTTTATATTCTTTATAGTCTTTTAAAAGAACAACTACACTTTCAACTTCTTTCTCATCAAAAAATCCTAGAACTTTTTGAAGTTTTTTCTCGCTATACTCAGTTACATCTTTCGATACTTTTAAACTTCCTTTTCCAATTACTTCAATTTTCATTATTACATCTCCTTTAGCAATTATATATCATATGTTACTGTTATTATATCATTAAAATTAAGATTATCAATTATTTTAAACATATTCTCGTCAAAAAAATCATCTAAAATAAACACGGTTTTTTGGTAAAAGTTAGAAATTAGATAAATAGGTCTTAAGAGTTGTTCTAATTTATTTTTGATATTTTCACTAAGCTTAACCTCACTTAGGTAAAAATGCCAAATAAATCCTTTTTTAATAGGAATTTTACGAAAATAAATTCCTAGCATATACTCCATTTTGCACTTATTACAAATTTCAAAATTCTCTCTTACTGTAAAAAGATTCATCTTATTTAATTTAGCAATTTTTCCACATATTAAGCAGTTCATATTTCCCCTTAATATATAGTAAAAATAAAATCTAAAATTGCTTAATAAGCTTTTGCAAATAAAACCCTGTAGTCAACCTTTTTACCAGTAATAGGGCATTTTTTTAACTCAGGAGCATCATCTAGAATAATTCTTGCGGTTGCGCCTGTTTCATCTTTAATAATTTTTTCAGCCTCGCTGTTACAATCAAGTTTAATATATCCAGGGTTTTTAGTAAGAGTTTCTTTAAACTCTTTGTATGTTTTAACATAAGTTGTATGCTCATTTATAAACGTTTTAGCCTTTTCATACATCTCGGTATGAATTATATCAAGAAGTTCAGGAATTTTTTTATCTATTTCATTTAATTTGATAGTAAATTTTTCTCTGGTATTTCTTTTAAAAATAGTTACTTCGTTATTTTTAAGTTCATTTTTACCAGCAGTAATTCTAATAGGAATTCCATTCATTTCAGTCTCAGAAAATTTATATCCCATACTCTTGTTTGAAAAATCTACTAAATATCTAATTTTATTTTTTTCTAAATCAGATTTTATTTTTAAAAGCTCCTTGTTATCCTCATCAATTCCAATTGGGATTATTGCAACCTGCGTTGGTGCAATTCTTGGAGGAAGAATTAAACCATCACTATCACCATGCATCATAATAACAGCACCGATTAGTCTTGTTGTAACTCCCCATGATGTTTGAAAGGCATATTCAAGTTTATTTTCACTATTTGTAAATTTAATATCGAATGGCTTTGAAAAGTTTTGTCCGAAGTAGTGGCTTGTTCCAGATTGAAGGGCTTTTCCATCTTTCATAAGTGCCTCAATTGAATAAGTCAATACCGCACCAGCAAATTTCTCATTCTCAGTTTTCTTTCCGCAAATAAATGGAATTGCTAAAAGTTCTTTTCCCATTTTATTGTATATTTCAAGCATTTTTAAAGTCTCACTAATTGCCTCGTTTTCACTTTCGTGAACTGTGTGACCTTCCTGCCATAAAAACTCTTTCCCTCTTAAAAATGGTCTTGTAGTTTTCTCCCATCTTAAAACCGAACACCACTGGTTATATAAAATTGGTAAATCACGGTAAGATTTAACCTTGGTTTTGTAAAAGTTAGAAAACAAAATCTCACTAGTTGGTCTTATAATAAGTCTTTCAGATAAATCATTAACACCAGTTGTAGTAACCATTGCTGCCTCAGGCGCAAAGCCTTTAATATGATCTTTTTCCTTTTGGAATAAACTCTCAGGAATTAAAAGTGGGAAATAAACATTTTCGTGATTAGTCTTTTTAAATTCATTATCTAAATACTCTTTTATCCTTTCCCAAATAGCATAGCCTTTTGGAAGGTATATAATAAAACCTTGTAAATCAGAATATGCCATAAGTTCTGATTTTACACAAATATCAGAATACCATTTAGCAAAATCATCATCGATTGCTGTAATTTCTTTAACTAGTTTATCATTAGCCATTTTATTCACCTTTTAATATTATAATTTCTTTATTTTTAATATCTAGCTTTTTATCTTTTTTTAATTCTAGAACAAGCTTTTTAAAAAGTTTATTAGATATTTTAAGTTCTCTTTCAATAATTTCTTTTTTAAAATAATCAATACCTTTATCTTTATTTTTACAAACAAATCTAAAGACATCTACTTTTTTATATTTTTGCCACTCGTCTTTATCAATTGATAAATCACCTAGAATATCATTAAAACCAATATATACAATCTTAGCCTCAACTAATTTTCCAACTCTTTCTTTTTTTAAATAATTACCTTTATTTACTTTTATATACTCTAAATTATCATTCACAATATAAATAGAATCATTAGCATAAAGAGTTATATATCCCTTAAAAGTATCGCCTATTTTTAAACCCTGTGGCTTTTTAAAATCTTCTTTTTTTATTATTGCTTTAAGCTGAGTAGAGTATGATTTTAATCTAACTAAAATTTTATCACCAGGTAATGGCCAAAGCATTTTATTATCAGGAAGATTATTTCCTGAAATTAGTAAATCCTTTGATATTCCATTATCTAAAAAAACACCTAGCGGATAATTATTTGATTTAACAGTTAATAAACCAGACTCACCATCACATATTATCGGAAGTTTTAAAGTAGCAGCAAGCCTTTTAGCATTATCAAAATATAAAAAGGCATCAACTTCTTCATTATTTTTTAAAAATCTTTTTTCAGATTCGTTTTTGTGAAGAAAGAACTCAATGCCATCTTTAATTAAAATATAACCAATATTGGTTTCTCTTAAAACTTTAAATTTATTAACTTTTCCAACTAAATTTTTATAATCCATATGTTTCTATATACCTATTTATTATAACACTAATAAATAGTTTATAAAAAATTACAAGTTTAAAAACTGTTTTGCTCTTTCATTTTTACATCTTTTATCAAAGTCAATATTTTCCTCATCAACCTCAATATAGCCATTTTCCATAAAAATGATTCTAGTACTTATTTTTTTAATAAACTTCATCTCATGTGATACTATAATCATTGTCATACCAGATTTAGCAAGATCATCAATAACATTTAAAACCTCACCAACCATCTCAGGGTCAAGAGCCGATGTTGGCTCATCAAATAACATAATTTCAGGATCCATCATAAGTGCTCTTGCAATTGCAACTCTTTGCTTTTGGCCACCAGATAAAATTTCAACAGGTTTGTTAATGCTCTCACTCATCCCGACTTTCTCTAAAAGTGGGATTGCCTTTTTTATCGCATCGGCCTTTTTCATTTTTAAAACAATCTCAGGGGCTTTTATCATATTTTCAAGAACAGTCATTTGATTAAAAAGATTGAAGTTTTGAAAAACCATTCCAATTTTTTGTCTTACAAGATTTATGTTTGTTTTAGCATCTAATAAATTTATCCCGTTAAAATATATCTCGCCACTATCTGGCTCATTTAAAAGATTAATGCATCTTAAAAGAGTAGTCTTACCACTTCCAGACTGACCGATAATTGAAATAATATCTTTTTTATAGCATTTAAATGATACATCTTTTAAAATCTTGTTTCCGTCAGAGAAAGTAAGCTTTATATTTTTAATATCTAAAATTGGACTATCCATTATTTTTCACCTTATCTTTTATATTTTTAACATTTCTTTTTTTCTCAAGGTATTTAATTAAATAAGTAGTAGCAAGCGTTAAAATTAAATAAAGAAGTGCAACTACAAGCCATGATGCAATTATCTTATAAGTACCACTTGCCATTGCTTTACCTGCTGAGAATAAATCAGTTAAACCAATTACCATTAAAACAGAAGTATCTTTTAAATTTACAATAAACTCATTTCCAATACTAGGCCATGAGTTTTTTAAAACTTGCGGATAAATTATTTTAAAATCGGCTTGTCTTTTACTAAATCCAAGAGCTCTTGCGGCTTCTTCTTGGCCTTTATCAAGTGAGTTAAGACCACTTCGTAAAATCTCAGCAATATAAGCTGCGGTGTTAAACATAACAATAAAAAGTGATACATTAAAAGGTGTCCATATTTTTTGTGGCATAAAGCTTGCAAATCCATAAAAAACAATCATTGCCTGAACCATCATCGGGGTTCCTCTTACAATCGTTGTATACCCGACTGATAAATACTTTAATATATTTATAAAAAATATCTTTATTTTAGAATCTCTTTTTTTATTTATCCTTATATTTCTTGCAAATAAAAGTAAAAATGCAAGAAATAAACCACCTACGGTTCCAGCGATTGAAATTGATATTGTATAAAGAAGACCTTCTAGCAATTTTGGACCATAGTTTTTTAATATTTCACTAAATCTAGTTTTAACAATATTTCCTGCAATACTATTTGCCATTTCTGATTCTCTCTCACTTTGGCTTATTTCAGATAATACATGATTTATTTTATCTTGTAAGCTTGTATCTTCTTTTCTAAGGCCTATATTAACTGGAACTTTTTCAATGTTTAAATTTATATTGCTTAAAGGAATTGTTATAAGGTCCTTATCATTTTTTATAATATCTTTGGCAATTGGCTCTTCACAGATAAAAAAATCAGACACCTTATTTTTTACAGATAGGATTAAATCATTGTATGTAGAAAGACTTGTTAAATGACTTGAACTAAAATATTTTTTAGTAATATCTTCATACATTGTTCCAAGCTGAGCTGCTATTTTGTAATTATTTATAGTTTTATAATCAGATACTTTATTAACTCTATTATCTTTTCTTGTAACAAGAACAACCTTACTTTCGTAATAAGGACTTGTAAAAGAGATTTCTTTTTCTCTTTCATCTGTTTTGGTCATACCTGCAATTATTAAATCAATTACCTTTGAATTTAAAGCAGGAATTAAGCCATCCCATGATATTTTTTTAATAATTAGTTTTTTATTCAACTTTTTAGCAATTTTTCTGGCGATAAAAACATCATATCCTGATACATAACTTGAATTATCAAGCACATGAGCATTATAGCCATCTTTTCCACTTTCATAGTTAAATGGTCTATAATCAGCCTCAAGACCAACTGTTAGAGTATCTGATTTTAGCGCAAGAAAAAGTGGAATTGTAAAAAGTAGTAGTAAAAATGTAATTATTTTTTTCATAATATCACCCTTTAAAATAAAAAAAAGCACCTAAGAGTGCCTAGATTATAAGCGCCTCTACTTATTGTAGGAGTATTATAGGTATTTCCTATAATCCCATAAAATATCTATGCCTAGATAAATTATTCGGCGGTGATTACCTTTTTAACTGTTCACAGAATGCCTTCTCCCAGTTATACTTATTTGCACCGCTACCTCTTAATTGGTGGTATTTTAGCATAATTTTTAAATATAGTCAATTAAAAAAGTAAATATCTAAAAAAAACTATCATACAAGTTGAATATTTTTAATTAAGTAGTATAATAACTTTTAGATAAAAATGAAAAATCAAATTATAGAAACTAAAAACTTAACTAAAATTTACAAGGATGGACAAAACGAAATAAAAGCGTTAGATGATGTAAGTTTTTCTTTTTCAGAAGGAGAGTTTGTGGTTATATTAGGACCATCTGGGGCTGGTAAGTCGACTCTTTTACATATCCTTGGTGGAATGGAAAAACCATCTGATGGCTGTTTTTGCGTAAGGGATAATTATATTTCTAAATACTCTGATAAAAAGCTTGGCCTATTTCGCAGGTTTGAAATTGGTTTTGTTTTTCAGTTTTATAATTTAATTCCTAATTTAAATGCGCTTGAAAATGTCTCGCTTGCAGCAAGCATATCAAAAGATCCCCTTGACTCAAAAGAGGTTTTAAAAGCGGTCGGCCTTGCTGATAGGATGATGCAATTTCCATCAACACTATCAGGTGGTGAGCAGCAAAGAGTTGCAATTGCAAGAGCAATTGTAAAAAGACCATCGCTTCTTCTTTGCGATGAGCCAACAGGAGCACTTGACTCAAAAACTGGTGTTGACATTTTAAAACTTCTTAAAAAAATTTCAAGAGAAGATAATAAGACAGTTATTGTTGTAACTCATAATCAAACTATTGCTGAGATTGCTGATCATTTAATAGTTATGAAAGATGGGAAAATTATTTTAGATAAGATAAATAAAGAACCTAAAGAAGTCGATGAGCTTGAATGGTGAAAAATAGAAAAAATATTTTAATTAAAAAAAGCATTAGAGATATCCTAAGACAAATAAGACAATATTTAGCAATGATTTTAATTGCTACCTTTGCTATTTGTCTTTTTTCAGGTCTTGCAGCAAATTATCATGCTTTAAAATTAAGAAAAGATAAACTTTATAAAGATGGCAATCTTTCGGATTTATTTTTAACTACAATTCCTAAAATAAATAAAGAAGGCTCGGTAACATCAATATCAGAGGCTGATATTGAAAATATTAAAAACTTTGATGGCTTTAAAAATGAGCTAGAAATTGAAAAAAGACTACTTTTACCCATTTCACTATATCCTGAAAAAATCGAGCATAACCAAGACTATGATAAAAGATATGAAATATCAGGGCAATTTCAACTTCAACTTAGAAAATCTAACCTTTTAATGAATAGGGTAATTGGTGTTTATGATGAAAATAAAAAACTAATTAAAGGTAAAAGTTTTGAAGATGATAAAAACGGAATTTATCTTCCTTTAAGAACGCTACCATCTAATGTAAAAGTTGGAAGCAATGTAATTGCAAGAGTTCCAACATCTATTTTAATTCAAGCTTTTAAGCAAAAATATGATATATACTTTGAAAAGGTAAATGGAAAACCAACAGGGAGAATTCTTTATCGTGGTGAGTTAGATATAAATAAGGATAAAAAGAATAAACCGCTTCTTAATAGGGATGTATTTAAATTATTTGGATTTGATGTTGACTCAATTCCAAGTACTCAATTAAATAAAATAAAACCTATTTTAAAGGCTTATAAATTTAACTTTGATGATGAATTTACAAAAGATACATTTTCTATTTTTTCTAAAATCTTTTTAAAATCATCTCTTGTTGGAAAAACAAGTGATGAGAAAAATAAAAACGATCCTTTTGGAAGCACTAAAATATTAAATTTTATTGAAAAAATTGATGGTGCAGGTGCCAATATAAAAATGCCTTTAAAGGTTTTAGGTTATGTTATGGAGCCCGAGGTAGTTGATGCAAATAGTTCTAATGGAATTTCGATTGCTGATTATGACTACTTTTTTAAAAAATTTAAAGAGGCAGTATTTGAAAACTTTAAAGAAGAAATAGCAGTTTTAAAAATGCTTGGCTCAATTTTTTATCCTAGTGAGATGGTATTTAATGGATATGAGGATGTTTTAAAAGGAAAGATATACGATAATTCTTTTTTTAATCCTAATGAGACAATCGGAAGATTAGCCTATCTTAGAAAGTTCGTTAAAGATAATATTGAAAGTAGTAAACTTGATGCTATAAAAAATGATTTTATAGCTAAAAAGGATATTCTTTTAAAAGAAGTAAATAACGATGGACTTTATAACCAGCTCACGTTTAAATTAAAAGATTACTCCAAAGTATCAAAGTTAAAAACTATGATAAACAAGTACTACAGTCAAAAACAAAAAGATATTGGCGGAGCTGAAATATTATTTAATCAAACAAAGGATGAGATTCATTCAAATTTAATAATAGATAGTGATATAAGGCAATCAAGACACTTGATGTTTGTCTTTCCAATAATATTTTTTATAGTAGCATTTTTAGTAATTATTTCAACTTCGCTTCAAATTGTTTTAAGGGAAAGAACCCAAATTGGAACTTTAAAGGCTTTAGGATTTTCTAATTTTAAAATATATACTCACTATATTGGGCGGACAATTTTAATTTGTTTTATTGGAATTATTATCGGGGTTGCAACAGGACCTTTTATCCTTCCTAAAGTTCTTGATAATAAATATAAACTTTTATATAATCTGCCAAGTTTAAAATTTGTATTTCCGTGTGTTGAGGTTATATCGCTAGTTTTAATTTTTATCTTTTTAGTTTCATTTATTATGTTTTGGGTATGTAGGCACGAGGTAAATATGCTACCTGCAAAGAGTATGAGACCGAAGATTATAAGTGTTAACTTTGGAGCAAAAAATAAAAAAACATCTGAAAATCATATCTCTAAAAAAATAGCTTTTAGAAATATAAAAATAAATATTTTTAGAACTTTTATGGCCATTTTAGGAGTTATGGGATGTACGGCTCTTTTAATTAGTGGTATGGGAATAAATGACACAATAGCCTATGGAATTGACAAAGATAAGAAAAAATACTATAATTGTGATATAGCAATTTCATACAATAGGGGTTCTAATCCACTAGAAGATATAAAAAAAGTTGAAGGCGTAGATGAGGATATGGTAGAAAATTATTATGTAAATAGCGTATCCATACTAAATCCTAAAACTGGTAAAACTATTGACTCTAATGCCATTGGCTTTTATGATAATTCAAAATTTATCGATACTAAAAAATACCCTCATCCAGATCATGGAAGTTGTTATCTTCCTAAAAAAATCGCAAATGATTTAGGAATAAAAGTAGGTGATATGGTATCATTTGTTACAAGCGATAATATTAAAAAAACTTTTAAGGTTCAAAAACTAATTTCTACATTCTCGGTACAAGGACTTATTTTTTCACTTGATGATCCTTTAGTTGCGGATATTAGCAGAGCTGTCTTTGGTTGTTTTTTAAATGTTATTCCAGATTATAAAAACAAAATCGAAGAAGTTGAAAAAAATATTAAAAATGTTGAAAATGTCGCATTTACTGTAACTGAGAAAAGAGTAGAAAATATTATAAATGATGTAACAGGTTCAATTGGCGTTTTAACTTTGACTATTCTAATTTTTGCAATACTTTTATCTGCTACAGTTTTATATAATCTATCAAGGTTAAACCTTAATGAAAGAAAAAGAGAAATTGCAACACTAAAAGTACTAGGATTTTCTGGATTTGAAATTGGTGAGAGCATTTTAATTGAGACACTTTTTTTAACTATTATCGGATCTATACTAGGAACCTTACTAGGCTTTCCTATGCTATATCTAATTTTGAAGATAAATGAGACTCCTATTGTCTCATACATATACTATATAAGTTGGCAGACATATGTAATAGGGGCGCTGTCATCTATAATTGTTGGCTTTATGATAAATTTTTATATGTCTAGGGTTGCTAGAAAGATAAAAATGGTCGAAAGCTTAAAATCGGTTGAATAAGGAGTAAAGATATGAAATTTAAAAAAATACTTTTTGTAGTTTTATTTTCTTTTTTCACAGTTTTATTTTTTGGTTGTGCTAAGAAGTTTTCACTTGAGCTTATAAATGTTAAAACTGTAGATAAAAAAATAAATACTACTAATATTAAGAAAAACACAAAAATTGATTTTGAAGTAATAAAAAAAGAAGGACATACTTTTAAAGAACTTTTAATAAATGGTGAGGATAAAACAAGCCTTGTAAAAGATTATAAATTTACATACACTGTTGATAAGAATTTAAAAATCGAGGCAGTTTTAAAAAAAGATGAGCAAGTTGTTCCTGAGGATAAGTTTTATAAACTTGAATTAGAAAATGTTGAGTTATTAACAAAAGATATAAATTTAAACAAAGTAAAAGAAAATACTCTGCTTGAATTTTTAATAAATAAAAAAGAAAACCAAAAAGTTGTAAGTCTTTTAATAAATGGCGAGGAGAAAAAAGATATTTTAAGAGATAATAAATTTACTCTTAAAATGGATAAAAACTATAAAATTGTTGCTACATTAAAAGATGAGGATAAGGTAGAATATTATAAATTTGAACTAGAAGGCGTAAAGGCTTTAAATCCTGGTATTGATTTAAATAAAATTGAAGAAAATACTAAAGTAGAATTTGAACTAGTTACACCAACTGATAAAATATTAGATAAACTACTTATTAATGATGAGGATAAAACAAGTTTAGTATCAGATAATAAATTTTCTGTTATTGCAAATTCTAATAAAAAAATAAAAGCAACTTACAGAGATTATAACTACTACAAGATTGAATTAGACGGTGTATCTCTTACAGACTCAAAAATAGATAAAGATAATGTTAAAGAGACAAGTGTTGTTGAGTTTATTTTAAACACACCTTCTCAAAAAAAGATAAAAGAGCTTTTAATTGATGATGTTAAACAAGATCTTGGAATAATTAAAGATGATAAATTTACTTGGAAAATAACTAAAGATACTAAAATAAAAGCAGTTTATGAGCTTGATGTTAATCCTATTTTAAGATATAACGATAAAGATTTAAGTGAAGAAAACGCTACTTCAATTTATGAAAAAGAAGCATTTACATTTAATTATGTAGGATGTGCTCCATCTGATATTAAGGTTAAAACATCTGGAAGTCTTTCATACTCACTTGATATTCCAAATCAAAAAGTAACAATCGATCCATTTACCAATCAAGGCGAGGAGATTGTTGAAGTTGAGTTTTACTTTGATAGCGATAAGATTGTTAGAAAGTTTAAATTAAATGTTTTAAAAAATCAATTATTAGAAGATAAGGCAAAACTTGATGCACTATATAATAACTATAAAGTGTTAGAGGGAATGAAAGATAGAGTATTTAATGCAGATTTAGATCTTATTAAAACATATGTTGATTCACTTGCTCAAGTAGTTGATTTTGCAGACAAGTTAAATGATTATTTACCTATTCTTACAAGCCAAAATTTATTTTTTCTTGGACAATTTATTGAATATTCTAATTCTAATAAATCTTATGTAGAAGCATATAAATATGGTTTTTTAGGAAGCCCATTATTTAAATTTTTTATAAAAGATAAATTTCTAGATGATAATATTTTAAGTCCAGAAGTAAGAACTGAAATGGCAACTTATTATAATGGCATGAAGGATGCTCATAATAATATTAAGAAGTTTTTAAGTGACCTTTCTAGCTTTGTAAATGATGACGAATATCTTATTAAAGAAGGTGGCAAAGTTGTTGGAAATAAACTTGCAGAAAAGCTAAAGAGTTTTAAAAAGTACCTAGATTATTACAATAACTTATTAAAATTAAGAGATGATTTTGATTTTCTAAAAGATATTGATAATCTAGATAATGAATATGATATTAAAAACTTTAAAAATAACAGCGACTACCTTTTATACCTTGAAACAGCAGGTAGTAATGATGAATTTATTAAACTAAGAAAAAAAGTTTTTGATAGAGCTGAAACTAATCCTAAAACATGTGTAAAAGATGTAAATTTTGATGGTGTTGCTGATGTTGTTGAGGATTTATTAAATGTTGCTAAAAAACTAAGAGCAAAGGTTGTTCCTGCAGGAGAGCTTAAAGTTGAATATTTAAATAAAAATATCGAAGGAATTTATAATTTTGCTCAATATTTTGTTAAATATATTGCAATTCTTGAGAAAAACAATCATGTTGTAGAAGATTATAATTATATTGGTGTCGGAAGTTTTAGAAAGCGTGTATATGATTTATACAATCAAATATTTCAAATTGATGCTAAGCCTGTTAAATTAGATGGTGAATCAGATGAAGACTTTCAAAAAAGATTAGAATCATGGCAAGAAAAAAGACTTTTAAAGTCTGAAGTTGTGATAAATGTTATTGAATCTTACTGTGAAAAAGAAAACGTTGATAAGACTAAACAAATTGCTACGCCAATTTACACTAACATTGATAAACTTATTGAAGAAGTTGATGATCAAGGCGGACAAAAAGTATTCTCTCTTTTGAAAAAGCTAAAAGAAAGAAACGATGCAATTAAAGAGATTCAAGATAAAATCTAACTTACTAGTTCTTTTAAAAAGATATTATTTTTGAAAAAATAATAAAGTGGTACTGAGATAAGATATAGTGTTAATCCTTCACTTATCATAACTGAAAGAATGCTTAACTCTAGATTAAATCCTAAAATTAAATTAAGCATAAGTCCAACAGCCAGACCATTTATAAAAACAGGATATAAAAGACAGATGAAATATCTGTCTTTTAATTTTAAAAGCCAAACACCTGAGATAATTGTTGCGGATGTTCCAAATATAATATCAAATAAAGCAAAATCTGAAAAAAAGTTTGCTATAAAGCATCCAAAACTAAGACCTATAAGATGTCTTTTATTAAATAAAAGCAAAAATAAAAGAGCTTCAGATATTCTTATTTGGAAAAAACCAATAGGTCTTATAATTAGTGTAAGAGCGACATAAATTGCTGCAATTACTACTTGTTCTGTATATGTTTTTAAATTGAAATTAAACTTTTTCATAAATCTATTATATTAAAAATGCTAAAATTTGCAAAAAGAATTATTTTATAGTAAAATATATCAGCAAGTTAGGTGATAAAAGTTGGCAAAACTAAGAGATATTTTAACTTTTATCTTAATGATAATTTCTCTAATTGGCTTTCTTATATTTTATTCTATTATGTCATTGAGGATTGCTTTTGATGAAAATAGGAAAATTTATCTATTCAATCGACAAGGTAATTTATACTACCAAACGGTTGATACTAACTATGAGGCAGGAAATAAAAAACTTGTTCCACGTGGAAAGGCGAGAGCAAAAGATGAAATCGATCAGATAGATTTAGCATATGAGGTATATGTTCCTGATTCTAAGAAAAATTATGTGCTTAATGTTAAGATAAAAGTTATTGTTGAAAAAGGAGTTAAAAATTTATCTGATTATATCGTAATTAAACAGCTTATTAAAGACAGTAATGGTAAATTAGTAGAAAATAGTAATTATTATTCAATATTTAATAAGAATATGACTGATTTTTGGTATAAGAAAAGATATAATCTTTACTATCGGATCACATTAAAAGAGCCGAGTAATGTTGATGAAGCTAATGGTATTGCCAATTCTAAGTTTAGAATTGAAGTAGAATTTAGCACAAGTGAAGTATAAATAAGTATAATATAAAGGAAAGGATGAAAAAAATGAAAAAGAAAACAAAACTTATTTTATTTGTACTACTAGGATTTTTAATTGCAGGAGTTGCAACATTTGCAGCTGTATCTGCTTATTGGGTTTCAAATATTTCAAACCCAACAAACAAAAAAGATGATGTATCAATTGCTGTAGGTGAAGGTAAACCTGTAACTACTAAAATTGATTTAACAAAAGCAGGACTTAATGATAATGAGGTATTAGTTCCAACAGGTCAAGTTGCTCATTCAAATGCTCCAGTTGGAAAAACTGCTGTTGACAAAGTTAGAATGACAGTTTCTGTTAAATGGGTTGAAGATACAACTACCCAAGTTAAACCAGGTGATAATGTAACTGGTCAATGTACTTTAAAAATTAAAAATGTTAAAGTTGATGGACAAACAGTAGCATCACATTATGTTAAATTTAAAATTGGTACTTTTGATGGATTAGTTGGAGAGACAAAACAACTTACATTAGCTGATCCAACTGTAACTACATTTAATGTTGAAGTTACTCTTGAAGAGCCAAGCAAAGAAGACTACGAAAAACTTGCTGGAAAAAATATTACATTTGAAATTGAAGCAAGCATCGTTAAAGACTAATAATAAAAAAGCGGTTTAACCGCTTTTTTCAATTTAAGGAGTTTAATTTGATTAAAAAAATATTATTTACAATTTTATTCGTTTTTTTTACAGTTTTACTATTTTCTTGCGAGAATATTAAAAATTTATCTGAAAAAGAAATATCAGTTAACTATGAATTAGGAGATGGTAGATTTTCAGATGATAAATTAAATGCTAAAATAGAAAATAATAATTATAAAATAACATTAAAAAAAGATGATAATACAATTATGCAACCAGGCGAGGAAATCGATAATATTAAGCGTGAACCACTAGTTAGTAAAGATGAGAAAAGTTATTATCTTGAATACTATTATTTAAAAGATGACCCAGAGAAAAAAGCATTCTTTTTTACTGAGCAAAAATTCGATAGCCCAGGAGATAGAATAAAACTTAAAAAAAGTGTAACACTTGTTGCAAAATACTCAGAAAATCCAGGACCACTTAAACTTAATTCCATATTAAAAAAATTTAGAATGTCCCTACCTGTTCCATCAGTTGGTCAAATAAACACAATAGTTTTACCTGTTGTATTTGATAAAAACACAGACAAAGATAAATTTAAAAGTGATTTAGATGATGCTTTTAATAAAACAATAAATGAAAATGGTTTTTATGGTGTAGCTGAGTATTTTAAGATTGTATCAAAGGGGCTGCTTAATCTTAAATTTCATATTCTTGATCCTGTTGATTCAATTATCTCAAAAGATGAAGCAACCGAGATGAAAAAGAAAAATAAATTTTCTCTTCCTGAGCAGCAAATAATATCAGAGGCATTATATAAGGTAAGTACTGATAAAAAGGAAATGTTTGAGTCTCTTTTTAAAAGCAATGATTTTGATTATAATCAAGATGGAAACATTGACTCAGTAATTGCAGTATATGATATTGAAAATATTAAATTTGATATAAATAAAATAAATGATATTCAAGATAATCTTTTATGGTTTTCATACTCATCAAGAATGGTTGTTTCAAGAACTTTCCCAATTAAACTTGATGGAAAAAGTGAGTTTATCTTTAAAATTAGTGATTATACTTGGACAAGTTATCACTTTTTAAAAGAAAGTTTATATTCTAAAACTAAAATAGGAGAAAAAATAACTCCTACAATGCCTGAATTTAAATATAATACTATCTTTTATATTCATGAAGTTGCAAAGCTTTTAGGTCTTGTCGATCTTTTTAGTTTTAATATTGCAAAAGGTAGCTATTTAAAAGGTGGATTAGGACAGACTGATATTTTGGATATGGTATTTAAAATAAGCGAGTTTAGCACAACACCTCCATATTTACCTACAAAATATCAAATCAGCTTTGGTATGGGATTTAATTCCTATAATAAAGTTTTACTTAACTGGACAGGCTATGAGTTAAAAAAAGATGATATAAATACATATACTTTAGAAAATAATGATGGAATGACCTTAGATAAAGTTTTCCTAATACCAAAAAATAAAAATAGTAATAGTCTTTTTGGGGAATTTTTACTTGTTGAATACTATAAACCAAAAGGAATTTATGAGATATTAAAATTAAATAATCTTGCCTTTACAAAGCCATGCATTAAAGTTTATCATATTGACTCAACAATTAAAGAAGATGGCTATCAAAGAGATTTAAGTAATTTAATATTTTTACTATATAAAAGAAACAATCTTCAAGGACTTCATAAATATATGAGATTAGTTGAAAAAGAAAATAAAATTGAGCAATTTCCTTATATATTTGATGATGATAAAAGTTGCTATTTTGAAGGAGAGTCTTTAACTAATTTTAAATGGTATGACGGAACTCCTTTAGGATATGATTTAAAATTTACTAACTTCTTGCCTAATAGTGCTAAAGTTGAAATAATAAAATAAGAAAAAAAGCTGTGAAAATCAAAATAAATTTTCATAGCTTTTTATTTTGTCTTAATATATACTTTAATACTGACATAAATGACGACAAAATGACGACATAAAAACGACATTTTAAAATTATTGTGTTATAATATATGTGCTATAAGGAGGTGCTATTTTGAACTTAGGTAAGGAAAGCGAAACAATTGAATTTAAAAAATCAACTGGCGAGCTTCGTGATGCAATGGATGATATTTGCTCTATTTTAAACAAGCACGGAATGGGAGTTTTATACTTCGGTGTTAAGCCAGATGGTGATGTCTGTGGTCAAGAAATTGGTGTAAATACTCTTGATGATATTGCAACATACATAAAAACAGCTATTAAACCAATGATATATCCTACTATATCAGAAGAAAAAAAAGGTGATGTGAGTATTATAAAAGTTGAGTTTAAGGGTTCTGAAAGACCATATTCATCTTATAATAGATATTTTAAAAGAGTTCATGATAGAGCAGAAGATATGACGCCTGATGAGCTTAAACATATGATGCTAAATACTGATTATAGTTCAATTTGGGAAAATAATCTAACAGCATTTGGAATTGAAGATATCGATAGAAAGGCTTTGAGGAATTTTTATGAAAAAGCTGTTGATTGTGGAAGATTAGAACCACTTGGAAAGTTTGATGAGAAAGAACTTTTGGAAATGCTTGGTTTAATGGTTAATAATAAATTAACAAATGCGGGTTTTTTTCTTTTTTCAAATAAAGAGCCAACTGTATTAAAAATGGCTGTTTATGCGACTGATGAAAGAATTAAATTTTTGGATATTGTAAGATTTAGAAATAATATTTATAACTTAATTGATACTGCAACTCTTTATATTGCTGAGCATATGAATTGGAGAGTTGAGTTTAGCAATAATGATACATCAAGAATTGAAATACCTGAAGTTCCGATGGAAGCAATAAGAGAGATTGTTGTTAATTCATTCGCACATGCAAACTATCGCGGCGAGACGGAACATGAAATATCAATAACACCAACTGTTATTGATATATATAATCCTGGTGAGTTTCCACTAAATTATAAGCCAGAGGACTTTGCTGAAAATAGAATTCAATCAATGCCAAGAAATAAAAAAATACTTGACATTCTTTTTAGATCAAAAAATGTCGAAATCCAAGGAAGTGGTATAAGAAAGGTATTAAAGCTTTGCGCAATTTACAATATTAAGTATAGCTACTACAATAATGAATATGGTTTTAGATTTAGTTTTAGTAGAAATAATTTAACACTTTTAAGTGTAGGAAATATAAAAAAGGATAAAAGCCCAAAAACATCTTTACTAGGAGATATTGACGATAAGGTTTTAAAACTAATTGATAAAAATTCATCAATAAATATAAACAGTATTGCTCTTAAAATTGGTAGAACTGAAAGAACTATTCAAAGATCAATAGCTAAACTTAAAAATTTAGGTCTTTTAATTAGAAATGGAAATAATAGAATAGGTTATTGGAAAATAACAAAATAATTAAAAAAGCAGCAATAAAATTGCTAGCTTTTTATTTTAAATAATCTTACTTTTTTCTAAAATAAAATGTTTATTTAAAGCATATAATATTCCAACAGTTATATATGCTCCTATAAAAATTGGTGCTGCATTTACATATATAAAAGAATATACATAAGGATCAACTCCAGAAGGAGCAAAATCCCTAAAAAATAAAACTCCTGAAATACTTGATGAAAGATAACGAATGCTTGCAACCATCACAGTTCCAAAATAAATAAATACACTTCTTCCCTTTCCTACTTGATTTTTAAATATACCAGCAAGTCCTAAAAGAGTAAAAGGAATTATGTAATCAAGGAAAATAGAACCAACATGAATTATATATCCATCTATTAAAATATTAAATATAGAATAAATAAAACCAGTTAAAAGTCCTGGAATTATTCCTTTTCTAAAGGAAATTAAAATAATAGGTAGCATCGTAAGAGAAGGTCTACTTCCTCCCATAATAGCAGGAAATTTGGGAATAATTAAATCTGCTAGTACAGATAAAAGTACGCAAAGAGCTGACATAACTGATATTTCAACTAATGTTTTTAAATCTAAAAGTTTTCGTTTTTTATCATTTTTATCCCAGTTTAGAACACTTCCTAAAATAATAATGGAAATTGCAAACTCAACTAAAAATGAAAAAATTAAAAGCTCTGATAAAGGTTTATTTCTTTTAAATGGAATTACAAAAAATAATGCTAGATAAAAAAGTGATATAACTAAATTAAAAGTTAAAAAAATTATCTCATGATTTTTTCTAATAATTTTTTTATGAAATATTTTAAAAATAGAGCCAATGTATGAGATATAAGTTAAAAAAAATAAAAATAAATAAAGAATAAATACTGGCTCAATTAGCTTTAAATTTATCTTTTTATCACGAAAGTTTCTAAGGTAGTATCCATCAAAGTTATATTTATATTTAATTAGATAAATTAAACATATAAAAGATGCTAGGATAGATATAAATTTAAATATAAATATAATCCCATCAAGACCTATTTTAAACTTTTTATTGCTACTATTTTCCATAATTCCTCCTATTCCTCCTAAATAAAAAATCCCAAACAAAGTTTGGGATATAAATAAATATATTTTAATTACTATCCCTACGCAAGTATTAACTTACAGGTTCAACGGGTTGATTTCTCTCTCAGCCAAAAGGCACCCCGTAGTAACAATTTCATTTTAACACATCTTTTATTAAAACACAAGAAAAACATTATCATTTTCCACAAAAAATGTGGAAAGTTTTTTTACTTTGTAGTGCTAAAATTATAGTATGAAAAAGGTATTACTAATAGATGGAAATTCAATAGTCTTTAAAGCATTTTATGCATCGTTTTACAAAAGAGCATTAACTACAAAATCTGGAAAGAATGTAAATGCTCTTTTAGGTTTTTCTAAAATGATTTTAAAGCTTTTAGAAAAAGAGAATTTTTCGCACTTTCTAGTATTATTTGATACTGGCAAAAAAACATTTAGAAACGATGTTGCCTCAACATATAAAGAAAATAGAAAACCAGCTCCTGTTGAGCTTATTGAGCAATTTCCTTATATTAGGGAGTTTTTAGATGAAGCAGGCATAAAATATGACCAGAAAGATGGCTTTGAGGCAGATGATTTAATTGGTTCATACTCTAAGTATTTTTCAAATCTAGGATATGAAGTTGAGATATTTTCAGGAGATCTTGACTTATGTCAACTTATAGATAACACTGTTTCATTAAAAATACTGAAAACAGGTGTTTCAGATATTATTAAATATACAAGCGATGTCTTATACGAGAAAACTGGACTTTATCCTAATCAGTATATTGACTATCTAGCATTAGTAGGAGATCCAAGTGATAATATTAAAGGAGTTCCAGGAGTTGGTGAATTAACTGGAGTTAATCTTTTAAAAGAGTATGGAAGTATTGAAAATATTTATAAAAATATCGATAACATTAAAAAAGAGAAAATAAGAGAAAATTTAATTGAGAGTAAAAATACACTTTCAATCGATAAAATTTTAGCAACTATTAAATGTGATGTTGATTTAAAATATTCTGAAAATGACCTAAGTTTTAATAAGATAAATAAAAATAAGCTTTTACAATTTTTAAGAAAATATGAGCTTTCAAGCCTTGCTCAAAGTATATCTCAAACTAACTTTAAAAATCTTAAAGTAGTTGATGAAGGAAATAAGTTAACTTATAAAAAAATTCAAGAAGATGATGAGTTTAAAGATTTAGATTTATCTAATTCTTATATTTATTTAGAACTTGATAATCCAAACTATCATATAGCGAGCCTGCTAGGCGCATCTATAATTGATGGAAGGAATAATTCATACTACATTGAACCTGAGTATTTTTTAAATTCTTTGCTAGTTAAAAATTACTTAGAAAATGAAAAATATAAAAAGATAGTATTTGATCTTAAAAAGATAATTGTATTTTTAAATAAATATAACCTTAAAATAAATGGTGTTTTAAGTGATGTACTTTTAAGTGCTTATTTATATGATGTTAATCTTGGAAGCTTAGAAATTTCTAAAATAGCCTCTAATTTTAAAAATAATACTATATCTCTTGATGGAGAGATATATAAAAAAAATAGCGAGATATCACTTTTTGAAAGCGATGTTTATAAAGACCATATCATTTCAAAGGCTCTAGGAGTTAAATTTTTACATCCTATACTAGATGAAAAAATTAAGTTAAATAATCAGGAAAGTCTTTTGTATGATATTGAAATTCCGCTATCTTATACTTTATCGAAACTTGAAATAGAAGGAATTTATTTAGATAAAAAAATGCTTGATGAATTTTTTAATAAATATTCTTTAAAAGTTAAAGAGTTAGAAAGTAAAATTATGTCTTACTCTAAAAATAAAATTAATATCCAATCACCAAAGCAAGTACAAGATTTTTTATACAATGAGCTTAATATTTCAAAACCTAGAAAAAATAAATCAGCTAAGATATACTCAACAAATAGTGAAATATTAGAAGAAAAGATAAATGAGCATCCAGTTGTTGGATATATTCTTGAGTATAGAAAGTATACAAAACTTTTAAACAATTATATTACAGGACTTGGCGATTTAATTTTAAGTGATGGAAAAATTCATACAATCTATACCCAAACAATAACAAGAACAGGAAGACTTTCATCAATTTATCCTAATTTACAAAATATTCCGATTAGAGATTTTGGAAGAGAGATTAGAAAAGTTTTCTCTGTAGGTAAACCTAATTTAAATTATATCTCTTTTGATTATTCGCAAATAGAACTTAGAGTACTTGCTCATCTTTCTAATAATACTCAAATGATTAAAGAATTTGAAAATAATTTAGATGTCCACACTGAAACGGCTAAAAAAATCTTTAGAAAAAGCGAGATTACTGATAATGAAAGACATATTGCTAAATCAGTTAATTTTGGAATAATTTACGGAATTTCAGAATTTGGGCTTGCTAGTGATTTGAAAATTAGCAGAAATTCAGCAAGAGAGTATCTTTTAAATCACAGAAATAGTTATCCTAAATTATATCTTTATTTAGATAAGTTAGTTAATGATGCTAAAAAGTTAGGCTACACTAAAACTATTTTTAATCGCATGAGATATTTAAAAAATATAAACTCCGATAATCAAAATGAGTTTGAAGAGGCTAAAAGACTTGCTTTAAATACACCAGTTCAAGGAAGCGCTGCTGATATTATAAAAGTTGCGATGATTAAAATTGATAATTACTTAGCAAGTAATAATTTAAAAACTAAAATGGTAATGCAAATTCATGATGAACTTACCTTTTTAGTTCCAGATGATGAAATTAGTATAATTTCTGAAAATATTCCTAAAATTATGAGTGATTTTTCTTTTTTGAAAGTTAAATTAGATGTGAAAAAAGAAATCGGAAAGGATTTATTATATAATGCCTGAATTTCCTGAGGTTTATACCGTTGTTGAAAAGTTAAAAGAGATAACTATTGGAAAAGTTATTAAAAGAATAAACATATTTTATAAAAATGTTTTTTATGATTATAATGATGAAATTAAAAACCTTACAATTAAAGATGTAAGGCAATATGGTAAGTTTATTTTATTTTTTATAGATAATTATGTTCTATTATCTCACCTTAGAATGGAAGGAAAATATATCCCTTCAAATGAGGTTTTAAATAACAAGCATATTCTGCTTAATTTCGAATTTTCAGATGGGAGTTATCTTAACTATCATGACACTAGAAAATTTGGAAGGTTTGATTTAAGAAGAATTGAAAATTATTTAAAAACTCCGCCACTTATGAATCTTTCTAAAACTCCTTATAAAATTTCAGTAAGTGAGTTATTAGATAAATTTAAAAATAGGACAACTAAAATAAAACAAATCCTTCTTGAGCAAGATGTTATTTTAGGAATTGGAAATATTTATGCTGATGAGATATTATTTAAATCAAAGATTTCACCATTTAAAATAGCTAAAAAAATAACTAAATCAGAAGCAGAAAGAATTATTGAAAATGCTAAGGAAATATTTGACTTGGCAATTAAAAGCGGAGGAACAACAATTTATTCATACTCTGCTCTTGGAAACAGTGGTCATTTTCAGGATTTTTTAAATGTTCACTTAAGAGAAAATAAACCTTGTGTTGTGTGTAAAAGTCTAATAAAAAAGACAAAAATAAATGGAAGGGGGACGTATTATTGTGATAAGTGTCAAAAGGAATAGACCATATATTATAGGTCTTACTGGTGGAGTTGCAAGTGGTAAAAGTAGTGCTTTAAACATTTTTAAAGAATGCGGTATTGATACTATTGATTGTGATGAGATAGTATCTAATCTTTGGAATGAAGAGTTTTTTAAAGAGCTGATAAGAAAAAACTTTAATCTTGATATTAAAGATTCTAAAAAGCTAAAAAGCGTTGTTTCAAGTATTGTATTTGAAAATGATGATGAAAGAAAAAAGTTAAATAACCTAACTCACCCATTAGTTCTTTCTGAAATAGATAAAATGGTAGATAGTTTTAAAAATAAAGAAATGGTTGTAATTGACATGCCGCTTTTATTTGAGATAGATTATCAAAAAGTAGATACGACCCTTTTAATTTATGTAAATGAAAAAGAGCAGCTAAAAAGACTTTGCCAAAGAAGTAATTTAAATGGTATTCAAGCGAGCAAAATTATTGAAAGCCAAATTCCGCTTTCAAGAAAGTATTTTCTAGCTGATTATGTAATAGATAATAACGGTTCAATTTACCAATTAGGAAAAGAGATTAAGGAGTTTATTAAAAACATTCAAGATGAAATCAAAGGACAGAATTAAAATTATAGCTCGTGGTATGTTTTCATATGAACATATAAAATCATTATCGCTTTTATATAAACCTTTAATAGGCGATAATGCTTTTTCTGCATATCTTAGTTTTTATAGTTTAGTTGATATGCAAAAAGGCGAGTCTGAGATTTTTGATATAAGTTTTTTAACAAATATTTTAAATCTTACGATTTCTAAATTTGATGATGTTTTAGGAAGGCTTGAGGCTTTATCACTTGTTCAAAGGTATTTAAAATCAGAACAAGGCTTTGATGAGTATATAATAAGATTAAACACTCCAATTCTTGCAAGAGGATTTAAGGAAAATGATTTACTATTAACTCACCTTGCAACATCGGTTGGTGAGAAAAATATTGACAAGTTATTTGATTCATTTCATTTAAAATATACAAACTTAGAAGATTATCGTGAGGTTACAAAATCTTTTACCGATGTATTTAAATATATTATCCCTAAAGATATTTATCTTAAAAATAATTTAAGAGGTCTTGGAAGTAGTAATGTTCCAAGAATAAATAGTGAGTTTGATTTTGATAAGTTTTATGAACTTATCCCAGCAAGTCTTAAAAAAAGAAACAGTCAATTTTTAGATAAGGACTATCAAGAAAACATTATAAATATCTCATTTATATACGGTCTTGATGAGTCTGACATGTCTAAAATATATGAAAGTGCAACCAACAACTATCAAAGTCTTGCCCCATCTAAGGTTGCAATTTCTGCATCTGCTAAAAACTACTATATAAGCAAAAATAATGAAAGCCTAAATTCAATTATTGAAAATAAGGAAAACTCAACTGATTTAATTGATCCTATTAACCTTGAAAAAATATCGCCTGTCATGCTTGTAAGTGTTTTATGTAAAGATAAAAAATTAGCAAGAAACGAGTTATCTTTAATTGAAGCATTTAAACTAGAAAATAAAGAAGTTAATAATGCAGTAATAAATGCAACAATTTTATATGTTTATAAGCACAAAGGATTTATTCCAAATACACTATATTTAAAAAAGGTTTTAAATACAATAATTGAGAAGTATTCAGTAGTTACACCAGATGATGCCGCAAACTTTTTAAAGGATTTTGAAAATGAGATTTCAAATAATAAAAAAGAAGCTAGAAAAAACGATAATTTAAAAGGTACTAGGAAAAAATTTAAAATGGAATGGCTAGATGATGTTGATGATTTTTTAAAGAAAGTATCAAGCGAGGAGGAGTAATTTATGGAAGTTTATGATGAATTAAAAGAAAAATATAAAGATCTATTTAAAAAGCTAAAAGTAGATTTTACATCTGAGAATTTACAGGAGTTAAAAGTCTATGATGCTCATTTAAAAGATGAGGTAATAACTTCAATTTATACTCCAATTCTTTCAAGACAGGAAAATGGTAGTGTCTATGAAGTATTTGTTCCTAAAAAAGAGCATATAATTGAAACTAAGAGAGCGAGAAATTTAAAAATAACTGGAACCGATACTGCCTTTCACGCATACTCCGAAAGTAATTTTAAGGACTTTACTACAAATACTGACGAAAGAGTAAAGGCACTAAAAGAGGCAGAGAAGTTTTGTAAGGATTTTACTAATTTAAAAAATCCTAAAGGACTTTATTTATATGGAGGATATAGGTCGGGAAAGACTTATCTTGCAAGTTGTATTGCAAATGAGTTAGCACTTTCATTTAGTGTGAATTTTGTTTTTTTACCAGATTTTACAAGATCAATAACATTTTCTCAAAACAATGATATATCTCTTGAAGAAAGAATTGCAATATTAAAAAAATGCGATGTTTTAATATTAGATGATATTGGTGCTGGAAACAGAAGTGCTTGGGTGAGAGATTCTATTCTTCTTCCAATAATTCAAGAAAGATTAAACAATAAAAAGCCTATCATATTTACATCAAATTATGACTTTGAAGCCTTATCTGAAATGCTTTCACAAAATAAAAATAATGAAACAAGTTTTGCAGATGATACTGCTAGCAAGCGCCTTGTTATGCGAATATATGAGATGAGCAAAAAGGTGAAATTATCTGAAAAATATCAAAAATAGCCTTTTGGCTATTTTTTATTTAAAAGATTTTAGATTTATAAATAGTTCCAAAAATAAAATAAAATTTATAATATTTTCTCTCATATGTTTTTAATATTTCAGATCTTATTTTTTTATATTTTGTAATAACCTCACTATGAGGGAATTTAAATTTATTTAAATATCCACAAGAAAAAATCGCATACCTAGGATCTGAAAATAAAACAAAATCATCAGTTGAGCTTGTACTTGAGCCATGATGAGGAACCATTAAAATATCACATTTTAACTTTTCTTTGTACTTTGAAGTATATAATTGCTCAGCCTCTTTTTCAATATCTCCTGTAAATAAAATAGTCTTTTTATTTAGCATAACTTTAAAAACTACAGAATTATTGTTTTTAGTAAAGTTTTTATTATCTACCTTCATAAATATGTGCTCTAAGTTATTTTTTATAAGTTTATAATCATTTTTTATAAGGATGGTTTTCTTAGCATTTAATTTAGGATATTTATCAGTGTCATTTAAAATTAAGGTATCTATATTTAATGAATTTTTATAATCAGCAACTCTTCCAATATGGTCTTTATCATTGTGAGTTAGAATAAGTGTATCTATTTTAAAAACTCCAAGCTCATCAAGCTTTTTCTTAGCATCTCCGCAAAAATCAACTACGGTTGTGCTTATTCCAAAGCTAGTTTTTACAAGAGAAAAATTACCTTGCCCAACATTAAAAAAGTAAGATGATGCTAGTGGATTAAGATAGTATTTAAACTGGTTTACAAAAGTTATGATAATAAAAAGCATAATATTTTTTATAAGATTTAATCTATATTTATAAAAAATCATCAATATGAAAATTGCGTAGTATAAAATTAAAAATATAATATTAAATCTTGGAATAGGAAATGTTAGATTTTTTAAATAGAAAAAATTAAAAATGTCATTTAGTAAAAAAATGATATTCTCAGTAAAAAAATCAAGCGGATAAAATGTAAAAGTAAGATATAAAAAAGGTATTAAAAAATACTTAAATAAAATAATAAAAACAGGCGTTATAAAAATCAAAAATACTGAATATGAGTTTATATACTGACTTATTAAAGGAAGCGTAATAACTTGGAAGATATAATATGTTAATATTTCTTTTAAAAGCGGATGATACTTTTTTAGTTTATCATTGATAAAGTAAAAAAGTATGCTAAATAAATATACAATTTTAAAACTTAGTGAAAAGATATACCAAGGAAAAAAGATTGTAATAAGTATAAAAGATAGAAAGATTTTATCAATTCTTTCAATATAAATAGAAAAATAATCAAATATTATATCTATCATGATAAAGATAATAAATTTTACTAAAATAAATGATGTCCCAAATAAAAATGAAAAAACGATAAAAAAGAAAAATACTATTACTTTTTGAATTGATCTTTTAATATTTATAAAGTATAGTATTTTTAAAATAAACTTTTCAATAACAATTAAATGAAAAGATGAAAAAGATAAAATATAAAATAAGTTTAAAGCTTTTAAATTATTTAAAATGTTATTATTAAAACTTCCATTTTTGAAAATTATATTAAAATACTCTCTTGTATTAGGGCTAAACCTTGTAAAGTAACTTTTCAAAAAGCCATAACTGTTATTTTTTATAATTTCTATTTTATATACTTTAATCTCACTTATTAAATTATTTGAAAAAATAAAATCATACCTATTTATATTATTTATAGGATTATACTTTAAATTAGGAATATATTCTCCATTTATTTTTACTATCTGGCCTTGTCTTAGTTTATTTTGTGTGTAAAAAAAGTATTTCAAAATTCCTTTTTTAATAACTACATAACTATACCTTTCATACTCTCTTACATAATAAACTTTATATACTCCATCTTTAAAAGTGATAAATTTAAGAAGGATAAAAATAGTAAAAGAGATTATAAAAATAATAATTAGTATAAATAAAATTTTCCATTTTATTCTTTTCCTAAACCTATATAAAAAATATATTAGTAAAGGAATAAATAAAATGGAATATATACAAAGAATTAGACTTAATAAAATTAGTCCATAGTATCTAAATTTATCAGATAGTAAATGAATCTTTGATCTTATTAAAGAAAGCATCTCCGATTCCTTTGATATTTTTTAACTCCTCAACTGATTTAAATTCTTTCTTTTCTTTTCGGTATATTAAAATCTCAATTATCTTATTCTCGCTTAAAAGACCGCTTGCTTTTAAATTATCATATGAGGCATGATTTAAATTTATTTTATCTTTTTTATAGTTAATCTTTTTAAAGGGAATGTTTATCTCTTTTTCATTTTCCTTTAACTCACGATTTAAAATAATTTTATCTAAATCAGCATCACTTGAAAGCCCCATCGCATATCCTATTAGTGTATCTAGCCTATCACCTTTTTTAAAGTGATAATATCCTGGAAAATTAACAGCTCCTGTAAGTTTTACCTCATAGCTTTTTATCTCGTTTAACTTTTTATATTTTAAACTTGCCTTCTTTGGTAGAAATGTTAAAAGTATAATAAGTGATATAAGCCAGATCAAAGATACTAAGCAAGTAAAAATCAGCATTTTCTTTTTCATTTTATCTCTCCTTTGCCTATATAGTAGAAAAAAGAGATATTTTTACTTTTTATACAATTAAAAAAATAAATTTAGTATAATTAGTATGTATGAAAAAAGATGTAAAAGGACAAGTTAAAAGCGGAATTTATTTATTTTTTGATTGGTTTTATAAGTTAGTAATCCTAAATTTTACCTTTCTTTTTTTTGCAGCCCTAGGAGGCTTTGTGACAAGCCTTGGGCCAAGTATGCAGGCATCTCATTATATAATGTATAAATGGCTTAAAAAAGAAGAACCAAAATTTTTTAAAACATTTTGGAGGGAGTATTATAATAACTACTTTAAATCATTTTTTACAACTATTCCTTATCTTTTAGTATTTTTTAGCTTATCAATTTCTTTTTATCTTTTAAATAACAATTTAAAAAGCAATACCTTTGCGGAGGTATCTTATGTTGCGGCTATTTTTATTTTGTTTTTTTTCTTAGTAGGATTTATGTTTGTATTCTTTTTTAAAAACAGATATAATTTAAAATCAAGAGAAAGTATTAAATACTCTCTAACTCTTCCTTTTGGAAGATTTTTATACCTTTTTGTAATTTTACTGTTTGAGACTGCGCTTTTTGTTCTTAGCGTTGTTATGCTTAAATTCTTTTTAATATTTTTAAACTTTGGACTTTATTTTTTTATAATAGAATACTTTGGAGGAATTGCTTTTAAAAGATTTACTCCTGATACATTTAATAGGGAAAAGAACTTGCAAGAAGATATTGAGATAGTTAAGCTAAAAGAAGAGCTAAGAATTATCGAAGAGGAAAAAAGAAAGAAAAAAGCCTTAAAAAATGAATTTAAAAAAATGAAGGAAAATAAAAATAAAGATAAAGATGAAAATACCATACGTTAATGCCCTTTTATATGTAGCAATTAGTATTTTATTAGTATTTGCAACAATTTTTAAACTAAGAAGACTAATTGTCATATATAAAGCAAGCAATTATAAAATTAAACAATTTGTAAAAAATAAAACTTGGGAGTTTTTTTTACTTGATTTTATTATTTTACTTTCGATTTATATTACATTTATTAAATTTAGTGAAAAAGAAAATATTATTACTCTCTTAATTTTAATAATACTTTCAATATTTTATGTCTCGCTTCTTTTAAGAAATATAAAAGAGAAAATAAATTATAAAGATTCAAGAAAAATTACTAAATTTATCTTTTTATTTCACTTTGTATTTTATATGCTAGGACTAGCAATATTTATTTATTTTTTCGGGATTAAATATATTTTTTATGTAAGTTTTTACAATGCTTTTTTTATAACTTATCTTTTTATTATAAGAATTCCTCTTGATAAGTTCTATCTTAAATTATCAGAAAAAAAATACCTTAAAAAATTAAAAAAGTTAGAATTTAATAATAATCTTTTTATTGCTTGTGGCAATTTAGCAAATAGTTTTAAAAACTTAGTTGTTGTCTCAATTTTAAAAAAATATAACCTTACAACTAATCTTGAATCTCTTCAAAGCAAGGCTGAGCTTTTTGAGAAGATTTATCTTTTAAAAAATAAAAAAAATAGTATAATTAGTATAAATGATTTTTCATTTATTAAAGATTTAATAAATATTAAAAATATAAACTTTATCCTGTTTAATCCAGATGATAAAAACTTAATAGATTTAGGTATAAAAAATGATAATAAGAATAGTAATGGCATTATCTACCTAATAAATAATAAGGTATATAATCTATCAAACAGTAGCGATTTTAAAATAAGAAAATGTCCTAATAATACATATGATTTATGTTTTAATAGTATGACTTTAAAAAACTTTAAAACTAATTTATTCTCAGAACTAAATTTAAAATTAGTCGCCTCGGTTCATTTATTTTATTATCTTACAGGATATAAATATAAAGAATTTGAAAATAATAATGTAATTGATTATTTTAAAGTAAGCATCGAAGAAGAGGTAAAAGTAATTGATTTTTCATCTTATTTAGACCTTGATGTAATTAGAGCTGAACTTGGAAAAATAGATAATTTAAAAATAGTGGGGCTGATTAATTTTTATAATTTTTTAGAAATTTCCCAAAATTATATAAAACAGGTTGCAAAGCTTGCATCTTTATCATTTGATGGGGTCATATTTTTAAAAAAACGATATAATAATGTATTCTTAAATAATTTAATAGAAAATAAAAGATTAAAACATGTTCACTTTGCGAGATTTCCAGAAGATTGTATAAATAAGGCTTTCTCATTTTATGAGAAAAAGCCATATGTATTAGTTAGAATAAATTTTATAAAGGAGATAATATGAAAAAAACTATTCATATAATATCCCATTCTCACCTTGACAGGGAATGGTATATGCCATTTGAAAAACACAGATACAATGTCGTAAGACTAATTGATGATATTATGCATCAAAAAGAAACCGATGAAAATTTTAAATCATTTCACTTGGATGGTCAAATGATTCCTGTTTTTGATTATCTTGAGATAAAACCATGGGAAAAAGATAGATTTTTTAGGCACATTAAAGACGGAGTTATAAATGTTGGTCCTTGGTATATTTTACAAGACTGCTTTTTAACAAGCGCTGAGGCGAATATTAGAAATATGCAAATAGGACTTTATCATGCAAGAAAAATTGGAGCAGAACCTGTAATGATTGGATATTTTCCTGACACATTTGGAAATATATCACAAGCTCCGCAAATTTTAAAAAAGTTTGGAATTGATACTGCTGCATTTGGTAGAGGTCTTAATGAGGTAGGATTTGACAATAAAATAGTTGAGCAAAAAGGAATTAACCAATCAGAGTTAATTTGGGAATCACCTGATGGAAGCAAGGTTAATGCTATCTTTTTTGCGAACTGGTATTGCAATGCCTGTGATATTCCATTTGACAGTGATGATAATATTGTAGAATTTTTTAAAGTCGCAATTCAAAGAATGGAAAAATTTTCTAGAATTGATGATTTACTAGCTCTTAATGGTTGTGATCACCTTCCACTTAGAAAAGATATTGGAAGAATAGTTAAACTTTTAAATGAAAGATTGCCTGAATATAATTTTATTCATTCGGATTTTAAACAATATATGAAAAAATTAAATGAATCAAAGGATAAATTTAGCGATAAAGTCTTTAAAGGCGAGATAAATGCTCAATTTACAACAGGCTATAATCTTTTAATAAATACTGCCTCAACTAGGGTTGATATTAAAAGAATGAACTACGACACTCAAAACCGTCTTGAAAAAGAAGCAGAACCAATTGCGACTATTAACTATATCTTTACTAAAAAATATGATGAGTATGAACTTTTATACTCCTGGAAAAAACTACTTGAAAATCACCCGCATGACTCAATTTGCTCATGCAGTGTTGATGATGTTAACAGCGAGGTTGTTTCAAGATTTAAAAAAGCTTATCAAGTTGCAACAACTGTAAGAGATGAGGCTTTTTGTAATTTTTCATACCTTGTTAAAAATGATACTGCAAATGATGCGATTTTATTTTTTAACAAGTTCCCTAATAAATTATCATCTAATGCTCATGCTACAATGGCATTTGATCCAAAATTAAGAATTAAAGAAATTGAAATAATTGATAAATTTGGAAATGTAGTTCCTTCAAGATATGAAAAAAGACCATTTTACTATACTTACTCAGTTCCAAAAGAAGGCTTTAGAAGATCGCAATTTCAAGATCTATTTGACATTGAGTTTTTAGTTAACGATGTTCCACCACTTGGTTATATGATGTATTATGTAAGACCTATTAAAGAAAAAGTAGAAATTCCATTTAAAAAGACATCGCAATTTATGGAAAATGATTTTGTCAAGCTTGAATTTAATGAAGATGGAACATTTAACTTGCTTAATAAAAAAAGTGGCAGAGTATTAAAGGATTTAAACTATTTTGAATATACATGTGATATAGGTGAAGAGTATAACTATAAGCAATCGCTTGATAATTTAACAATTTTATCAAAAGGACAAAAAGCTAAAATTACTAAAACCGTATCAGATAATGTAAAAGAGGTTATGAGAGTTAACCTTTCTTTAAAACTTCCAAAAGAGCGCAATGAAAATAATGCAAGCTCTAATTTGGAAAAGCTTGAACTTGAGTATGATGTAATTTTATTTAAAAATAATAAATTTCCAATTATTAAATTGAGAATAAATAACAACATTAAAGATTATAGACTTCGTGCTATTTTTAACACTCATATAAATACTAAAAATGTTTACTCAGAGGGTCAGTTTGACCTTGTTAAAAGAGATATCTATCCTTGGGCTGGTTGGATAAATCCAGTTAGAACTGATAGATTTGATAATTTTGTAATGCTTAAAGATGAAACTGATGGTTTTTTAATATCATCTAAAGGTCTTCATGAGTATGAGGTTATAAGAAATAATCCTGATATGCCAATTGCTCTTACCTTAATTAGAGCAATCGGAGAGATGGGCGATTTTGGATTTTTCCCAACACCTGATTCACAGCTTCAAAAAACTGTTAATGTTGAGTATATGATTGAATACTTTGACATAGATGAAGAAGATGATTATATAAAAGAGGCTTATAAGTTTAAATCTAGAAAAATATTCGGCTGGCAAGTTGAGAAAAACAGCAAAGGATATCTTCCAAGTGAGGATTTTTTTATGGACTTAGATAATAAAAAAATTCAAATGTCTGCATTTAAAAAAGCGTTTTTTAAAAAGGGTGTTGTTGCAAGATTTTACTCGATTTCATTTAAAGATGAAGTTGCAAAAATTAAAATAAATCAAAACATCTTTAAAAAAGTATCACTTCTTAATTTAAACGAGGATGTAATAAGTGTTTTACCTGTTAAAAATGGCGAGATTGAAATAAATTTTAAACCAAAAGAAATTATCACTTTATTATTTGATTTAAAGGAGCAAAAAAATGGAGAAATTTAACGATTTAAAATATGAAAGACCAGATTTATATAAGTATGAAAGTGATGTTAAAAAATTATTTAAAGATTTTGAAAATAAAAGCTTAGATGAAAAAATTAAAACTGTAGAAGAATATTTTAAACTATCAGATAAGCTATCATCTATTATTGAACTTGCTCAAATAAGAGCAACTATTAACAGATTAGATAAATTTTACAAAGAAGAAGAAGATTTTTTAAATGAGAATTTACCAAAACTAGGAGTTGTTGATGAGATGGTAAATAATTATTTAATTAAATCAAAAGAAAGAGAATCGCTTGAAAAGCATTTTGGTAAATTATTATTTACAAAAATAGAAAAGCAAATTAAAACCTTTTCAGAAAAAATAATTCCTTACATGCAAGATGAAAATAAGCTTGTAACAAAGTATGAGCAAATCCTATCAGGTGCTGAAATAAATTTTAATAATGAAGTTTTAAATCTTACACAATTTGGAAAGTATGTAACATCAACTGATAGAAGCATAAGAAAAAGCGCAAATGAGGCTATTTGGAAGTTTTTTGAAGATAATAAGGATAATATAAATACTATCTATGATGAGATGGTAAAAGTAAGAAATAAAATGGCACTTGAACTTGGATATGATAACTACTGTCAAATGTCTTATGATATACTTCAAAGAATTGGCTATGATCAAAATGATATTAAATGCTACCGTGAGCAAATTAAAAAAAGCGTTAAAAAACTAGCTAAATACTTTAAAGGCCTTCAAGAAAAAGAGCTTAGAATCGCTAATTTAAAATACTATGATACTGTGATGAATTTTAAAAATGGTAATCCTAAGCCATGTGGGAATTCAGCTGAGCTTTTAGATATTGCAAAGAATATGTATGATGAAATGTCAAAAGAGACATCTGAGTTTTTTAACATGATGATTGAAAGAAACCTACTTGACCTTGATGCTAAAAAAGGAAAACAAGGTGGAGGGTATTGTACTTACTTGCCATATTTTAATGCTCCTTTCATCTTTTCGAATTTTAATGGTACAAGTGCGGATGTTGACGTTTTAACTCATGAAACGGGGCATGCATTCCAAGTTTATCAAAGCAAAGACAATATCTCGCCTTACCGCTGGCCTAGTATGGAAGGCGCTGAGGTATTTTCAATGAGTATGGAGTTTTTTGCATGGCCTTGGATGAAAAACTTTTTTAAAGGTGATTATAAAAAATATTTATTTATGCATTTAAAAGATGCGATTATGTTTCTTCCTTATGGGGCATTAATTGATCACTTCCAAGAAAAAGTTTACGAAAACCCTAATTTAACCCAAGATGAGAGAAATAAACTTTTTAGAGAATTAGAAAAAGAATATCTTCCATATAAAAACTATGATGGAAATAAATTCTTAGAAGATGGTATGTTTTATTTTCGTCAAGGACATGTTTTTGCATCTCCTTTTTACTACATTGACTATACCCTTGCCCAAGTTATCGCATTTCAGTTTTTAAATTTAGATAATATAAATCATGAAAAAGCTTGGGAGAAGTATTTAGAAATGTGTAAAATTGGTGGAAGTAAGTCTTTTGTTGATTTAATAGAGGATGCAAATCTTATAAATCCATTTAAAGATGGTTCGATTAAGAAAATTTTAAAGCCTTTAACTATGCAAATTAAAAAACTTGCAAAAGATTTATTTTAAACTTGAAAAAAAGAAAATAATTTGTTATAATTTACACATGAAAGTATTTAATGATTTAAAAAAATTAACTAATACCATACCAGCACTAAGTTTTTTGCACCAATCATTATTTATGCCTACTAACAACTATAATTTTTTATAGTTGTTTTTATTTTTGTTTTGTTTTAAAAAAGGAGGAATAAAATGAAAAAAACAAAAATATTATTTTTATCATTTCTATTTGCAATACTATCAGTTTTTTTAATTGCATGTGGAAATAATGCTAAAAAGGAGCTGGAAAAGTTAAATGTTCCAAGCGAGATTACAGAAGATTTAAATCTTCCTAAAACATCAGGCAAGTACCAAATTACTTGGACTGTGAAAGAAAATGAGTTTGCAAAAGTTGAAGATTCAATTTTAAAAATTGTTAAAGCACCTTTAAATGATACTCAAGTTTTTCTTACTGCAAAAATAGATAAAGCTGAAAAAGAATTTAAAATTACTTTAAAGAAAAAAGAAGTTACTCCAGATCCTGAAAATACCGATGAGGAAACTGTAAAAAAAGCACTTGCTAAACTTGCAGTAAAAGATACTTTAAAACATGATGAAAAACTAGCTCTTCCAAGTAAAGTTGACGGCGTTGATATTACATATGAAGAATTATCAACTTCGCTTTTAAAAATTGAAAATAACGAGGCTTATCTAAATGATAATAACATTACTGAAGATAAGGAAGTTACACTTAAAGCAACACTAAAAAAAGGAACAGTTGAAAAGACAAAAGAGTTAAAAGTTAAATTTCTTAAAAAATCAACTAACCCTGAGCCATCAGATGATGAAAAATTAGTTAATGCAGCACTTGAAAATTTAACATTAAAAGCTGAATTTAACCACGATGAAGAAATTGCTTTAACTAAAAAAATCGGTGAGGTTGAAGTATCATTTTCTGAAGTTGGAACAAATCTTCTTAATATAACAGATGAAAAAGCATCACTAAAAGATAATAATATTACAGAAGATAAAGAAGTTACGCTTAAAGCAACACTAAAAAAAGGAACAGTTGAAAAAACAAAGGAATTTAAGATAA
>CAUUCL010000011.1:0-36078 GCA_963543845.1 uncultured Acholeplasmataceae bacterium
TTTTCAAATATACCTTTTGTGCATTTTTTTGTTTGATATTTAGTTGCCAAAGACTTTAAATTATTCATGTTTTAAAAACATGCTTTTATATATTAACATATTAAATAAAAAAAAACAAATAAAATGATAATAAAAGTAAAACAGCTAGAACTAATACCAATTCTAGCTGTCTTTTTTAACTATTTTTACCCTTTTAATTGTTTTCTTTTTAAAATTCTTAATACATCTTTTCTATTTTTTTCGCATATTATGCATAAATCATTATTAAATTCATTTATTAAATCGCTCTTACTTTTTAAATCAAATAAAATATCTTTAAAAAATTCTCTGTTTGCTTTTTCTAAATTGATATCATAATTATTTTTTTTAAAATAGCTGTGAACTAAATCATTTCTAAATGATAAAATCTCTTGTAAAGTTTTATACTTTTTACTATCTGTAAAAACTTTATAATCTTGCGAGTAGGCAATTATTTGCCCTAATGTCTTATTTTGGATTGATTTTAAAACCTCTTCGCTTTTTCTTTCTAAAATTTTAATATCTGTTATATTGTTAGTCTTAAAGAAAGTTGTTGCGATTGCATTTGCTAGGTTTTTTTCAATATACTGAACTTCTTTAATTATTTCAAAAAACCAAACTTTAATTTCTAAATCTAATTTATTTATCTCATCTACTAGCACTACTTATCCCCTTGAATTTTTAATATCTCAAGTAATTCTCTACCAACTTTAATATTTAAATAATAAATTAAATCTTCATAAAACTTAGTTTTTGTATTAGGGTCATTTTTAAATAAATTATTAATCGCCATTACCTTTTCTTCAAGAGTATATTTTTTGCTTGTATCGATTAAAACATCAAGCTCATCATCACTTCCGCTGTATTTTTTCTTAAGATAAATTAAAGTTGATTTTAGCGCAACTTTTATTACCTGTAAATCATTTTCTTCAATTTCAATAATTAAGCAAAACTGACTTTCAACAATTCTAAAGTCGGTTATTTTATACTTTGATAAATTTTGAATTTTTTCAATAAAATTCTCAAATACAAAATGAGTATCTTTTATAAAGTTAGTATTTTTAATATGAGCGATTACTCCATTTATTATATCCGAGTTAAAATCCATAAAATTACCAAATTTAATATTTTCAATTTCAAGTATTAAATCATTGCCTTTTATAGCAGGCTTTGTTTTAAAGATGATAGTTGTTTCAACTTTTTTACTTGGATCATCATCTTTTGAAATTTCTATTTTAATTGTAACTTCAACATATCCACCTTCAATTTTAGTTAAATCAGGATATTTTGCTTTTACTTTATATTTATACTTAGAATCTTTGTTTAATCTTAAAAGAACTCCCTCATCAAAAATTGGTATTTTTTTAAGGTCTTGTCTTTGAACAGCATACATGAATATTTTTCTTAACTTTTCATGCGAGAGAGTAATTGAGAAAAGTTTATCGTCATCTTCTGTTATATCCTTAGCAGATGTATTATTTAATCCTATAAAGATTTCACTTTTAATATCTTGAAGTATATCAACTAATCTTTCAGTATCTTGATAAAAAGATATACCAGTATCGTCTAAATTATTTTTAATACTATTAGTTTTTAGACTAAGGTTTAATTTTGAATCTTTAAAGGTAAAATCAAATACTTTTTTATTTGATACATCATCTGATAATTTAGAATATAGCTTTTTAACATCTTCTTCTTTATCTTTGTTATAAAGACTTTTTTTATTTGTTTCATCTTTTATGTATCTTAAAATATTTTCAATTGGCATTTTCATTATCCAATTTTCAAAATCAAATGTTATAATGGGATTATTTTTAGGATATCCATCCTTTAAATCAGTTAATATTTTTTTAAGATTTAAATTTTTATCGGCAACTTTAAATAATATTTTCTTAGCTAGATTAAGCGATAATATTAAATGTCCAACATAAGCTCTTTTAAATATTAAATTTATCGATTTAGTATCTTTGTTAAACTCAATTTTAAAAGTAAGATAAACCGATGTTTTATACTTTATCGGTTTAAAAATATCTAATCCCGCACAAATTGTAATAGTATCTCCACTTAGCTTAAACCAAGCTCCCTTAAAAGCGTATTGGGCTTCATTTTTTTTGTTATATATTTTCTTTAAGTAATACTTATCAGGATTATCCTTTTTTAAAAAGTTGCTATCTTTAAAAAAGGATTTATAAAAAAAGTTATATAGGATTTTATTTAAATCTTCTTGTGAAAGATTAAAATCAATATCTTTTTCGCCTTTATCGTTTAAATATGTATCAAATTTTTCTTCAAGAATATTATTTAAACTATTACCATCATTTAATTTTTCATAATCAGGAATTATAAAATTATGATATGTTGATATTAAAACACAAAATAAAATAAAAACAAGAGAAAATATTATAAGAAAAAACGAGAGAAAAATCTTAAGAACTACTCGTTTTTTCTTAGGTTTATCCTCTTTTTTATTAGATTCATTATTTAATTTTTCATCAAAGTCCATGTTTTGTTCAGGACTTTGATATATACTTTTTGTTTCCATTATTTTGTTGAATAAGGCTTAATTAAATATGTCTTTAACTCCTTTTTTTCTTTTTTACTTAATTTAAGATATTTATAATATGCAGCAACTGCAATCATAGCAGCATTATCGGTGCAGTATTTAAACTCAGGTATATATATATTATAATCTTTAAAATCAGTTTCTAAAATTTCTCTAAGTCTTTTATTAGCGCTAACACCACCACCAATAATTAAATTCTTTACCTTATAATCTTTTAAGGCTTTTTTAGTTTTTCTAACTATTAACTCAAGAGCAGTCTCTTGAAATGAGGTGGCCATATCGTTTGGATTTATTTCAATTTTTTTAGTTTTTAAATTATGAACTTTATTTATAACAGCACTTTTTAAACCCGAATATGAAAAATCATAATCGTTTGATTTTGCTAGCATTTTAGGAAGTTCATATGTATTTTTGCCACTTTTTGCAAGTTTATCTATGACAGGCCCCCCTGGATAGCTAAGTCCTAAAACTCTTGCAACTTTATCATATGTCTCACCAATTGAATCATCCTTGGTTTTTCCAATAATTTTAAACTTTTCTACTTTTTTAGCGTAAATAAGTTCAGTGTGTCCGCCACTAATTAAAAGTGCAATTGCGGGAAATTTTACATCTTGTGATAAAAAAGATGCATATAAATGTCCTTTTAAGTGATCGCAACCAATTATCGGAATATCATTAGCAATTGCAAAACTATTAGCAGCTACAATCCCAACAATTAAAGAACCAATTAAACCAGGACCGTTTGCAACTGCAACAAGCGATATATCACTTTTTTTAATATTGGCATCTTTTATTGCTTTATCAAATACCTCACAAATAACTTTAATATGATTTCTTGAGGCAATCTCAGGAACTACCCCGCCGTATAGTTTATGAATATCTATTTGTGATATAACAACATTTGATAAAACTTTGCAACCATTTTCAACAACAGCCACACTTGTCTCATCGCAGCTACTTTCAACAGCAAGGATTATCATAAGTGTTTAACATAGGTAAAAGAATCATCGTTTCCGTAGAATTTCTTTCTTCTATTTACCCTTACAAAACCAAGCTTTTCATAAACATGTCTTGCTGCAGCGTTTCTTACTCTTACATCAAGATATGCTCTTTCATAACCTTTTTTAACAAGCTTTTTAAAAAGCCATGTTAAAAGATATGATGCGCATCCCATATTTTGATATTCCCTTTTTACCCCTATTCCAAATATTTCAATTTCAGGTTTACAGTAAGTAAATCCTACATATCCAATTATCATTCTATTTCTTGTGCAAACATAATAGTTAGCATTATTTTTTTTAAGCATAGCATTAAAAACGAAATCTCTTCCAAAAGATTCCCCAAATAAACTTGTTTCAATTTTTATAAGCTCATCAATATCTTTAAGCTTAATAGGTCTTATCATAATTTTCGTAAGAATAATTAGGCTCATATGAAAAATAATTTTCATCTTTAGCCATTTTCAAAACTTCACCATAGTTAATCTTAACACTTTCACTAAGTTTTTCATCATTTGTAAGATTTAATGTTAAAATGCCGTCAGTTAATTTTTTCTTTTCTATCTCATCTATAAGATAGACTCTCTCAGGTAAAAATACCTCGCCCTTATCATATCCCCCAAGATAAAATCTACCATTTCTAGCATCATATAAAGAAATATGCTTTTCTAAATATCCTGATGTAAGCAAAAAAAGGCTAGATACAGCTTTTAAAGGAATATCTAAAGAGTACGCAAAAACCTTTGCAAATGTTCCTGCAACTCTTGCACCTGTATAACTTCCAGGACCAGATCCTACCACTACCATATTTATCATGTTTGGCTTAATATTATTTTCTTTAAGTAATAAATTTACAAAATGAGAAATGTAATAAGCATGATCTTTTTTGGCTATTCTTTCTTTTTTAGCTATTAAGTTATTATCATCATCAACTAATCCAACATGCAAAAGCTTTGTTGAACTATCTAACACTAATTTATACATTCTGCTATTTTTTTATATTTAACACCTGTTGGTATTATTTTTACCTCTCTTTTATCATCACTAATTCTTGTAAATTCTAGTTTAATATTTTCTTTTGGGATAAACTCTAAAACATTACTTGCCCACTCAATTACTGTAATACCATCTTGGTAGTACTCTTCTAAATCAAAATCATTTCCTATTTTATCAAGACGATAAAAATCAAAATGATTTAAGTTATATTTTTTTCCAATATATTGTTTAAATATTGTAAAAGATGGGCTGTTTACTTGATTTGATATTTTTAAATGTTTTGCTAGAAATTTAGTAAAAGTTGTCTTTCCTGTCGCAAGGTCTCCCTCTAGGATTATTACCTCATCACCACATAAAAGTTTAGATAATTTTTTTGCAAATTTATCCATTTTTTTTAAATTATCTATTTTAATCGTTTTAATCATAATTTATATAAAACCCAAGTCCTCCTGGACCAATATGAGAGCAAATAACTTGAGTTATTAAATCTCTGTCTTCAATTTTAATATTTTTAATATCTTTAAATTCTTCTTTTAAGCTTTTGAAAAAATCTTCTGACCTTTCATCGTTTGAAACTTGCTTTTGATAAATTGTAATATTTTTATCTTTATGCTCATCAATTATCTCTTGAAATCTCGTAAATATTGCATTTTTAGCCCTTACATGACCTAAAACCGCTGATTTATAAACCGATAATTTACCACATGCAAATTTTAAAATTGGTTTTATTCTAAGCATTTTCGCAATAAAGTATTTGACACTTCCTAATCTTCCGTTTATCTTTATTGTTTTTAAATCATCAACTAAAAAATAAAGGGCTCCAGTTTCAAGAAGTTTATTAACCTTTTCCATAGTTTTATCAATGTCATTATATAAATTAAAATACTCAATAAACTTTTCTAAAATATAAATAGAACCGCCCTCAACTGACATTGTATCAACTACTATAACATCATCTTTTTTGCTATCAAGCATATCTCTTGCAAGATTAGCACTATTATATGAACCTGATAAAGTTTTACTAAGCGTAAAAACTACAACTTTATCAAATCCATTTTCAAAATGTTTATTATAGCACGCTAAAAACTCACCAGGAGTAGGCTGGCTAGTCATAACTCTTTCATCTTTTTTCAAAGCTGCAATTATCATATCATTTGTGATATTAGGAATTTCTTCTCCTTTAAGTAGGATTTTTAATTTTGCAACTAAAATATTATTTTCTTTTTTATAATTTTCATCTAAATTTATTGTAGAATCAACAACGTATCCAATTTTCACTTTATACCCCCGATAACTCATCAGCATTATCAACAATAACTCCGATAATTCCTGGCACATATTCAACAAGAAGCTTTTCTAATCCATCATAGATTGTAACACTTGCCAAATCACAGCCAACGCACGCACCAGTTAATCTAACATATACAAATCCTTCATCAATTTTAACAAATTCTATCTCGCCGCCATCACGATTTATATATGGTCTTATCTTGTCAATAACCTCTAATGTCTTTTGCTTTAATTCATCCTCAGATAATTTATTTTTTATCATATATTTTCTCCAAAATATAATAAGCTGTATTCATATTACAAGACTCACTTAAATAAATAGGAATATTTCTATAAAAATCTCTACTATTTTTATTTTGATCAAAACCTTTTAATCTTAATATATTGCTTGAAATATCCCCTACAATAAACTTGAATTTATTGTATATTTCAGGAATATATCTTTTTTCAAAATACTCCCTATCAAAAGCATCACGATAATTTTTTAATATTTTAAATTTTCCATGAATTGTTTCAACTATCATTTTTCACCAACTAATATATGGCACTCACAACCAATTGCTTTCTTTTTTCCAATTTTCCCAAGTTTTTCAGCTGTTGTTGCTTTAAGAGAAATTAAATCAGTTTCTAAATACTTTTTTAAAAACTCTAACATTTTAGGAAAGTAGTTATTTAATTTATGGACATCGTAGTATAGTAATATGTCAACATTTATTATACTATAATTAGAATCTTTTAAAATCTTTTTACCGTATTTTAAAAACTCTAATGAAGATATATTTTTATATTTTATATCACTTGGTGGAAAATAATATCCCAGATCCCTTTTAGAAAGGGCACCAAAAATTGCCTCAGTGATTGCATGAATTACGCAATCACCATCAGAATGAGCTAAAAGCCCAAAGCTATCTTTTATAAATATTCCCCCAAGGTAAAGAGGTCTTTTTTTACTTATTTTGTGAATATCGAAACTATGTCCTATAAAAACTTTTTTACAATTTAAATTTTTAAACTCAATCAAATCATTTTTATATGTGATTTTACAGTTATTGCTTTCATGATAAACTCTTCCGATTTTCAAATTAGGAAAAACCGATTTAAAAAGCATAATATCATCTTTATAGTTAATATCATAATTTTCAATTTTTAACTTTTCAAATAACTCTTTTTTTATAACCTGCGGAGTCTCACAAACAGTTAAATCAGAGATTATATTATCATCATCATCTCTTATTGTATTTATCGCTTTTTTACATAAGTAGAATGCATCATAATTTTCCTTTTCCTTATTTTCTAAAAGCCTAATAGCATTTTCTTCTAGATAAGGTCTTGCTCCATCATGAATATAAATATAATCTCCTTCAAGATAATTTTTAGCCTTTAGCATACTAAGATATCTTTTATTATCACCCGAAAGATATATAACGTCTTTCTTTTTATCTACATCTAAAAATCTTTCTAATGGAAGAATTACTATCTTTTTATAGTCTTTATTAAATTTAAAAAGACTATATTCAAATACCATTTTATCACTTGAATACTCTAAGCACTTATAAATATCTCCACATCTATTACCACTTCCTGCAGCAAGCACAATAACAGTTTTTTTATAACTGTTAGGAGATATTACATAATCAAGCCTTACATCAAATTCATCATTTTCAAAATCAGTAAATGAGCCAGTGTATGAAATTCCTACTTTAGTTTTAATATTATGAGTTTTAAAATACCTATCATAATAACCCTTTCCATAGCCGATTCGGTAGTTTAAATAATTTACCACAATCAAAGGGCAAAAAATAATATCAGGAACTACTTCAAAATTATTAGTTGTTTCAAGCGTGTTAAAACTTGATTTAACTAATTCATCCCCTAAGCTATATTTTGTAAAAATCATCTCCTGATTTACTATTTTAGGTATTGCAAAGACTTTACCAGGAAAAAGACTGATAATTTTTGTAATATCAATCTCGCCTAAAATCGGAAAATATATTCCAACTATTTTACTTTTTTTAAAGTTGGAATCCATTGATATTTTCTCAACTATTTTCTTAGATTCACTTTCAATATAAAAACTATCGTAACTTTTTCTAAAGTTAAGATAGTTTTTTCTTATTTCATCTTTTTTTAGCATATTATTTAATATCACTGTAGTAGCAAATATGCGATTTAAACTTTGGATTAAGTGCGAATTTTAAAGCAGTATGTGCCATTTTAGAAAGCTCTTCGGCGTTATTTGAATCAATTTTTGAAACCGCAACTCCGCAATAAACATCAGCCTCAACTTGAATTGCACCATAATTTGCAACTAAATTTAAATAACTTTCAGACCTTGAAAGTCCATCTTTTAAAATTCCCATTTTTTTAGAATCAGTTAGTAAAAGTGCAAATCTTGTACCAGATAGTCTAAATAACTCACTATCACCTGTAATAAATGCATCAGTTATTTTTTTAACATACTGAGCAAGAATCATATTTCCAACTGCTCTTGTATGTTTTTCATTTATATCTTTTATATTATTTACCTTAAGAACGACAAGATGAAAATAAACTTGTTCATTTATTAGCCTGTTAACTTTCATTATCATATCATTTTCATCTTTTAAACTATCAAGCTCACCAATATTGCTTTGCATAATATGTTTTTGATTTATTGGAGTAATTGATGAGGTAATCATAATATTATCTTTGGTGAAAATCTTCTTACCAATTTCCTGATACCAAGAATATGTTCCGTTTGAAAATAATCTATATTTAACTTTGAATGTAGGATTTTCTGGTGTAAGGGTAATTAGTGTTTTATTGTAAAAATTTAAATCCTCAGCATTCATTATTTTGTAAAAGTTTTTAGTAGATATTAAATTGTCACTAAAATTTAACCTATTTTTCAAATTATCACTAAGCCAGATGGTTTGCTCATTTAAATCAAAAAAGGCAAGTCCTTCTTTCGAAACTTCTAAAACCGAAACAAATTTTTCATTTAATATATCAAAATCATGACTAATAGTCTCATATTTTTTCTCGATATTTAACATATCAAATCCTGATTTTATCTGACCGTTTATAACCCTTCCAAGATATCTTTTTCCATGATAGATGGGCTGGTCTGATAATTTAAAAAAAACCTCATTTCCTGAAGCATTATAATATCCAATTTCAAAACTGTTAAAATCTCCTTTTGCAGAGTGATTTTTATATTCAATATATCCATCATAAAATCCCTTATTATCATAACTTGCTTGATTTATAGATGTAATTCTTATCTTTTGAAATAAAAACTCAAATAGCTTTTTACCTAGTACCTCTTTTTCATCTTTAATCCCAAGTTCAGCTAATAAATTCTCACTTATTTTTTTAACTTTATCTTTTTTATTTAACACAATATAACAATTCCAAGGGCTGTTTGAGATTGATTTTACAAATAAATTATTCCTTAGTATAAAAAATGCAAGATACGAAATATAAAAAATTATAAAATAAATTAAATATATTAAAGATAGACCTTGAAAGACTAGATAAAAAACTTGTCCTAACTCACTTTTTTTTATAACTAAATCATAAATGGCCTGAAAAATTGCGATTACCGTAAAATTTACACACGATAAAACAAGGTTTGTAATATTTTTAGCATTTTTATAATTTACTGATAAATAAATTACTAAAATTAAAACTACAAACCCAAGAAGCAATGGATATATTGGATAAATTAAAAAATCACTTATTCTCATTTTTTAACTAATGATGGTAAGACTAAATATATAAAAAATATAAGAGCCGATAGGATAAGTCCAAATAATAATTTAAATACTTTATACTTATTTACAAATCTAATAAACTTTTCACTACCAAGAAAAAATACTAGTGCAGTTAATGGTTTAATGAAAATATATGACATAACATTTAAAAATTTTTTCATAATATCCTCCTAGTTAGCAAACGATGATAAATAATTAAGCAGTGAATTTCTATCAGGCATTGGCAGTAAAACAGATCCATATGTGATAGATACATCACCTGTTTCCTCTGATGCTACAATAGTTAAAGCATCACTTATCTCACTTATGCCAATTGCTGCACGATGACGAGATCCGGTAGATTTTTCATATGCACCATTTTTAGTAAGATTAAAATATGCTCCTGCACAAATAATCTTATCGTTTTTAATAATTACTGCACCATCATGAAGAGGAGTATTTGGAATAAATATATTAGTTAATAGCTCTTTTGTAACATCCGCATTTAAAGCAATTGCTCTTTCTGAGAATTGTTCAAGTGAGGTATATTTTTCAATAGTTATCAAAGCCCCAATTTTTTTAGACGACATTTCAAAAATCGCCTCAACAATTATTTCTTTAGTTTTAGAACTTGTTGCCTCAATTTTATTTTTATTATGAGAAAATATAATTTGTATTGTCGACTCAAAGTTTTTTAACACATCTTTTTTAATCATTAAAAAGATTATCAAAGGCGATAGAATGTATGCTCCAATAAATATTAAATACTTTATTATTTGGGCTGAGATGTTATTTTTATCAAATCTTGCAAAAGCAAAAAATATACCAAACCCTAAAAAAATCACAACTCCCGCAAAAACCATTCCGAATGTTTTTTTATTTATAAACATAACTCTTATTAAAAACATAGAAACTAAAAATATCAAAATAGAAATAACAACTATTTGCCATATTTCAAGATTGCCTAAATTAGCTATTTTAGTAAATATATTATTCATATGATACTGTCTCCTTTTTATTTTAAATCTATAATATTTTTGAATTAAACCGCTTTTATTATATCTAGTATTATTATAACAAATATCTAAGCAAACTAGTCTTTGTTAAATCAAAATAATATCAGTATACAATATGATTTTTCTTCAATCTTTTATCATTTTCTTTATAATTTGGGTCTAACTTTTCTAGTAAGTTATAAAAATCTTTAGAGTGGTTTTGAAAGATAAAATGTGAATACTCATGAAATAAAAGATGAAACAAATTCTCTTTTTCAAGTTTTATCATAAAAAGAGAAATGCAGATATATCCTTCAAGATAATTGCAATATCCATATTTAGTCTTTAATTTTTTAAAGCAAACTGGAACTATCTTAATATTTAAACTATTTAATCTTTCTTTATATAAAACATTAAATTCTAATACTTTTTTACTAAGAAGATCAATTGCGATTTTCCTTTTGACATTTTCTAAGCTCTTATCCTTATATCTTATATTTATATATATTACTAGGTTTATATCATCTAATAAATAGAGCGATTTAGTTTTTAAAAATGATATTTTATAACTTTTACCAAAGATTAAAAATGCATCATCATCTTCTAGGTTTTTTAAATTTAAAAGAATCATGTTATAAAACTTGTCAAACTTTTTTAATAAATAACTCTTTGCAAAATCAAGGCTATGATACTTTCCAAGTTTTGCTAGAATATATCCTTTTTCAACTTTAAAATAGCTAGATTTATTTTTAGTTTTTATAAATTTTACTAAAAGCTCTTTATCATCTTTTTTTAAGATTAAATCACTCATAAATTATTTTTAAAAGACTTCCTTTTTCACATTTTATATCTGTTTTAAATGAGTATATTTCCTCAGGGTGGTTTGCAAATTCTACAGAATTATTTTTTTCATCTTTTAAATCAGATACTAAAAAGTCTTCACTTTTTCCATTTACCGAAAAAAAGTAAGCCTTAGAATTATTATAAAATTTATTTTTACATCTAACATAGCACCTATTATCTTTTTCGCTATAACTTAAAACAAGCCCAATAAAGTTTTGCTTAGGAGAAGTTTTTATAAATTTATATATTTGAGTATCATTTGAAAAATCACTATTTATTCCCCATGTTATATACTCTCTTCCACCAGCGGTTAAAACTTCTTTTTCAAGCATATCATAATCTTCCTCTTTTAAATTATCGCAATTATCAATTAAATATCTATAAATATTTATAATTGTCGCAAGATAATTTTCGCTTTTCATTCTACCTTCTATTTTATATGATTGAACATTAGAAAGTTTTAATATTTCCTTTAAAAATCTAATTGTTTTTAAATCCTTTGAAGAAAGTGAAAACTCTTTATCCGAAATTTTTTTACCGCTATCGTATAACTTATAAACCCATCTACAACTATGAGCACAATCACCCCTGTTGGCATCACGACTTGTCATAATATTTGATAAAATACATCTTCCTGAATAACTCATACAGCATCCGCCATGAATAAAAACCTCAAGTTCAACATTAGATTTTAAATTTTTAATATCATCTATTTGAAGCTCTCTTGCAAGTATTACTCTTTTTGCGCCAAGATTTTCATAGTATTTAATTGCATATGAATTTGTAACAGAACACTGCGTCGAGATAAAAGTGTTAAGTCCTACTTTTTTTGCAACATCTAAAAAATAAAGGCTTGCAAGTATTACTCCGTGAACATTTACTTTTTTTAGCATTTTAAAAAATTTTTTAACGTTTTTTATATCACTGTTTTTAGGAATTATATTAGATGTCACATATACTTTTTTACCTTTTTTATTAGCATAATCAACCAATTTTTTAAGGCCGCAAAAATCAATATTGGATGCCCTTTTTCTAAGTGAGAACCTACTTAGCCCAATATAAATTGCATCAGCCCCATTTTCAAAATCAAGCATTGCTTTTTCAATTGTACTTGCTGGCGCTAATAACTCACTCATTGATATTCCTTCTTACTTTAATTATCTCGTCAAGGTTTAAAAATATTTGATCAAAGATAAAATAATCAAGATTATTTAAATCTTTTATATTGCTTGTTAAATCTATTATTTTAGATGTATAAATTGTCGTACCGTTTATATTTTCAATAATCGGAAGTTTATCATTTAATCTTTCATTTTCAATTAAATAATATGTCTTTTTTTTAGTATCAAGTGATAAATTATACTCCTTACTAAAATTTGTGATAAGTTTTCTTTTAGAGTAAAACATTGGATAATGACCATATCCAATTATTGCAGTTTTAATTTTTTTATTTTTAATTATTTCTAATTTATCTAGAAAATCTAGCTCGCTTGAGATAACTCCTGCATGAATTTTATCTTTTTTTAAAATGTTAAAATCATACTTATTAGATAAAATAGGTCCTGGGTAAAATATTACTTTATCTGCTTTTTTTAAACTTTTAAAATACTCTAAAAGACCAATATCAGAGACGATTATTTTGTTAATTTCATCGATAACATTATCTTTTAAAATAGTAAATAAATCTTTAATCATCTCATCTGTGTAAAGTAAGTTCAAAGAAATGATTAACTCCTTAGCGTATTCATTTTTTAATTTAATTGCTTTTTTTAAATCATCAAGATTAAAATATGATAAAAAGCCTTTTGAAAAATTTTCTAAACCTAAAATAAAGCCATCAAAAAGTGAGGCTTTTTTTATATCCGAGATATCATTTATTGTGATTAAATATTTTATTTTACTTTTCTTAATACTAATAATCCATCATCTACTTTTAACAATTCTTTTTCATAGCAATTTAAATTATTTACATAATCTAAAAATTTATGCATTTTTTTACTTATTGGTTTTAATCTTTTAGGAAATGATTCAACATCATTTATCGCAAAGTTCATATTATCAAATAAAATTATTCCACCTATTTTAAGATTAGATTTAAAGTTTTCAAAAAACTCAAAATACTTACTTTTAGCTCCATCTATAAAAATTGCATCAAATATCTTATCAATTTTATAAGATGTTGCATCAGCATTTATAAAATCAACATTTCTTGCATTATATTTAATTTTATTTTCTAAAGCCAATTTAAAAAGGTCTTCATTTTTTTCAATGCTAACAACATTAAATCCATAACTTGCTAAAATAATCGCTGAATAACCAATCGCCGAACCTATTTCTAAAACACTTATAAAATTATTTTCTTTAAATAAATTTACCATATATCTTAAAGAGATATCTCTTATAATTGGGATATTCTTACTAAGCGCATCTTTTTTAAATTCTTCTAATTTTTTATCCATTTTTCTTATCTAAAAAAGATTGTAAAATAATTTCTGCTGAAAGCTCATCTTTCAATCTTTTTTTATCCTTTATACTCTTTTTTAAATTTTGCATTATTTTAAAAGAATATACTGTTGTAAGTCTTTCATCTTCTAAAAAAATCTCAACATCGTTAAAATCTTCTTTAATTTTCTTAGCTACCATCTCGCTAATTAAAGCCTTCTCGCCAATTGTATTGTTCATATTCTTAGGATATCCTAATACAATACAATTAGGTTTATATAAATTTATTTCAGTTTTTAATAAATTATACATCCTATTATAATCTGCTTCATTAAAGTGAATAGTCTTATAAGCTTGAGCAATAATTGATGTATTTGATACTGCTATACCGACTGTTTTTGAGCCAATATCAAGCGCCATATATTTTTTAATATTCATATATTCATTATATTAAAAAACAAACAATAATTAAAACTAAATAAATTCCACAATTAACATATATGGTAAAATTAAATCAAAAGATTAGGAAGGTGGATTAAATGAGTGAAAAATTAAAAGAGAATAAATATGAAAATTATAGACAAAATATAGTTTTAACCATGGCCTATTTGCTGGGAGTTTCCGATAGCAATTTAAATACTAAATATGAAAATATTAAAGATTTAGAAAAGTGTTTAGATGAGCTTTTTGAAAATAAAGACGCAAGGATAATAAGATATCTTTCAATTCTTAGAAATGAGTTTTTCACAAGACATAAAAAAATAAGAGAGCATTTAAATAATGTTAGCTCAATATATGATATGAAAGATGTTGTAAGCGTAAACTTAATAGATGAATTAAGTGAATTTGGAATTGATGTAGTAAAACTTGATAAAGGTACATCCGTTCAAATTGCATATATAAATAATTTAATAAGCGCTAATATAGAAAAAGTAAAGAAAATATTCCCCGATTGGATAAGATGGGAATATGTAAAAAATTTATTTAAAATGCCAAAGTGTTATATTGAAAGTGATAAATCCATAAAAGGCAAAAATATTGATAAACTAAGATTAGAAGTTAAAAAAGCAAGAGGTTTTTATAATGAATACTATGATTACTATCCATTTCAAGTTTATTTAAGCTGGGGACATAAAAGACCAAGAGAAGACTGGGGAAATGTTTTATACAACGATGATAAATTTTTAAAGATTTTATACTCATTGAATAATGACCGCTTCCAAGGAAGTGGTTATGTTATAGATGCAAAAATTGATACAAAAGAAAATATTTATAACTTTTTAAAAAACTCTGAAAAAGCAATAATTTTAGTTGACTGTGAGAATATGGAACCTTTTAAACTTCTTGCAGTTTTAAAAAATCTTCATGAAGAAAAACTTAAAAAAATTCAAAAAATATTTTTAATAAACGATAAAAATACTACCAAGACTTGGGACTTTTTCAAAGACTTTACCAACATAAAAGTTGAGCATATTTTAGCTGAAAGAGTAATAAAAGAAAAATCGCTTGTAGATCAGAATCTAATTCTAACTGCCTCAAAAGAACACTATAAAAATAATGTTGATAGTATTATTATCGCTAGCAGTGACTCCGATTATGTTCCACTTGCAAGCTCTCTTAAGGAGGCTAACTTTTTATTTTTGACAGAAAAAAGATTAACATCTGAAAAAACTACTGATAAATATGATGAGCTTGAGATTATATATTGCTTTGTTGATGATTTTGCTCAAGATGAGGTTCAAGATTGCAAGAATATGGTTTTATATAATTCACTAATGCAAATAATAGAAAAAATAAATGCTGAAGGAGTCTTTCCTACATTCAATGCCCTTGAGCTTGTTGATTTAGTATATGAGAGTGTATATATAAAAGAAAGACATAATCAATTAGAACAAGAAAAAGAAGTATTTTTCAAAAACTATATAAAGCCTGGTTTTATTATTAAAATAGGTGATGATAATAAACTTATAGTAGAAATCACATCTAAAAAAAGAGTTTAAACACTTTAATTGGTTTATCGTCTTATTTGCAAAAAATATAAATAATGCTATAATAACATATAAGGTATTTTTTAAAAAAGAGGCGATTTTATGATACCAAAACAACCTGATAATGCAGCATCAAAATTTATGCGTAATAACGGGTATCGTTTTACCCGTGGTAGAAAAGCTTTGCTTGAAATATTAAAAAACGAACATCTTACTTTCAGACAAATTCAAGAAAGACTAGCGGAAAAAGGATATACAAATGTATCATCAATTTACAATATGCTTGAATTTTTTCTTGAAAATAGACTTATAACAATTGTCTTTGTTAATGGTGTTAAATACTATGACTTGACAATTGGAAATAATATGCACCAAGATGAGTCATACATTCACATGGTTATCCATGATACAAATGATATATTTGAAATATCAAATAAAACTCTTTATGATAGGATTAAAGAAACTACTGAAAGAGATTATAATGTTGACATTGATTATATTAAAATTATAATCGGAGCAAGGAAAAAATAAATACCAGGCCAGTTGGTCTGGTTATTTTTAAAAGGAGAGTTATGTATAAAACAATATATTTAGCAGGAGGCTGCTTTTGGGGAATGCAGGCTTACTTTTCAAAATTAAAAGGCGTTATAACCGAGGTAGGTTATGCTAACGGAAATAACCTAGATACAAGCTATCAAAAAATAAAAGAAACCAATCATGCCGAGGTCGTTAAAATCACATATGATACCTTAGTTATTAGAACAGCTGAGATAATTGATAGATTTTTTTTAATTATTGACCCTTTTTCTAAAAATAGGCAAGCAAATGATATTGGACTGCAGTATAGAAGCGGAATTTTTTATGATGAAAAAGATGAAGAGACTAAAAAAATAGCTACACTTTTTAAAGGCTATGTTGAAAAAATAAATAATAAAAAATCCGAGGTTATAATAGAGCCTATTAAAAATTATGTAAAAGCCGAAGAATATCACCAAGAATACCTTTTAAAAAATCCTACTGGATACTGTCATATAAATCCAAATGATGCACTAAATTCTTTAGCTGATTTTAAAAAGTTAAATGATGATGAAATTAAAAAATTAAACCTTGATAAAAAATCTCTTGGCATCATGCTAGAAAAAGACACCGAAGAGCCACACGAAAGCAACATAAACTTAAAATATGATAAAGGATTATATATTGATAAAATATCACATGAACCACTTTTTTTAAGTGATGATAAATACGATGCTGGTTGTGGCTGGCCAAGTTTTACAAGACCAATTTTCTCAACTGCTCTTAACTATTATGATGATTTTAAAATAGTAGATAGAAAAAGAACAGAGGTAGTATCTAAAATTCAAGACTCTCACCTAGGACATGTTTTTCCTGCTATAAATATAAAAACTGAAACAGGTCTTAGATATTGTATAAATGGCTATGCCCTTTTATTTATTCCATTTGATGAATTAAAAGATACGGTATATGAAAAATACCAATTTTATTTTAAAGAAATATAAAATTTTAATTTAAGTTTATTTTTAAAAATTAAAAAAGAGGAAAACATGTTATAATTATCATGTTATATATTGGAGGTTTTATCTGTGTCATTAGATATTAAAAATAAAAGAGAAAAAATAAAAGTTCACTTTATTGCTTGGATACTTTTAGTTTTATATATAGGAATAATAATTGCTACAATTTTTTTATCAACCACAACAAAAGAGCGAACATTTAAAAATACATACAATGCTAAAGTATATACCTTAGTATCTGGAAAAGATAAAGAAAGTAAATCACGTGCTCAATACTATGGAGCAATGGTTGTTGACGATGAAAAAGAGAAGATGATTAAAATGACATCAATATCTGAAGCACAAAAGCTAATTGATAAAGGTGAAATCGTTGTAACTTGCCAAGGTAATCTTACTACAAATGAGCTTGCTTTAACTCTTGGAATATTTTTACAAGAATTAAAACAACACCCTCTTTATAAAAATAAAGTAATTAAAAAAATTTATGTACTTCAACAATCAACTAAAGACGAGAAAAAAGAAGAGTATGAGAAATTCTATGAAAAAAATGGTGTTGATCCATACTTATACAAAGATGAACTTGGTGCAACAAATCCTAAAATTTTAGCATTTTTAAAAGATAAAACTAAGAAAGTTCCTGAAAAACATGAATATACTTCATTAGATATCGATTTTAAACCAAGTAATTACAACTATCAAAGTCTTATTTATTCAACATTAAAATTTTTAAATGATCTTGAAAATTGCTTAATTAAAAAATAATGCTTCAAAGTATTAAAGAGGATTTAGAAAAAGCTATTAAAAATAATCTTGGATATGATATTTCAATCCAAGATTCTAAAATAGATAAATTTGATCTAAGTGTTTCACTTTTTAAATTAGTATCTATTTATAAAAAAGATTTAAATACTATTTTTAATGAAATAAAAAATATCATTAGTAAAAATGATTATATAAAAAATATAGAACTTACAGGTGGTTTTTTAAATTTGAATTTAAACCATCCTGTTTTTTCATCCCTAATATTAAATAAAATATTAAAAGAGGATAGTTTATATGGAAGTTTAAAAAATAATAAAACTATTGTCATTGATTATTCTTCTCCTAACATTGCTAAAAGCTTTTCTGTTGGCCATTTAAGATCAACAGTAATTGGAAACTCGCTTAAAAATATTTATGAAAAAATAGGATACAAGGTAGTAGGAGTTAATCATTTAGGAGATTGGGGAACACAGTTTGGAAATTTGATTTGCGCCTATAAGATGTGGAAGGATGAATATGATTTTATCAAAAATCCTTTAGAATCACTGCAAGATATGTATCAAAGATTTCACAAAGATGATATTTTAACAGATGAATTAAAAGAAAAAGGAAGACTTGAGTTTAAAAAACTAGAAGAAAAAAATCCTGAGAATATTAAAATCTGGGAGATGTTTAAAAAAATATCACTAGATGATTTTAAAAAAACATATGAAAAACTAAATGTTAGTTTTTCATCATACGATGGCGAGGCATTTTACAATGATAAGCTAGATACTGTTTTAAATGATTTAAAAAGTAAAAATCTTCTTATCAAAGACGATGGTGCGATGGTTGTAAAACTTGGTGATGATATACCGCCTGCGATTATTTTAAAAAGCGATGGAGCAAGTAGTTATATTTTAAGAGACCTTGCTGCAATTAAATATCGAGTTAAAACATATAAACCTGAGAAAATTATTTATGTTGTTGGAAGTGAGCAAAAGCTTCACTTTGAACAAATTCAAAGAATAATCAAACTTCTTAACTATAATGTTGAAATATCATATGTTAGTTTCGGGCTTGTTTTAAAAGATGGTAAAAAAATGTCTACAAGAAAAGGAACAGGTAAAAATCTAGAAGAGGTAATTTTAGATGCTTGCAATCTTGCTAAAAGGCAAATTACAGAAAAAAATCCTAACCTTGAGGAAAAAAATGCCATCGCAAATAAAGTTGGAATTTCATCTTTAATATTCTTTAATTTAAAAAATGAAAGAAATCTTAATATAAATTTTAATCTTGATGAAATGCTACGCTTTGATGGAATGAGTGGTCCTTATTTACAGTATTCATCTGTTAGAATAAATTCAATCCTAAAAACAGATAATATTATTGATTTAAAAAACATTGATTATAATAAATGCGATTTAAAACACTATTTTCAAATTATTATGGAACTTTCAAAATATCCTGAAATTATTAAAAGAGCAAAAGATGAAAATGCTCCTGATGTAATTTCTAAATATGCACTTAATTTATCTAAATTATTTAACTCATTTTATCAAATAGAAAAAATACTATCTCCTTATGCTAAAATTAAAAATTTAAATCTTCTTTTGATAAAATGTATAAATATAGTATTAGTATCAGCAATGAATTTACTTGGTATTTTTGTTGTTGAGAAAATGTAATATATCCCCATGTGATGGAATTGGTAGACGTGAGAGACTCAAAATCTCTTGGACTATGTCCGTGCTGGTTCGAGTCCAGTCATGGGGAATTTTTATTATTTATATTTACAAATGAATTTAAAAATGTTATTATATATAATAATATATCAATAAGAAAGGGGATATTTTATGTCACATGATTATTACAACAACTACCAAGGTAGTCAAAATCAATATGATGGCTACGATGATCAATACGATGGTGATACACCTGATCAAAATAATCAATATGCAAACAATGTAGATGATTTTGAATATAGTTCTACACCACTTGCTAAAAAAGTCATAAGAACAATATTTTACACAACCTTAATGATTTCAAGCTTTTTACTTGTGTTTATATATATTTTTCTTATATTAAAAGTTGCTGGCAAAACTGCTTCTATAAACGCTAAATTTGCCCAAAGTATCCCACTTCTTGGGAAAATTTCACTTTATACATTTCTTGGATCGGTTATCTTTTTAATTTTTACAGCAAGACAGGGAATTGTAATACCTATAATTACACTCATATTTTTTATTGTAATGATATTTATAATAATGTTTGTATATCCACTAACAAATGGTATTTACCAATTTCTTGCAGGAACAGGAGATAGACTTTATTTTGCCGAATATTTTGGATTTCCTAAAGTAGTTGAATTTAGTTTGCAAAAACTAGTTAAAGGGCTTGGAAATAGCGTAGTAAGAGATAAAATTGGATATGCTCCAATTATTACAAATGTTGCAATGCTAGTAAGCTCAATATTTATATCAATTTATCTTTCAACAAGAAAACCAAAATCTGCTGCTACAACAATTATTGGAGTTGGCGTTATATTATTAAGTATTTTATTTTTCTATAATGTTGTTGTTGATGCAATAGTATTATCTAAGAAAGTAGATATTTTCAAACCAGGAGTTTTCAAGTGGATAACAATGTCAATGCATGGTATTAAAGGATTTTCATTTATATTATTTGCATTTGGATCAATATTTGGAATTTTTGCAGTAAAAAAAGATTAACTATAACTAATTAAAATATTTTAACGGAGTGATTTATATCTTAGAAGACCCGCTAAGTAAAACGATACTAATAAGCAATATTTTTACAATATCAATAAATACAAAGCTAGCAATTGGCGTTGCTAGTTTTGTTTTGCTTTTAATTTTTTCAGCACTTATCTCAACTGCCGAGACTGCTTTTATCTCATCTAGCTATATTAAAATTGATGAGATAATTAAAGGTAAAAAATCTAAAAGAGCAATGCTTGTTAAGAAAATGCTTGAAAATCCTAATAAGTTTTTATCAACAATCCAGGTAATAAACACAATGATTGCATTTATAAACGGTGCTATTACATCATCTATTTTTACTAAATATATCTTTGCAACATATTTCAATACTACGCCATTATTATGGCAATCTATCCTAATTACAATTGGACTAACAATTACAACCGCATACTTTCAAGTTGTAATAGGTGAGCTTGTTCCAAAGAGAATCGGAATGAAATGGCCAGAAAGAGTAATTATAAGACTTATATACTTTGTGATGATTTTTTATTATTTGTTTTTTCCTTTTGTAATTATTCTAACTAGCTCAACAACTCTAATTTCAAGATTATTTGGAGTTAAAAAAGGTGATGAGATAAAACCTGTAACAGAAGAAGAGATAAAAGCAATGGTAAATGCTAGAAGTAAAGTTGGAAAAGATGAATCATACGAATCTGATGTAATAAATAATGTCTTTGAGTTTAATGATACAACAGTTGATGAAATAATGACTCACAGGACAGAGGTTAGTGCCATTGATATTAAATCATCTACAGAGGAAATTTATAAAATAATTAAAGACTTATCATATACAAGATATCCCGTATATGATGAGACAATTGATAATATCGTAGGTATCCTTCATATAAAAGATGTTCTGCAATATCTTATAAATGGAACTAAGACAATGAATATTAAAAAAATTATTAGGCCTCCTCATTTTGTTTTTGAAGGAAAGAAAATAAACGATCTTTTCCAAGAGATGAAAAAAAATAGAATTCATCTATCAGTTGTTGTTGATGAGTACGGCGGAACTGCGGGAATTGTCACATTAGAAGATTTAATTGAAGAAGTACTTGGTGATATTGATGATGAGTATGATGATGCTGAAAAAGATATCCAAGAAGTTGGAAGTAACATCTATAAAATAAATGGTCATATAAGTTTAGAAGAACTCCAAGACTTTCTAAAAATAGAATTTCCAACAGATGAATTTGATACCCTATCTGGATTTATGATTTATAAATTTAATAAAATCCCAAAAGATGATGATTTAATTACATTTATCTACAACGGCTATCAGTTTAGATCATTAAGCATTAAAGAAATGGTAGTATCTAAGGCTTTAGTTAAAAAAATAATTGTGAAAGAAAATTAGAATAATCTAAAATAAAAGGTATGCAAAATATGTGCATATCTTTTATTTTAGATTTTCTATGAAATTATTTTATCAAAAACAATCCTTATTTTTATTTACTTATTTTGCAAAAATAAGTTAAAAAAGATATAATAACTATATAGAAAAGGATTGATATAAATGAAAGAACTTCCTCTTGGAACTGAAAACTTTAAAGAAATAATTGAAAATAATAGCTACTACATAGATAAGACAAAAGCTATTGAATTAATTGAAAAGTTTAGTACTAATCGCAAAGTTCTTTTATTTACACGCCCTAGAAGATTTGGTAAAACATTGTTTATTTCAACCCTTAATTATTTTTATAATATCGAAAATAACTCCCAAAATAAGGAATTATTTAATGGCTTATATATAGCTAATTCTGAATACATTAAAAAACAAGGAAAGTATCCTGTAATAAATATATCCCTTAAAGATATTAGTGGTAATAATTTTAATGAAATGCTTAATTCACTAAGAAATAATTTTTCAAGCATAATTGAAAAAATTGATACATTTAATGATTTAACAAGCGAGTCTAAAAGAGCATTTGACAATATAAAAAATGTTTGTAAATCTGATATGGAACTTGCGATTAAAACTTTCACTAAAATATTCTATCAGCACTATAATAAAAAAGTAATTTTACTTATTGATGAATATGAAGCACCTCTTCTAAATTCTTTAGAAAAAGGATTCCAAAACGAGGCACTAGATTTTTTTAAAAGCTTTTTCTCTTCTGCTCTTAAATCAAATGAATATTTAGAAAAAGGAATATTAACAGGAATAACCAAAATTTCGCAATCTAGTATTTTTTCAGGCCTAAATAATTTTATTGTGTATGATTATAATAGTAGTGATTTTAATGACACTTTTGGCTTTACGCAAGATGAGGTTAATACTGCTTTAAAATATTACAATTTAGATGCTAATTATGAAAGTATTAAAAAATACTACGATGGATATCGCTTTGGTAACTTAGATATTTATAATCCTTGGTCTATACTAAATTATTTATCTACTAAAGAGTTAACATCCTATTGGACTAAAACAGGCTCAACTAAAATTATTATAGATATGTTAAAAAATTCAAGTGATGGAAATAAGGAAATATACAAAAAGTTATTATTAGGAAAAGAAGTCTTCCTTCCTAATATAGACCCATCCAATCTTTTATTAGATGATCTTAAAAAGCCTGACAAAGTATTTGATTTTATGCTTTCTTCTGGCTATTTAAATTATAATAACAAAACGTGTTTTGCTAGAATTGTTAACAAAGAAGTTCTTTATTCAATGCCTGATATTACATCTGAGGCATTATTTAATAACCCAACATATTTTAATCAATTAAAAATTTGTCTTTTAAAGGGCCAACTAGATACTGTTGAAGATCTAATAAATAATATTCTTATTGATAATACTTCTTATTATGATATTAAATCTAGTACTACAGAAAATGAATATCATATCTCATTTTCTTTGATGCTTGCTGCTTTATGTATCGGTAAGGTAAGCTCAAACAAAGAAGCAGGAATCGGTAGATATGATATTTTAATTGAGCCATTTTTTAGTGACGATTATGCTTATATTATAGAATTAAAAAAATCTAATAATGAAAAAGAAATGAAAAAAGATCTTATTTATGGATTTAACCAAATAAAAGAAAAAGATTATATTAGAGAAATTAAAGAATATAAAAATAAAGCTATTATATCTATTTGCTTTTACAAAAGAAAAGCTAGAGTTAAATACGAAATTATAAATAGTTAACTAAGCTAAATATATTTTGTATTTACAAAAATTATATTATAGGCATATAATAATTATTACAATTCTTAAATGGTATAATTATTTTAAGGAGTGATTTATATGAAACAAATTAAACCGATGAATGAATATTTAGCATCTTTATATGTAGAGGTTGCAAAAATTCACAATTTACACTGGAATGTCACAGGACCAAATTTTAAAGAAGTTCATCTTGCAACAGAGGCAATATACGAAAGATTTTTTGCTGATTATGATGCAGTAGCTGAAAGAATTAAAATGCTAGGAGAATATCCACTAGTTAAAATATCTGATTTTATTAAAGTAGCATTTGTTAAAGAAGTAGAATCTAAAGATTATAAGGATCTAGATGTTTTAAAATTATTACTAAACGATTTAAAAATATTTAGAGAAAAAGCTTTAGAAATTAGAAATCTTGCAGATGGAGAAAAAGACTTTACAACTATTGATATGTTTGAAGAATTTATCTCTAAACTAGACAAAGATATCTGGTTTATAGGAGCTACAACTAAATAAGTTTATACTAAAAAAGCCATAAAGCGATTAATTCAGCCTTATGGTTTTTTGTTTAAAATGTAATTTTGTGTGTTAAAATACGCTCTGGAGTATACTTAAGTTACAACTTATGTGATTTTAAAACTAGTTAGACCATAAACTTTGGACAAGAACCTTTTTTTTAATGATCAGATAAAAATCTATAAAATAAAAGGGGCTGTAAGAAACATTTGAAATATTTGTTTCTTCACAGCCTCTTATAATTAATTAAACCATAAACATAAAAATTAGATTAAAATCGAATTTAACAAAACTAATCAGTAATAATTTTAGTGTTTTACAATCATATCCCCAATAACAACTCTTCCAGTATTCCGATTTCCAAATGGATTATTTTTTAAAACAGTAATTCTTATATCTTTTGAATATATATCTTTAAATATAAAAAGATCGCTGAGACTTTTAACAAATGATAATTCAAACACATTTATATTTTGTATTGTCTCCCATTCGCCCCATGAATTTTTCTTTTCAACAATTATCTTAGATTCACGGTTATATAAATGTTCCCAAGGGCTCCATAAAGATAGATTTATACTTATTTCTTTAACTATTTTATTAAAATTATATTCAATAAATGCTTTCCCAGCGTTTTCTCTATTAGCAGATAAAACAAGATATTTATCTAATATATAGCTACATCTTAGTCTAGTAGTATTAAATGAAAATCCATTATCAAGAATTATTTCAGAAGTTTTTGTTTCAAAAAAATACTGACCTTTGTTTTCGGAATTTACAAATTTAGATGCAAAATCACTAGGTCTTATTAGTTGTTCTTGTTTATAATTGTATATTGTTATCCAATTGTCATCAAGTACAAATTCAGCTTCAGTATTACTCCAAAATCCGTCCCTAACTATTCCTAATATTCTATCCGACTTTATTTTAATAGGTTTTTGTGAGTAACTTGGAGCTTTTATAACAAATGCTGCATTTTGATTAGTTTGAGATATATTATATTCATAAAATTTGTCGCTATCTGCATAAGGATCATAGTAGTCAAATTTGATTTCAGCATAATTTTGACCCATGTTCCCATTGTCAAAAATTTTAGGGGATTCAATAAGCGTTGTCCACGATTTTGATAACGAGGCAGAAGCACCAGTAGATATGCCAACAGAAGGTCCAGTAGGGCCAACAGATGCCGTTTTTTTAATTTCAATACCACCACCGACACTAAATGTCACTGTTTCATTTGGGTTTTTCATTTTAGGACCATAATCTCTCAATAATGCTTTTGAACCATAATTGGGATTAAATTTATAAATTAAATAATTAGTTCTAAAATCGGTTTTATATTCATCAGGCTTTATATATGATTCGTATACCACAGTATAGTAATTATTTCCGTTAAAATCGCTTAACTGATAAGTAGTTACCCACTCTGAATAATCAGCATAATGTACTCCTTCGTAGTTTAGAATATAATAATTTTTCCATTCTTCCTGTTCTTTCCAGTCCCTATTAGATAAATTTGCTTTTGAAATATTTGCGTTTCTGATATAGTTACTAGTAGTTCTTTCCTTTTCCATTTCATTGGTATTTATGGCGTGTTGGATTTCTTTTATTTTTGAATTCAGTTTATAAACTGATGTGTCCGAATTACCATATATTTTTCCCTTTTTAACTTTACCATCATGCATGAAGTAGTATTCAGCTAATTGCACAATGCGTATCCTCACCTTTTCGGTTTTTTGCCTATCGGATTCATTTATAAATACATCTCGTTTAATAACTTGGTATTTAGAAATGTTATCATTAGTAATAAAAACAGAATTATATTTGGTAATCAGTTTATCTATTCTATTGTTTGAATTATCAAATTGATTAGAACTTAATACAATACTTTTGGTGTCGGAAGTTCTAACATTTAATTTGGTAAATCCCATCAAAGGTATTACCAGAATTATTAGTATAAATATAAGTTTTTTTCTATTTAACATTTTTTTTATATTGTTTTCTCCTTTTAATGTTTGCGCACAATTTTTTTATTTTTAATGTTATATAAATTATTAAAAAAGAAATTCCAGGAATAAATAATAAAAACCTCCATATTACGACTAACTCTCCCCAGTCCATTATTATAAAATTAATAATAGCAGATTGATTATTATTATTTCCAATTTTAATGAAAAACATCAATATTATTGCAGGAATTAAAAATAATAGCGATAGTAGCAATATAAATCTATTATTACTCTTTGTTTTTACAATTCCCGAATCAACAAAATATGATGCATCAAGATTAAACATAATGTTGATTTTATTTATATCTTCTAATGAAGGAACATTATTTCCTAAAAGCCAATTTCTAACTAGTGCTTCCTCAATACTAATTTTACTTGAAAATTCTTGTTCACTAATTTTATTTTCATCAAGTAATTTTTTTAGTTTATATTTAAACATTTAGCTTCACTCCTCATAGACATTATATCACAAATAATTATCACATTTTTAAAATAAAATATAAAAAATTTAGTTCATAAACAAATTATTTGAATTTAAAACAAGAAATTCAATAATCAATTGGAAAAACAAAGTTCTTACCATAACAAAATGAAAAAGGAGAAATTGGCTTGTTTGAACCATTATTTCTCTTTTTGCTTAATTAAAATGTAAAAGCTGGATTATATAAATAAAAATGGCTGTAAGAAACATTAAAAATATTTGTTTCTTTACAGCCTCTTTTTAAAAAATTATTTTTTAAAGAACAGATTGGCTCTTTTCGCCTTTTTTTCTTCTTACTGCAAAATAGTAATATATCTCATATATAAGCCATGCAGTAGCACCAATTAAAAATAGTAGTCCAAGTGCCCAGTATGAAACCATATAACCATCATGACCTGATTTTTTAACTTTTAAAGTAGCACCTAGATGGAATGGTATAAGTAGGAAAATTGCAAATGTAATAAGGGAACCTGATACATAAGCATTAAATCCAATTGCAGCTGTAATAGCTATAATTGTTCCGATAAATTGCGTTGAGAATTTAACTGATAAAACTGCCGCCTCGCCACCTGCTGTATTCCAGTTTACAGCTTGGAATATAACTAGGAATAAAAATGTAATAATAACTGGAATAAACGCCCATTTTCTTGTAATAGGTACTCTATCAGATGTTTTAAACCTTAAGATAAGTGCTAGGATTATTATTAAATAAATTAAAATAAAAAATGAAGCAAATTCATAAGGGTTATTTTTAATTACATCACCAAAAGGCTTACCACTAACTCTTGCTGCCCAGATAAACGCTGATGTTGCAGGGATGGTTTCAGCAAATAATACAATTATCATTCCAGCAAGTTCTTTACCTGTTACAGATACTATTATTGCGGCTGTAAAAATTATAAGTGATGATAAGAATAAACCGATATCTGTTGCGGTAACACTATCTCCTTTAAAAACTAAACCAAGTATTCTAAGGGTTACGGCAATTGCTGCTACAATACAAATAGAAACAATTGATAAAATCTTTATATTTTTTCTTTTTTCTGTCATAGAAAACTCCTTTCAAACCATAATAATTATACCATAATATTTATTATTTTCTTTTTTTGGTAAAAAATGTTTTAAGAAAATAAAAAGAAAAAAGAGCGAATATTATTAAGCTCTTTCTAAGTTATTTTTTCTAAGTGCTCTAGCTGAAACTTTAACTGTTTTTACATTGCCGTCAGCATCTTTGATTTTAACTTTTTGAATATTAACATTCCACTTTTTTCTAGTTGCATTTAAAGCGTGGCTACGATTATTTCCGTATTGTGCTTGCTTGCCTGTTATATAACATTTTGCCATTTTTATCACTTCCGTTCATATAATTTAACATAATTAGGTTATTTTTGCAAGAAAAATGAAAAATTAAATTATATTTAAGAAGGATTTTTTAAAAATGATATAATTTAAATGCTCAAAAATAAAAATAATAAGGAGAGATAAAGTGTCAACAATAACAATATCAAAATCCCTTTTTAAAAAAATGATTACAAATGGAGCTATCAATTTAAAAAATAACCAATCAGAAATTGACCATCTAAATGTGTTCCCTGTTCCAGATGGTGATACAGGAACTAATATGCAAATGACAATGATGGCTGGAATTAAAGAAATCTTAGATTATGAAAAAAATAATGAAACTTTTTCAGATATTTCAAAAATACTATCTCGTGGACTTTTAATGGGTGCAAGAGGAAATTCTGGTGTAATACTTTCTCAATTTTTCCGTGGATTTCATATGGCTTTAGAAACTATTATTAAAGATGAAATTACTGTATCTGAACTTATAGGAGCTCTTACAAGTGGTTATAAAATGGCTTATAAGGCAGTGCAAAATCCAGTTGAGGGAACGATTTTAACTGTTGTAAAAATCGCAGCTGATGCTGTTAGAAAAAACAAAAAGAACTTAAAAACTATTGAAGAGACAATAGATTTATATTTAAAAGTTGCAAAGGAGACTTTAGAAAAGACTCCTGATCTTCTGCCACAATTAAAAGAAGCGGGAGTAGTTGACTCTGGCGGTGCTGGTTTTATTAAAATTATTGAAGGTATGCAAATGGCACTTCAAGGTGAGATTTTAAAAGATGAAAGCAAGAAAGAATTTGTTTCGCAAAAATCATTTGATTTTAAAGATAATCATAAATTTAGTAATGCTGAGATTAAATACGGATATTGCACTGAATTTATCGTTAAACTTTTTAAACCTAAAAATTTCAAAGAAGAAAAAGTTGTTGACGTTTTAAAAGAAATCGGTGATTCAATGGTTGTTGCAGTTGTTGATGATTTATTTAAAGTTCACGTTCACACAAACCAACCAGGTATTGTAATTACACTTGCTCAAAAATACGGAGATTTACAAACTATTAAAGTCGAGAATATGCGTCTTCAAAATGAGAAAATGGCTGCTGAGGAAAAAGAAGTTGTAAAACCTAAGGATATGAAAAAATATGGAATTATTTCTGTATGTTCAGGTGAAGGTATAACTGATTTATTTAAAGATGCAGGATGCGATATTGTAATAAATGGTGGGCAAACAATGAATCCATCAACACAAGATTTTATTGAAGCTATTAATAAATTAAGTGCTGAGCATATAATAATTATTCCTAATAATTCAAATATTATTATGGCTGCTGAGCAAACTAAACAAATTTTTCCAGATAAAGATATTCAAGTTATCAAAACTAAAAATTTAGGTCAAGGTTTTGCAGCAATCATGGTTTTTGATGAATTATCTGATATTGATTTAAATTATGAAACTATGCACGAAGCAATTAAGGAGGCCAATACTGCCGAGATTACTTATTCTGTAAGAGATACATCTATAAATGGTGTTGAGATAAAAAAAGATAATTTTATCGGTATATGTGATGGAAATATTAAAGTTTGTGAGACTAGCAAGCTAGAGGCTTATAAAAACTCTTTAAAAGAGATATTTACTAAAAATAAAGAAGTACTTACTGTATTTTATGGAAAAGATGTAACTAAAGCCGAGATAGAAGAAATCGAAAATTATACACACAGTGAGTATTCAAATTTAGAGTGTGAATTTATCAAAGGGGACCAAGATATTTATTCATTCATAATGATTATTGAATAAAAATTGTATTTTTTGATACAATAGTATATAGAATGAATAAATTTTTAAAATCCTTTAAAATTTCAGTTATTTTAATATTTATAGGGGTAATTTTATTTACCCTTTTTGCATGTCAAAAGGCTAGCTATGAGCCAGGTGGCAAGGAAATCGAAAAGCTAAAGATAAAAGATATAAATATTAAATATAACTATAAAAAAGAAATTAAATACTATCTAAGTAAAATTGTTCCATATAAAAATAACTCAGAACTTAAATTTGAACTTGATCCTAGCTTAGAAGAGGTTTTGGAAATTAAATATCGTGATAGTGAGTTTTACTTTACTATTAGTTTTAAAAATGTTGCTAAAACTCCAACAGGTTATGTAAGAGTAAAAAACTCTAAAGGTAATGAAGTTGCTAAATTTAAAATAACAGTTTTAAAAAATACTGAAAATTTAGAGGCTCAAATTAAGATACTAAGTCAAAATCTTGTGGGAATTAAAAAAACTGATACTAAAGACCCTAATAAACTTGCTGTAAATAAAAAATACATTTATAACAAAGATTATGTTGCACTAAAAAAAGTTCTTGAAGATGCACAAAAAATTTATTCTAATCCGAATTCGGAACAAGAGCAAATAGAAACTTATACAATGAAACTTACATATGAAAATTCTAACTTCAATAAAAAAATTATTGAAGGAAAGAAAAATCCTGAATTTGGCACAAGAGGCTCAATTATAGCAATCTCACTTTTTATCTTTTTTGTCGCAACTGCTTTAGTTGTTTTAATATTTTTATTTGTATTTAAAAATAAACTTAAAAAAAATAAAAATCCACAAGATCAAATAGACGATAACGGAGAAATTATAAGTGATAATAAAAAATAATGATCTGTTTGTTTTTGCGATGGAAAAAGAAGCAAAAACATTTTTTGATAACTTAGAATTTACTCAAAGAATAAAAGATAATTTTTATAAAGTTAAATATAAAAAAGCATATTTTTACATATTATTTTCAGGAATCGGAGTTATAAATACTTTATATAACCTAGTTAATATTTTAGATAAGTATAAAATAAATAATATATATAATATCGGTTTTGTCGGCGGGTCTGGCTTTAAAAGAGGCGAGATAGTAGAGGTTTGTAAGTCATATTTTCAAGATTTTGATTTAACTAAATTTGGCTATAAAATCTTCCAAATGCCAGGAAGTGATGATTATATAACTTCTGATAGTCTAAACTTATTTAAAAAAACTAATCTTTATACATCTTCTAAATTTCAAGAAAAAAGATTAGAAGATGTTAAAAGTTATGTTGCTGATATGGAAGGATTTTCCATTTTATATGCAGCTAAAAAGAAAGATAAAAAATGCTATATTATAAAAATTGTAACAGATGAAATACAGGCGAGTAATCAGTTCATGCAATATAAAAAAGCAGAAAATTTAGATTCTGAATATATTTATGAAAAAATAATCAAGGAGTTGTTTAAATGCGTGGGTTAATAATTGGCATTAATGGTTTTGAAGATGCAGAGATGTTTGTTCCAAGAGATCTTTTAATAAGATATGGTTATATTATGGATATTTCATCTTTTTCTGATGATTTAAAGCTAAAGAGTAAATGCGGCATAAATTTATTTGCTAATATAAATATTAAAAATATTGATGTGAAAAACTATGATTTTTTAATTATTCCAGGTGGTAGCGTTGATATTGTAAAAGAAGAAAATAAAGATAAATTAGATATTATATTAAATATAATTAGCAAGTTTAATAAAGATAAAAAACTAATTGCAGCAATTTGTGCAGCACCATATTTACTTTATTTATCTAATTTATTAGAGGATAATCTATTTACTTGCTATCCTGGGATTGAGGATATGATAGAGCTTAAATCTAACAGAAAAAAAGTATTTACAAATAAAAATATTATCACATCAAACGGAATGGCTAATAGTTTTTTATTTGGATATGAGATTATTAAATATTATGTTGGTGATGAAAAAATGTTAGATTTTAAAAAAGTCCTTTATGATGAAAATTAAAATCGTGGTATAATAAATAAAATAATTAAAATATAGTTAAGGGGTTATAAAAATGAAAAATAAAAGTTTAAGTCAAAAAATAATTAGCATTGTTTCGCTAGTTGCAGTAGTTTTTATCTTATTATTAGAGATAAAGTTTTTAGTTCAAATAAATCGTTTAGGAGCACAAGGTCAAACAATTAAAAGACCAATTGAACTTTATAGCAAACTTGGAGTTGTGATTGGTTTTGGGTTTTTATCGGCTGTAATGGTATATTTATCGAATTTTTTAAATTTTAAAACCGATAAAGCAAGAAAAGATTTTTCAATTGCAGTATGTGTGTTTGTGTTTATAAATTTATTATTAGCAATTGTATTTTTAACAACAGAGGCAAGTGATTTTGCAAAATTGTTCCAATTAAATGATAAATCTAAAAGAAATATTAGTTATTATTTCTTTCATATAAAAAAAGAATTTTTAATTTTTGTATTTAGTTTAGTTATTTTTGTAAATGAAGTAATCAATTTTTCAAAAAATAAAAAAGAACAAATTAGACAATCACATGTATATTTTTTAGTTGTTCTTGCAACTTTTATAAATGCTTTATTTTTAATGGTTTCAATTCTTGATACAAAACAAATCCCAGAGGTATACTTTGATTCACGCTTTAAACCATCAATTATTTCTGCAGTTGTATTTTCTGTAATTGGATTTTTAGTATCATTTGTTCATATTTTTGTAACTATCGCTCAAAGAAGAGCAATTGGTAATGAGGCATTGTCTAATAAAAAAATTAAACTTGCTGGAATTATTTTAAACTCAGTTGAAATAGGTGCTCAAATTATAGCACTTGCGCTAATGAATTCTTTATCACTTCTTTCAACAACAAATTTCTATCAAACATTTTTTATGTTAGAGTATTTATTCTTACTTATTTTACTTGCTCAAAATCAAATTGCGCTAAGCGCATTTTCTATCGACCAAAGATTAGTTGATGAGAGAAATAAACGTCTACAAGATGAAGATGAAATGAAAGAAGTATTTAAAGGAACAATCTAAAAGGGTGATTTAATGATCTCGAAAGAAGAGGCTAAAAAATTTTTAGATAAAGCGTTATCTAATGGTGTTGATTATTGTGATTTTTTCTTTGAAAGAACAAAATCTCTTTCAATTGGCGCAAGAAGTGGAAAAGTTAGAGAAGCAGTTTATGATGTGTTATATGGCTTTGGAATTCGTCTTATGAAAGGCGAGGATGTTGTTTATGGTTATGAGAGTGGTTTTAGCCTTATGGCATTTGAAAAGCTTTTAACTAATTTAATGGGAACATTCAAAGGCCCTGCTACAAAATGTCCTGATTTTTCTACTGAGAGAGTATTTCCATCTAAGTCTAAAATTAAAATAGATGATATTAAGCCAAGTGATAAAAGAGATTTTTTAATTGATATTACAAATAAAATATTAAAAAAAGATAAAAAAATAATTGAAGCTGATGCAAGGATAAATCAATCCGAGCAAGAGGTTTTAATAGTAAATTCAAAAGGTACATATCAACATGATTTCAGACCATATATAAGAGTTGTAATATCAGCTCTTGCAAAAGATGAGGAAAGCGGAGCATTAGAAAATAGTTATCGCATATTTTCAAAACAAGGTGGATATGAACTTGTTTTAGATAATGATTTTTCAAATGGTATTGATGATATTTCTAAAACTGCCGTTGAGCTTTTAAAAGCCGATAAGATAATTCCTGGTAAATATCCAGTAATTTTAGATAATGGATTCGGCGGAGTAATTTTCCATGAGGCGTGTGGCCATCCACTTGAGGCAAGCGCAATATCGCTTGGACTTAGTCCATTTGTTGGAAAAATCGGTGAGCAAATTGCAAGTCCCATTCTTTCAGCATATGATGATGGAACAATTAAAGGTTCTTGGGGACACTTAAACATTGATGATGAGGGAAACTTCCCAACTAAAAATTTACTTATTGAAAATGGTATTTTAAAAAATTATATGGTAGATTATAAAAACGGTTTGAAAATAAATATGAAACCAACAGGCTGTTCACGACGTGAAAGTTATAAATATGCTCCAACATCAAGAATGACTTCAACTTATATTGCTGCGGGTAAATCTAAAAAAGAAGATTTATTTAAAGGTGTTAAATTAGGAATATATGCTAAAAGTCTTGGTGGGGGACAAGTATCACCTGCAACAGGTGAGTTTAACTTTGGAATATCTGAGGGTTATTATGTTCGTGATGGTAAAATTTGTGAACTTGTTAAAGGTGCTATGCTAATAGGACATGGGGCAGATATACTAAAACAAATTGATATGATTGCTGATAATTGTGCTCTTGGTGAGGGTATGTGTGGTGCAAGCAGTGGTAGTATTCCTGTTGATGTTGGTCAGCCTACGATAAGAGTTCAAAACTTAATTGTAGGAGGTGGCAAGCAATGATTAGCGAGTTATTAAAATACTCTAAAGAAGTTGGATTTTCAGATTTTGAGATTGTAAAAAATCTAAACGAATCCCTTTCACTTGAAAGACGTGATGGAAAAATTGTGAAAAATGAAATTTCAAATGAATCTAGTTTTTCTTTCAAAGGTCTTGTAAATGGTAAAGCAGTTTATGCTGACAGCGAAGAAGATACACCCGAGGCATTAAAAAAAGTTATTGATATGATGCTTAAAAACTCAGAACTTATTACAATAAATGAGCCAGAGCTTTTATATCCAGGAGATAAAAAATATCCCAAGGTTCCAGAGAGAAATTTTGATTTTTCAAAAATTAAAATCGAGGATAAGATTGCACTTTTAGAAAAAATGGAAAAAGAAGCATTAAAAACTCCAAATCTTATGAAACTTGCGGGATGCTACTATCAAGAAACTAAAAATAAAACAATTATGGCAAACACTCTTGGCCTTAATTTATCAGAAGAAGCATCATATGCTTATATATATCCATACATTGTATTAAAAAAAGATGATGATATTGCTGAGGGGTATGAACTTAGTTTTTCATATGATTTTAAAGGTCTTGATCCAATTAAAAGCATTCGAAAATGCTCAGATGTTGTAAATCAAAAATTAGGTGCTGTAAAGGATATTGAATCTGGAAGTTATACTTGTGTTTTTGATAAAAAGACAATGGCGATTCTTCTTAGTTCTTTTTCCAATCATTTTAAAGCATCATCAAGATATGCAAATAGAACTAAGCTTTCAGATAAATTAAACAAAGAAATAGCATCAAGCCTAATTACTATTAAAGATAATCCATTATCGGATAAAGCAATTTTAAATTCATCATTTGATGATGAAGGAGTTGCAACTAAGGAAAAAGTTATTGTTGATAAGGGTGTATTTAAGATGTTTTTAAATAATTTAAAAATGTCTAAAATATATAATGAAACTCTAACAGGAAATGGTTCGGGATGTTCTCCTAAAAACTTTTATATAGAAAATGGTAAAACTAAATTTGAAGATGCAATCAAGGATATTAAATATGGTTTTATGATTGAAAGTCTTTCAGGCCTTCATGCGGGAATAAATAATATCTCGGGTGATTTTTCACTTCAAGCAAGTGGTAAAATAATTGAAAATGGTAAAATCTCAAAGTCTGTAAAAATGATTGTTGTATCAGGGAACTTTTTTAAACTTTTAGAAAATCCTAAATTTGTTTGCAATGATTTAGAATTTTTACCAGATTTAATGAATGTAGCATCTCCTGCGATTGTTTTTGATAATATTGTTGTAGCAGGTTCAAAATAAAAACTTAAATAAAGGGGCTGTAAAGAAATAAGGCTCTAAAAGACGCACAGTAAAATGTGCGTTT
>CAUUCL010000012.1:0-29727 GCA_963543845.1 uncultured Acholeplasmataceae bacterium
AGCAAAATCGCTCGGGCTATTTTTTTAAAAAAGGAGGAGTATTATGAAAAAAAGAAAGTGGATAAGATGGACCCTGTTTGGAGTGGCTCTTTCGTTTTTTATTGCCTCTTTTATTTTTACGATATTAACTTATAAAATGATTGATAAAAGTGCGCCTAATAATGCATATTTAAAAAATGTTTTGGGTTTAGTTTTTCTAACTCTTACGGCTGCATTTTTACTAGGGTCAATCTTTTACATCATAATTAAAAGCGTAAATGAGAAAAACGTATATCTTAAAAAAAGACTTGATACGTGGAGTGATGTATCATTTCATATTTCAGAGCTTGGTAGTGAAATATCAGAAGAACTTCCAATCGGAATAATTGTTACAAGCTCAGATGGTATTTGTGAATGGGTTAATAAGATGATTACAAATATCTTTGGTGATGATATAAAGGGAAAGAATATAAACCAAATAGACCCATCACTTAATGGTATAACAGAAGATAAAAACGATACCTTTATAATTTCGTATAAAGGTAAAAAGTATGAAATTAAGAAAAAAATTCAAAATAATTCTTATTTTTTCTATGATGTTTCTGAAAGAGAAAATATAAAAGAAAGATATCAAAATAAAATTGCGACAGTTGCAATGCTATCACTTGATAATTTTGAACAATCAATTCAAGCACTTGATGTTGCAGTTCAATCAACTGTTAGAGGAAGTTTTTTTGCAGCAATATCAGACTGGGCTGCTAGATATCATTGTTTTTTAAAAACGTTCGGAAACGAAAAAATGATTTTAACTTTTTACAAAGAAGAGTTAGATAAAATGATAGGAGATAATTTTGACATACTAGAGCAAATAAGAAATATCTCTTATAAAAATAAAATTTTAGTAACACTATCAATGGGAATTGCGTCTTGGGATTTAAACTTTGATGAAGTATCACTTTATGCTCAAAATGCAATTGAACTTGCTGAAAAGCGTGGTGGCGATCAAGTTGTTGTAAATATTCAAAATAAAAAAATTCAGTACTTTGGTGCTAAGATTGTTCAAGAAAATATAGATTCAAAAGTTAAAGCAAGAGTAAAAGCTGAGAATTTAAGAAAACTAGTAAATCAAGCAAGTACAGTTTTTGTAATGGGGCATTATAATTCAGATACTGATTCATATGCTGCGATGCTTTCTGTATATTCAATGATAAAAGCAGATGGCAAAGATAATGTTTATATGATAGTTGAAAAAGAAAAACTTGATCAAACAGTATATAAAATATCACAAATTGTTGAAAATGAGTTTCCGAGTATTTTAAATGATCAACTAATTACATCGCAAGCACTTGAGATAATTGACCAAAACTCACTTTTAATTGTTGTTGATACTCAAAATAAAAATTTAGTATCATCTCCTGAGGTATTTAATGCATGCGCAAATAAAGCTGTAATTGATCACCACAGAGCAACAGATGAATCTTTTTTGGGTATTTTTGAATACCTTGAAACAACATCATCATCAACATCTGAACTTCTTGTTGAACTTCAAGAGTTTTATACAAGTAAGAAAGCTAAGATGAATCCACTTCTTGCAAGCGTACTTTATTCTGGAATATTAGTTGATACAAATAACTTTGCCTATAGAACAGGTGTAAGAACATTTGAGGCAGCAGGTAAGCTAAGAGAATATGGTGCTGATATAAATGCTGTTAGAAAATGGATTAGAAAAGATATGGATAGATTATTTAAAATAAATGATTTAATATCTAAAGCTGAGATTTTATTTGGCGGAAAAATTGCTATTACTAAATCAGAAGAAGTTGTTCCAGATAATGTTTTAGCAGCGCAAGTTGCAGATGAACTTTTACAAATTGATAAAGTTGAAGCATCGTTTGCAATTGTAAATACTGTTAATAATGAAGTTGCAATATCAGCAAGATCCCTTGGACAAGTAAACGTTCAAATTATAATGGAGCAACTAGGTGGTGGGGGACATTTTGGAGCCGCTGCTGCTAAGTTTAAAGATAAAGAAATTAATGAAGTTGTGTCTGAGTTAAAGAAATGTCTTGAAAGTGAATTTGAAAATGAAGGAGCTATTATGAAAATAATTTTACTTGATGAAGTTAAAAATAAAGGAAAAAAAGATGATGTAGTAGAAGTTCCAATGGGATATGCTACTTATCTTATAAAAAATAATTTAGCAATAGAGGCTACTTCTGAAGCACTTGAAAAATTAGAAAATGATAAAACAGCTAGAAAAGAAGCAGAATTAAAAAAAGTTGAAATGATTAAAAAACTACAAGAAGAAATAGAAAGTAAATCAGTTGTTGTTAAAGTTCAGACTGGAAATGATGGCAGAATGTTTGGAAGTGTTACAGTTAAAGAAATTGTTGAAGAGTTCCAAAAACAAAATAAAATAATTCTTGATAAAAGAAAAGTTAAACTACAATCTGATATAACAGGTATTGGAATATATATAGCATTAGTTGATTTATATCCAGGAATTCAAGCTAAGTTTAATGTAAATGTTATGGAAATATAATTATGGAAAAATTAAGTTCATATAAAAGTATGCCATTTAACATGGTGGCAGAACAAAAAATATTAGCTGCAATTATCCAAAATCCAAGTCTTTTTATTAAGATAAGCGATGAATTAAATCCAGATGATTTTTTCAATATAGCAAATAAAGAAATTTATAAAATAATAATTGATATGGATAAAAGAGATATTCAAATTGATTCTCTTAGTCTAAGTGCAAGAATTAAGCAATTAGGAAAAGAAAATATAACTAAGGGATATGAATATATCGATGAGCTTTCAAATGATTTAATTGGAGAAACGCAAGTAGATAGTTTTATTGCTTTAATTAAAGAAGCATCACTTAAAAGAGCGATGATTGAACTTAATCAAAGGCTAAGTGATAAAAGTATTAGCGGTGGTGAGACGGCATCAGAGTTAATTGATTATGCTGAAACTGAGATATATCGTTTATCTAAGAAAAAATCAACTAGTGATTTTATTAAACTAAAAGATATACTAGAAAAATATAAAAAACAAACCGAAGAGATAAAAACCAAAGGTAATCCAATAACAGGTCTTGATGTTGGTTATAGACAGCTAAATAAATATACAGCAGGCTTTCAGCCAGAGGAGTTAATAATTCTTGCAGCAAGACCTGGTGTTGGTAAGAGTGCATTTGCTTTAAATCTTGCATATAGAATAGCAAAACAAGCCTCAATTCCTAAAAAAAATATTGCATTTTTTAGTCTTGAAATGTCAAATGAGCAAATTGTTCAAAGACTTGTATCGCTTTCATCTGCAATAGATGCATCAAGATTAAAAACAGCGCAGCTTACAAAAGAAGAGTGGGGAGCATTTAATCTTACAGTGACAGAGGCTAAAAATCTGAATATATTTTTTGATGATTCAGGTGCAACAACTATTGGTGATGTAAGAGCTAAATGCAGAAAGTTAAAAGAGAATATAGGACTTGATTTTGTGATAGTTGATTATTTGCAACTTTTAAAAGATGAAAACTCAAAAAATAAAACAACACAAGAAGAAATTTCACAAATATCACGTGGACTTAAACAACTTGCAAGAGAATTAAAAATCCCAGTACTTGCCTTATCGCAATTATCTCGTGATGTTGAAAAAACCGATGATAAAAGACCAGTGCTTGCTAATTTAAGAGGATCAGGTAGTATTGAGCAAGATGCTGATATAGTATTATTTTTACACCGTGATGATGCATTTATCAAAACTAAAAATGATGAAAATTCTCTTTCAGAAACTGAGTTAATAATTGCTAAAAACCGTCAAGGTATGACAGGAATTGTTGAATTTGCTTTTGAAAAACAATATGGAAGATTTACAGTAAGGGACATAGTTAATAATGAATAATGAAATGGATAATGAAAATTTAAATAAGCTTTCTGAAAATCAAAAAAAGCCTAAATTTGATTATTGGGATAACTACTATTGGGGACTTCTAGCTTTTTTTATTCCAATAATAGGAGCTATTTTGGTTTATTTTTGGACTGGTAAAAAAGAAAAATCGGTTAAAGGAATTTCAATTGGTTTATTTTTTGCTTGCGCACTTTTTTTAATAATTGGTGTTATATACGTAACTAAAGGATAAATATGCAAGATGTAATGTTTGCTCGTCTTGATACAATGGAAAAAACATATTTTGCCCTGCAGGAAAAAATGCAAGATGTGAATGTTTCAAGTGAAGATTTAATAAAACTACAAAAAGAATTCTCGGACTTATCAGATGTGGTTTTACTTTATCAAGACTATAAAAAAATTAAAACTGAACTTTTAGAATGTCAAAAAATCATTTCTAAAGAAAAAGATAATGAAATAATTGAACTTGCAAAAGAGGAAGAAAAAGATTTAATTATTAAAAAAGAAGAATTAGAAGCAAGTTTAAGATATGAGCTTTTACCTAAAGATCCTAATGATAAAAAGAATATTGTAGTGGAAATTAAAGGTGCAGTAGGTGGAGATGAGGCTAATATATTTGCAGGAGATCTTTTCAGAATGTATCAAAAATATTCTGAAAAGAATAACTACAAAATAGAAGTTTTAGATCAAAGCCAATCAGCATCAGGTGGTTTTAGCAAGATAGAATTTATTATTAAAGGAAAAGGTGCATATTCTAAATTTAAATATGAATCAGGAGTTCACCGTGTTCAAAGAGTTCCAGAGACTGAATCGCAAGGAAGGGTTCATACTTCAACCGCAACTGTTTACATTATGCCAGAGGCAGATGATATTGATATTAAAATAGATCCTAGTGATTTAAAAATAGATACATACCACTCATCTGGTGCAGGTGGACAAAGTGTTAATACAACAATGTCGGCTGTAAGAATAACTCATATTCCAACAGGAATTGTTGTTGCCTGCCAAAACGAAAGGTCTCAAATTCAAAACAAGGAAAAGGCTTTAATATCGCTAAGAGCTAGACTTTACCAAAAGTATGAAGATGAAAATAAAGAAAAAGCTGATTCAAATAAAAAAAGTGCTGTTGGTCAGGGTATGAGAAGTGAAAAAATAAGAACTTATAACTATCCACAAAATAGAGTAAGTGACCATAGATTTAACATTACCATAAAAAGATTAACAGATATTATAGATGGCAATTTAGATCTTATCCTAATTCCATTAAATGATGCAATTAAAAATGAAGAGCTTAAAGAAAAATAATAATTTATTTGATCTTATAAATTTTGCAAAAGATAAATTAAAAAGTAAAGGTTATGAGTTAGAAATTGCTAAGTATATATATTTAGATTTATTTAATAAAGATGAATTAGATCTTTTAAAAAATGAAGAAATTAAAAGAAAAAATTCAGCTAAATATTTAAAGATATTAAATAAAATAGTAGATAAGAATATACCTTATCAGTATATATTTAAAAAAGCTTATTTTTACAAAAGAGAATATTTTGTTAATAAAAATGTTTTAATTACAAGATTTGACTCTGAGGTAATGATTGAAAAAATTATAAAGGATAATTGCTATAAAAATGTATTAGAAATAGGTACGGGTAGCGGAGCTTTAATAATAACTTTAAAAAAAGAATTAAAAAATATCTTATGTACAGCCTCTGATATATCTAAAAAAGCATTACTTGTTGCAAGATATAATGCAAGGGTTAATAATGCTGAAATCACATTTTTAAAAAGTGATTTATTTAAAAATATCAAAGGAAAATATGACTTAATAATCGCAAACCTTCCTTATCTTAAAGATGATGAAATGAATGAAAAATTAAAACATGAGCCTAGATTAGCACTTGTATCTGATAACTTAGATGGCTTAAAAATAATTTATAGATTATGTGATAATTTGATAAACTACTTATTAGATGATGGAGTATGTTATATAGAACATAACCCAGGACAAGAGTTAAAGATAGATAGTTATTTAAAATTAAATAATATAAACCTAAGTATAAAAACATATAAAGATTATAAAGGTTTAAATAGGTTTTCTATTTTAAGGAGGATAAAGTGAAAGATGGTTCTATTTTAATATTTCCAACTGATACAGTATATGGAATGGGTGCAAGATTAGAAGATAAAAAAGCATATGATAGGATATATGAAATAAAAAAAAGAGATAGAGAAAAAATGCTCCCAATTTTAATTTCAAGTATTAATGATATTAAAAAAATAGCAATTTTTGAAAGTAGAGATTTTAAAATAATGGAGTGCTTTTGGCCAGGACCATTGACAGTTATTTTAAAAACAAGTGATGGCTTTTTAAAAAAAACAGGTTTTAAGACAATTGCTCTAAGAATGCCTAATCATATTAAAGCATTGAAAATATTAAAAAAATATGGACCAATTTGGACAACATCCGTTAATGATAGCGGTGAAAAAGAGTTGAATGATTTTTATAAAATAAAAGAAAAATATAAAAAAGTCGCATATAAAATATATAAAGATAAATTCACAGAAAAAGATAATTATCCATCAACTGTTGTAGACCTTACAACAGATGATATTAAAATTCTAAGAGATGGCATAATTAAAAAAGAAGATATTATAAATTTAATAAAGGAGATATAAAATGAAAATAGCAATTGGATCTGACCATGCTGGATATATCGTTAAAGATGAAATAATTAAACACTTTAAAGACTATGAATTTATCAATTTAGGAACTAATACATCTGATAGTGTAGATTATCCTGATTATGCTAAGAAAGTAGCAGATTGTATAGTTAATGGTAATGCAGATTTTGGAATTTTAATTTGCGGAACTGGAATTGGAATGAGCATTGCTGCAAATAAAATTAAAGGGATAAGGTGTGCTCTTATATATAATTTAAATACAGCAAAGCTTGCTAAAGAGCATAACAATGCTAATATAATTGCAATTGGCGCAAGAGAGTTTAAAATAGATGATATATTAAAGATGATAAAAGAATATATTAATGCTAAATTTGAAGAAAGACACCAGAGGAGATTAGATCAAATTTATAAGTTAGAAAAGGAGAAATAATGAGTAAAGTATTTATTTGTGATCACCCACTTATTTATGATAAGATGGCAAGAATTAGAGATAAAAATACAGGAACTAAAGAATTTAGGGAAAGTGTATCTGAGATTGCGGCTTTAATTACATACGAGGTTACAAGGGATTTGAAAACTAAATTAGTAGATGTAATAACTCCTATTTCTAAAATGAAGACGAAAGTATTAGATGAGCCAATAGTAATTGTTCCAATTTTAAGAGCAGGTCTTGGGATGATTGATGGAATTCAAAGAATAATACCAACTGCAAAAATTGGGCATATAGGTTTATATCGTGATGATGAGACTTTAATGCCTCATACTTATTTTGCTAAATTTCCAAAGGAAATATCAAGCTCACAAGTAATATTAGTAGATCCGATGCTTGCAACTGGGAACTCAGCAGTTGAGGCTATAAATATATTAAAAGAAAAAAAAGTTACAAAAATTAAATATGTTGGTCTTGTAGGATGTCCTGAGGGAATAAAAAACTTAGAGAAAAAACATCCTGATGTTGATATATTTTTAGCAAGTTGTGATGAAAAATTAAATCAAGACGGATATATAGTTCCAGGTCTTGGTGATTGTGGAGATAGGTTATTTGGAACTAAATAATGAAAAAGTTTGGTAAGTATTATTTTATAATTACTCAAACTATTTCATTTATGATTATGCCAGAGTTAATTACATGGTTTATATGTTATAAGCTTAAAGCAAATAATGTTTTAATGTACTCACTTATTGGGGTTATGACTTTATTAGGAGTTACATCTGGAATTTTATTTTTATTAAAAGCCCTTGGAATTATTGGCAGAGGGAAAATAATAGATGAAGTAGAAAAAGATATAAAAGAAAATGAAAATGATGAAAAATCAAAAGATGAAAAAAATTGAAATAGCAAATAATTTAAGGATATTATTTATCCTTTCTTTGCTTTTAATTTTTATCTTTATTAGTGCATCTTTTTTTAGTTTTTATGAGATATTATATTTTTTTCTAGGTAGTACTTTAATGTTTTTTAATATTTTGATATCTAATCTTTATCTTGGTAAAAAACTAGAAAATAATAAACTGTTAATTATTTATAGAAATTTAAATAATTTATTAGTTTTTGTCTCGATTGGGCTAATAAATTATAAAAGTAGCAAACTTATGGTTTATCTTTTATCGGCTCTTTTAGGTGTTATTTTTGTAAGGTATTCTTACTTATACTTAATTAAAATGAGGGATTATTATGATTAGGGCATTGGATATTTTAGATAAGTTTAAAAAGCCACTTCCAGGATATTTTAAATCTTCCCTTATAATTATTGGTATTATAATATTTTATTGTGTAGTTGTCTTTTTAATGATGATTAAGGCAAATAAAAATAAAAACACTAAAAATAAGTTTTTACTTTTAAATATTGTAATTATTAAAAAGCTTAATCGCTTTATAAAGGAAAATATTGGTAAGCACTGGAAGGTCGTAGCGCCATCAGTTCTAACGATTGGTATTTATATAGGTCTTGGAAATATCTCGGGATTATTTGGATTGAAACCTCCAACATCATATACATCAATTACAGTATCCCTTGCGATATTTGCGATGGCAACAGTTCAAATTACTGGTATGGTTAGTAGAAAATTTAGACATGTTAAAACATTATTTGAACCGATACCTTTTATGTTTCCAATAAATTTCATCGGAGAATTTACACCGATTATCTCAATGTCACTAAGATTGTTTGGAAACATTACAGCAGGTGTAATTATTCTAGGGCTTGTTTATGGTTTTCTTGGTTGGATGGGTCCGATTGTAACACCAGTACTTCATTTAATATTTGATGTGGCATTTGGCTTTATTCAAATGATGGTATTTACAACCTTAACTGTAATATTTGCATCAAATAAACTAGAAGTTGGAGATTCTGATCCTGAAGAGTTAAAAGAGCTTTTATTAAAAAAAGAAGAAAAGAAAAAAATGAAAGAGATAAGAAAACAAAGTAAATTAGAAAAAAGAAAGGGGAATTCATAATGGAATTATTAAATTTATTTACTGGAGTTTTTTCTGCACTAGCAGAATACAATGACTTTTTTAGAAAGGGAATGGGACTTATTGCAGCTGCAATTGCAATCCTTGGTGGACTTGGAACAGCAATCGGTCAAGGAATGGCTGCAAAAGGAGCAATGGAGGCAATTGGAAGACAACCTGAAGCAACAGGTAAAATTAGAACTTCTATGATAGTTGGTCAAGTTATGATTGAAACATCAGCTATCTATGCTTTAATTATTTCAATTTTAATAATTGCAAAAATATAATAAATGTTTAAAGAATTATCAGATTTAATTGAAAAAAGTGCAAACTCTGCTTTTCAAGATTACCCAGTAATCTTGTGGCAACTTTTAGCAACCGCAGTACTTCTTGTTGTAGTATTGCTTCTTTTTTGGCGACCTATTACTAAATATATTGAAAACAAAGAAAAAGAAGAGATGAAAAATATTGAGGAAGCTAAAAAGAAAAATGAAGAGGCATCTAAAATAAAAGAGGAAATGGATGCCGAATATAAAAAATTGCAAGAAGAGATGTCTAGTATTAAAAAGAAGTTATTGCAAGAAGCTGAAAATGAAAAAGAGCGTATTATAAATGATGCTAAGTTAGAATCTGAAAGAAAAAGACAAGAACTTAAAATCGAACTTGCTAATGAGATAATAAATCAGGAAGAAAAAATAAAGGAAACGATTAAAGAAGTTTCACTTTTGGCAGCATCTAAGATGCTTGATAAAAAATTGCAATCTCATGAAGATGAAGAACTTGTTGAAAAAATCATTAGTGAAATTGGTGAGATAAAAGATGGCAAAGACAAATAATTATGCCAAAGCACTTTTTTTGCTTGCTAGTGAGAAAAATGAAATAAGTAAAATATTTGATGATTTAGATAATTTTTGTAAAGCACTAGAAAATAATAAAACATGGTCATACTATTCTTTAGTTATTGATGAAAAAAAGATAAATAAGAAAATAGATGAGATACCATTTAATACTGATACTTTCAAAAATTTTTTAAAAATGCTTATCAAAGATGGACAAATATTTGAAATAAAAGAAATAAGAAATACCTACTTTAATCTTGCTGATGAGTATTTAAAAAGAGCATATATAAATGTAGTTACGGCAGTTAGCTTAAATGATGCTAAGAAAAAAGAATTAGTAAGAAATTTAAAGAGTATATTTCCTAATAAGGATTTAATTATAAATTATGAGATTGATAAAAGTTTAATTAGTGGAATTAGAATAAACCATCTTGGAACACAAATTGATCAAACAATAAATAATCGTTTAAAAGAATTATTTTTTAGTATATAGGTGATAATATGGCAGATAAACTTAATATAGATAAACTATCTGAAATAATTAAAAAACAAATAATATCATATAAAGAAGATATAAAACTTGATAGTATTGGTCAAGTTATTTCAATTGGTGATGGTATTGCACTTGCGTATGGACTTGAAAAAGCAATGCTTGGAGAACTTGTTGTATTTAAATCAAAAGCCACAGGACTTGTTATTGATCTTGATGAAAATATCGTAGGTATTATTATTCTTGATGGTATTGATACAATCAAACAAGGCGATAGTGTAAAAGCCACAGGAAGTGTTTTCTCTGTTCCAGTTGGAGATGATTTTTTAGGTAGAGTAGTTGACCCTCTTCTTAAACCAATTGATGGGGGAGCAATTATAAAATCTAAAAAGCAATATCCAATTGAAAGAAGAGCATATGGTGTAATTGAAAGAGGTAAAGTAAACACACCGCTTCAAACAGGTATTATGATGATAGATGCTCTTATCCCAATTGGAAGAGGCCAAAGAGAGTTAATAATAGGTGATAGAAAAACAGGAAAGACAACTATTGCAATTGATACAATAATAAATCAAAAAGATAAAAATGTTAAGTGTATTTACTGTGCAATTGGTCAAAAAGAATCATCAATAGCATCTCTTAGAAATTTGTTATTTGAAAAAGGTGCACTAAGTTATACAACAATTGTTTCTGCGAGTGCATCAAAACCAAGTACTATGTTATATCTTGCACCATATTCAGCTGTTGCTTTAGCTGAATATTTCATGGAAAAAGGTGAGGATGTTTTAATAGTTTATGATGATTTATCAAAGCACGCAAGTGCATATCGTGAGCTTTCACTCCTACTTAAAAGACCACCAGGTCGTGAAGCATATCCAGGGGATGTTTTTTATCTTCACTCACGCCTTCTTGAAAGATCAGCAAAACTAAGTAAAGAATTAGGCGGTGGCAGTATTACTGCACTTCCAATAATTGAAACTCAAGCAGGTGATATATCTGCATATATTCCTACTAATGTAATATCAATTACAGATGGTCAAATATTTTTGGAAAATGAGCTATTTTATTCAGGAATAAGACCTGCTATTAACTCAGGTCTTAGTGTATCAAGAGTTGGTGGTTCAGCGCAAATTAAAGCAATTAAAAAAGTATCAGGTACTCTTAGAATAAGTCTTGCAAGTTTTCGTGAGCTTGAATCTTTTGCACAATTTGGAAGTGATTTAGACCAAAAATCTCAAGAAAGATTAGACCGTGGAAGAAGGACAGTTGAAATATTAAAACAAGATGTCCACATTTTAAAAAGCGTTGAATATCAGGCTGTAATATTATATGCATTAAATAAAGGAATTCTTGATAGAATAAGCCTTTCTAAGGTATCAGATTATGCAAATTTTATCGAGGAAAAATTAAAAATTTCTGATACAGGAATTTTAATAAGTAAATCAGTTAGAGAAAAAGGAGAACTGCCAAGTGAGGAAATTTTAAATAATTTCTTTTTGGAAATAGATAAGATTTTTATTAAGTAAATGGCTAATTTAAAAAAGTTAAAAAATCAAATAAGAGCAGTCGATAAAACAGGTCAGATAACAAAGGCGATGTATTCGATATCTGCTAGTAAGATAAAAAAATCTGAAGATAATTTAGATACTTTTAAAAACTTTAAAAATGAGTTTGAAAAGATTTTTTTAGCAATCGGAAAACATATTAAAAACTATGATAAAATAAAAAAAGAAAATAATATTTGTATCTATATTTTAATTTCAAGTGACCGTGGGCTTGCTGGTAATTTTCATTCACAACTGTTTAAGTTTTTTGAAAAGAGTGTGATAGATAAAAATAATTCATATATTTATGCAGTTGGAAGGAAAGCATTTTTTTATGCTAGGGATAATAAATATAATTTGTTAAATAATAAAATCTTATTTAATCATGATGATGTTGAAACAATTGACTTTGAAAATTTAGCTTTGGTATTTAAAAATATATATGAAGAAAAAGAGATAAAGAAAGTTTCTATAATATATCAAAAAGAAGAAAAGGCATTTGTATATTCACCTTTTGAAGAAGTTATTTTGCCTTTTGAAATAGTTAATGAAAATGATGTTCATGCAAGCGAGTTTGTATTTGAAAATAAGTATGATGAAATATTTTTTAAACTAATTTATACATACTTAGAAACTAAAATCTATGGAGCACTTTTAAATAGTAAAAAATGTGAGCATAGCGCAAGGCTGATGGCGATGAAAAATGCATCTGATAATGCGAGCAAAGTAATAGAGAAATTATCGCTTAGATACAATCATGAAAGACAGCAATCAATTACATCAGAGTTAATAGATGTGATAAACGGAGCAAAGGGAGGTAGTTAGAATGGATGGAATAATTAAACAAATTAAAGGGCCAGTAGTTGATGTTTACTTTGAAAAAGAATTACCAAGTATAAATGAGGCATTAAAGGTAGCTTTTAATAAAGTAGAAATTACCTTAGAGGTTGCTCTTCATTTAGGGGATAATATTGTAAGATGTATTGCGCTTGAATCAACTGATGGACTTTCAAGAAATTTAAAAGTAAAAAGAACTAATGCACCTCTTCAAGTTCCAGTTGGTCGTGGTGTTTTAGGTAGAGTTTTAAATGTATTAGGGGAACCTATTGACAATGGTACATCATTAAAAGGTGCACCCCTTCGTCCAATTCATAAGAGTGCTCCTGAGTTTGTTGAACTTCAAAGTGAAGTGGAAATACTTGAGACAGGAATTAAAGTAATTGATTTGCTTGCCCCATATATTAAAGGTGGTAAGATTGGACTTTTTGGTGGTGCTGGTGTTGGTAAGACGGTTTTAATTCAAGAGTTAATAAATAACATCGCTAAAAGCCGTGGTGGTATTTCTGTTTTTGCTGGTGTTGGTGAGAGAACAAGAGAAGGATCTGATTTATATAATGAGATGATGGAATCAGGAGTTTTAAAAAATACATCTCTTGTTTTTGGACAGATGAATGAATCGCCAGGTGCTAGAATGAGAGTTGCTTTAACTGCTCTTACAATATCAGAGTATTTTAGGGATGAGTTAAAACAAGATGCACTTTTATTTATTGATAATATATTTAGATTTGTTCAAGCAGGTTCAGAAGTGTCAGCGCTTCTTGGTAGAATGCCAAGTGCCGTAGGATACCAACCAACTCTTGCAACTGAGATGGGAAGATTACAAGAAAGGATTGTATCTACAAAATCAGGGTCTATTACATCAATTCAAGCAGTGTATGTTCCTGCAGATGATTATACTGATCCAGCTCCTGCAACAGTTTTCTCACACCTTGATGCAACCACTAATCTTAGCCGTGAATTAACTGAAAATGGAATTTATCCTGCAGTTGATCCTTTAGCATCAACTTCGACTGCACTAGATCCTAATATTGTTGGAAAGCATCACTATGAAATTGCAAGAAGTGTTCAAAAAATCATTCAAAGATATCATGAGCTTTTAGATATAATTGCTATTTTAGGTATTGATGAATTATCTGATGAAGATAAACTTGTAGTTCATAGAGCAAGAAGAGTTCAATTTTTCCTATCACAAAATATGTTTGTAGCGGAGCAATTTACTAATCAACCAGGTTCTTATGTAAAGGTAAAAGATACAATTAAAGGTATGGAAATGATTTTAAACGGTGAATGTGATAAATGGCCTGAAGAGGCATTTCACATGGTTGGAACAATTGAAGATGCTAGGAAAAAAGCAATCAAGATTGACAGTAGTATAAAATAATGAAAATAAAAGTAATTTTGCATAATAAAACTTTACTTGATAAAGACTGCACATATCTTCAATTTAAAAATGAAGATGGTGAAGTTGGAGTTTTAAAAGATCATGTTCCGATTATTTTACTTGGTAAAAAAGGATTTTTGAAAGTAAAATATGAAAATAAAAAAGAAGAGTATATATCATATAAAAATGGGATTTTTAAATTTTATAAAAATAATGCAATTCTTCTTGCAAGTATTGCTGCTAAAGGAAAGAATATAACTGAGTCTGATAATCTTTTAAATGAAATAATGCTTGAAAAGAAAAAGGTAAATCAGAAGGAACAAATTGATTTTTCAAAACTTGAAAGAGAACTTTTAGAAAATATTAAAAAGGGCAAGGCTGGCTCTGTAAAATAAAAAACCTGCGAAATTTGCAGGTTTTTATTTTTGGATTGTAATTCTATTTTCTAAAGCTCTTTTTAAAGTTTCATTACTAATGTATTTAAGTTCACTACCAAAAGGTAGACCATTTGCTAGTTTAGTAATTTTAATATCATTATTAAATTCACTAATTTTATTTATTAAATACTTTGATGTAAGTTCACCTTGAAGTGTTGAATTAAGAGCAATTATTACCTCGGTAATATTTTTAAGTCTTTTTATAATTTTGTTAATATCAATACTTTCCTCATCATATCCATTAGAATAATCAATTAAGTTTCCTAGAATATGAAATAAATTATCAAACTCGTTTGTTTTCATTATTTGAAAAGCATCAATTGAGTTTTCAACAATTATTAAAGTAGATGAATTGGTATTTTGGCAGTGCTTGCAAATATCACTTTCTGACATAATATTACATACCTGACATTTTTTAAGTTCTTTTAACTTTAAAATGGAATTAGAAAAGTCAGTTAAATTATCGCCTGTAAAATTATTTAAAATATGAAGAGCTAATCTTTCGGCAGTCTTTTCACCAATTCCAGGTAGTTTTTTTAGATGATTAATTAAATCACTAAAATTCTTAGGATACATTAAAATCCAAAGCCACCCATTAAGCTAGTATATGGAGCCATAGCTCTTTCAAATTCTTTATCTATTTTTTTAAGACATGAGTTAAAAGCTATTTGTAGAAGTTCTTCTAAAATATCCTTATCCTCAGTTAGTGATTGATCAAGAATTTCAACTCTTGTAACTTCACGAGTTCCAAGCATTGAAACTTTTACTCCTTGATATTCTTCTGAAAACTCAGTCTTGTTTATACTTTCTTGAGTTTCCTCCATTTCACGTTGCATTTTCTTTAGTTTATTTATCATTGCTTGATTCATATTATTTCTCCTTTATTTTTATTTTTATATCATCACCAAATAACTTTTGTGATGCTTTTATTGCTTCTTCGTTTTTACTAGCAGATTTTTGGTCAGATTTTTTATAAAGCCTAAAATCAATTTCAGGAAGTATAGGCTTTTTTATTCCTGCTTTATATTGTGCCTGCCATTTATCTTTGCAAATAGTCCATTCTTTAGCACTAATAATTATAACATTAGTCTGAGTTTTATCAATAGAATTTATAATGCTTTTTAGCTTTTCCATATTTTTATCTTTGTATAAAGACTCAGCTACTTTTAAACTTGTTGCAGATAGTAGTGATGAATTAACTGAAGTTGCGACAACTTCAACATTAGATACTAATGATTTAAAATCTTCATCTGTTTCATTTTCAATTGCTTTTTTTAGTTCTTCAGAAATTTTAATTCTCTTTGTTTTTTCACTATTGTTAAGAATTCTATTTATTGTATTTATGCTAACAAGTTTTTCTTTTTCGCATTTTACATATGTAGCGCTTGGAACTTCTACTGGTTTTATATTTATATTTTTGATTTTTTCATCAGTTTCAAGTATTTTCTTATTTGCATCATCAAGTAAAACTTTTAGCTCATCAATTTTTGATTCATAGTCAATTTTATTTACCTCAAGATAATCCATCATTTTTAAAATAGCAACCTCAAGATAAGATTTTTTTAGTATTGTCCATTTTATATCATTTTGTAAGGTAATTAATGTATTTACGTAATGAAATAATTTATTTTGATTTATTTTAACTAAATCTTGTAATAGCGGATTTTGATTTTGTAAGTTTTTAGTAAGAAGAATATCTTTTATAAGTAGTATTAAATCATTTATAAGTTTAGATATCTCTTTTCCTTGTTCAAGTAAATTATCAATAATAATTAGAGCTTTTGATAATTCTTTTTTATCAATTGCAAGAATTAAATCAATCAAATCGTTTTTAGAAATTGATCCTGATACATCGTAAACATCATTTTTAGTTATTGTGCCTTGGGAGTATGATATTACCTGATCAAGTAATCCTATAGAATCTCTTAGTGCACCAGATCCAATATCAGCAATTAAAGTAAGAGCATCTTCATCAATTTTTATATTTTCAGAATTTGCTATCTCATTTAATTTTTTAATAATTTCTTTTTTAGATATATTTTTAAATTCAAAGCATTGACAGCGCGAGATAATAGTTGCAGGAATTTTATGAAGCTCGGTGGTTGCAAGAATAAATACAACATGCTTTGGTGGCTCTTCTAAAATTTTCAAAAGAGCATTAAAAGCAGATACTGTAAGCATGTGAACCTCATCGATAATATAAACTTTATACTTAGCAATACTTGGTGAGTATTGAGCATTATCTCTTAACTCTCTTATCTCATCAACACCATTATTACTTGCAGCATCAAGCTCAATAATATCTGAAATTGTTGGTTCAAGAAGCGCCCTACAAGTTTTACATGTATTACAGCAATCGCCATTTATAGAATTTTCACAGTTTATAGCTCTTGCGAAAATCTTAGCAACCGATGTTTTACCAGTACCTCTTGGTCCTGAAAAAAGATAGGCATGCGCAATGGTAGCTTTTTTCAAAGCGTTTTGTAACGTTGTAACAACAACTTTTTGTCCTTCAACTTTCTTAAAGTTGTTAGGTCTATATTTTCTATACATTGCAACATAGTTCATAATAATCTCCTATTTTCCTAAACAAAAGTTTTTAAATATATTTTTCTCTAAATCATTATCGTATACTTTTCCAATTATTTCAAGCATAACATCATATGCTTTTTTAATATCTGAGGCAAGCAAAATTAAATCATAATCGCTTTTAATATTTTTAATAGCATCTTTTAAATAATTTATTGCTTTATCTAATTTACTAATTTGTCTTTTAGAAAATAAATTACTAAAATCAGATTCACTTAATTTATTTAATTTAAACTTTTCTACTATTTTATTCTTTAAAACATCAATACCCTTATTTTTAAGGGCTGATATTTTTACTATATCCTCGCTTAGATTAAACTTATTAAACTCTAGTATGTTATCTTGATCAATTTTATTAAGGCAGATAATTCTAGGCTTTTTCTTAGTAAGATTTAATAATTTTAAATTATTTTCTAAATCATTTTGAGATGCATCTAAAATTAAAATAACAAGATCAGATTTTTTAATACATGATGTAGAGATATCAACACCTATTTTTTCAATCTCATCATCAGTTTTTCTAATTCCGGCTGTATCTATTAAATTTATTTTAAATCCAGATATGTTGATACTTTCCTTAATTATATCTCTAGTAGTTCCTGGTATATTAGATACAATTGCCCTTTTTTCTTTTAGTAAAGTATTTAAAAGACTTGACTTTCCGACATTAGGTAAACCAATTATTGCAGTATTTATTCCGTTTGCAATAATTGATGTTTTCTTGCTTTCATCTTTTAGCTTTTCTAATTTTTTAATAATAGTATCTAAAATTTCTATTGATTTATCAAAGCCATAGGACTGTTTTTCAAATTCGGGATAGTCAATATCAACTTCAATCATAGTTAAAAAATCAAGCAAGTCTTTACTTATACTACTAATTTTACTACTTATTTTTCTATCTAGACCACATCTTGCAACTTTTAAGGAGTTCTCATTTTCAGAGTTTATTAAAGCCATAATAGATTCAGCCTGAATAATATCAAGTTTATTATTTAAATATGCTCTTTTAGTAAACTCGCCAGGCTCTGCCATTCTAATTGAGGTATTTTTAATTATGGTATTTAACACATTTTCAGTATTTAAAATTCCACCATGAGTAGTTATCTCAATTAAATCCTCACCAGTATATGAGTTTGGAGCATTGTATAAAAGCAGAATAACATCATCAATAATATTATTTTTACTATCTATAATATGACCATATGTGAAAGTATTTTTAGGAAGAGTTTTTAAATTCTTTCCTTTAAAAACTTTACTAAATTCTTCAATTACGCTATCTCCTGATGCTCTAATAAGCGAAATTGCCCCTGTTCCTATTGGTGAGGCAATCGCAATTATATTATCCATTATTCAATATCCTTAATATCTTCATCATCGGTTGTTAGGATATGGTTATTATTAATTTTGGTAAATGAGTATTTTTTGATTTGTTGGATTCGCTCTTTTGTTGGTTTAAAAGGATTTACTCCTCTTAATAAATCTCTAAGCAACATGAAAAGCACAATAATTATTCCTATGATAGAGCCAAGGATTAAATAACCAGAACCAAGGATAATTCCAAGAGCAGCAATTGTCCAAATAGTTGCAGCGGTTGTAATTCCTTTAATTGTCCTATCGTTTTTCATAACAACACCAGCTCCAATAAAAGATACACCAGTAACTATTTGAGCGATAACTCTTTGTCCACCAGAACCATCAATTCCACCTTTTCTTTGAAGGTAGATAAACATTAGTCTTTGCATTATAGCAAGAGCAGTGCTTGCAAGTCCTACTAAGATATGAGCGGATATTCCAGCAGCTTTTCCGACATTTTGTCTTTCATAACCAACATAAAATGCAATCAAAAATATAATTGCAATAGGAAGTATTATTGCAAATATCCAATCATCACCTTTTAGTAGTTTTAATTCTTCAGTTCTTTCAATCATGGCAGGAACTTTATCCGCCAAACTTTTAAATAATCTAATCAATTCTAATCACCTTAAAAAGGTTTATAATCTTCAAGTAATCTTTTAACAGCATATTTTAAATCTCTAATTCCGCCTTCTAAATTTGGAATAGAAAATCCTGCAGCATTATCATGTCCGCCACCACCAAATTCTTCTGCTATTTTATGAATTGATGGACCTGTTCCCATTGAACGAAGTCTAACACGGTACTCACTAGGATATTCTAAAATTAAAGCCCATACAGGATAGCCTTTAATTCCAGCCATCTCACCAACCATGCTAGCAGCGGCTTCATAAGTCACATTATATGTTTCAAGCATATCTGCTGTAATTACAAAATATAAAAACCCAAAATCACATTTAACCATATTAGATAAAACAAATCCTTTTAAGTCAACAATATTCTCATCAACTAAAGAAAGAGACTGGCTAATAATTTCAACATCAGCACCTTTAGAAAGCATAAGACCAGCGATATTATGGGTTAGATTATCAACCCCGCGATATCTAAATCCACCAGTATCAGTTACAATTCCTGTGTAAATTGCCTCAGCACCCTTTGGAGAAATTTTTAATTCATTATCAAACATTTTGTAAAAGTATCCAATCATTTGGGCAGCACTTGGCCAGTATACTTCAACCCATACAAAATCTCCATATGTCCCAACTGGGTGATGGTGATCGATTTTTATAAGTTCACGGCATAATTTATACCTTGGGTCGCTTATCCTATCAGCACTACCAGTATCAACAACAATTCCTAAAGCATTTTTATAAACATACTCAGGAACTGATTCAGGTTGACCTAAAAAGGCAACATAATCACTGCTTTGTCCTACAACGTGAACATGTTTTTTAGGCCAAGTTGTTTTAATAATATCATAAAGTCCAAATTGTGAACCTAGACAATCTCCATCTGGGCGAATATGACCAAAAATTAAAATGTCATCGTATTCTTTTATTTTTTCAAGTATTATATTTAACTCTGCTTTCATATTATTCTCCTTTTTTTAGTAAAGCTTTAAAATCTTTAATTATATTTTCTACAACATTAAAATCATCAACAGAGGCACCGCAAGCATTATCATGCCCACCACCACCATATTTTTTAGCAATATCAACAATACTTATATCTCTTGATCTAAACTCACAATCGATTTTATCTTTTCCTGGGTTATATGTAAAATTAGCCCAGATTTTAATCTCATCAATCCCAGACATTAAATTAGTCATTCCGCGAGATATTTTAAATATATCAACATTATCTAATTTTAATATTTCTTCTTTAGTAGTTTTTATATATGCAATATTTTCATCGTATACAATTTTATTTTCAAATGCAAGTTTTAATTTTCTATCAGCAAGGCTTTCAACATAAAGCCATGAATAAAGACTTTTACAATCGGCACCTGCTTTAGATAATACCGTAGCTACTTCAAATAATCTAGCAGCGTTTTTTACATATTGAAATCTACCACTGTCGGTTATTATTCCAAAAAGCATGTAATCAGCAGCCATTTTATTTATTTTTAATTTCTCGCTAATTGCAAAATCAGCGACAATTAAAGCGGCAGCCTCGGCTTCTGTATCAACTATTTTTAAACTTACGTTTTCTAAATCACAATCATTTTTATGATGATCAATAACAACGACTTCTTTTGCAAGAGTATAATTTAAATCAGCTATCATTGATTTAACGGCAACATCACATACAATTAAAAGAGCATCTTTATAATCATCTGGATTTATTGCGGTCATTAGATTCTCAAAATCCATTTTGTTGCTATCTCCTGTGTAGATAACATTTTTATCTTTAAAATTATGTTTAATAAGTTCACCTAAACCAACTTGTGAACCAATTGCATCCATGTCGGGATTTCTATGTCTTGTAATAATTATTTTGTTATATTTTTTAATTTTTTTTAATAATTCTTTATACATAATTACCCCCTTTATGATATTATAATATTATACCAAAATATGCTCTTTTTACAAAATTATTAAACTATAAAAAGTCTATTTTTAAGCCTTATTAAAGGAAAATATAATATATAATATGCTATAATAATAAAAAAGATATAAGATGTGATTAAAATAAAAATAGCAATTGAAGTTATTAAAAAATTAAAGGAAAATGGATATGATGCTTATATTGTAGGCGGAGCTGTAAGAGATTATCTTTTGGGCATAAATGCTAATGATATAGATATTACAACAAGCGCAACGCCAGATGAGGTATCAAAGATTTTTAAATCATATCCTAGTGGTTTAAAGTTTGGATCTGTTACGATAAGTTATAAAAAAAGAAAATTTGAAGTTACAACTTTTAGAGAAGATTTTGACTATCTTGATTCGAGAAGACCAAGCAAGATAAAATATGCCAAAACTCCAAGTGAAGATGCTAAGAGAAGAGATTTTACAATAAATGCTTTAATGCTTGATGAAAACCTTAAGGTGTATGATTTTGTAGATGGAATGCCTGATTTAAAAAATAAAGTTATAAAGGCTGTTGGAGATCCTAACACTCGCTTTAACGAGGATGCTTTGAGAATTTTTAGAGCTTTTTATTTTGTGTCTAAATTAGGGTTTTCAATTGATGAGGAGACATTTAAAGCAATTTGTAATAATTTAGATAAGACTAAAAATATTGCAAGTGAGAGAGTTTTGCAAGAATTAAGAAAAATGTCTAATGGTAAATATTTAGATAAGGCAATATCCTATATAATTAAATCAAAACTTGATATGCCATCTTTTATAGATTTTTTTAATTATATGGATAAAAATAAAATCTACTTTTACAATGAATTGTTTTTTATCGGAGCATATATTAAAAACAGCAATATTATAAATGACTTTAAATTCTCAAATAAAGAGATAAGAGAGTTTATGCTTTATAGAGATTTATTTAAAAATAAAACTCCGATTAGCTCATATCTTTTATATAAGTATGGAATTGACAGAGTGCTAATTTATAATAAAATACTTAAAAACTTTAGGCTTGATGAATTTTTCATGGATGAGGATTTAATAAAAGATTTAGATTCTAACTTGCCTATAAGATGCAGAAAAGATATAAATATTAAAAACGAAGAAATAATAAGCCACTTCAAAATTAAAGCCGGTCCTTGGGTTAAGGATGTCGAGGATAAAATTGTAAAAGATATTTTATATAATAGAGTAAAAAATAAAAAAGAAGATATCATAGAAAGTTTAAAAGGTGATATTCATGAAATATAATAAAAACGATGAATTTAAAATTATTGGTAAGGTTGATAATATAAATGAGACAAATCTTTATAAAAACGTCGACGTTATAGATAAAGACGGACAAAAGTTTAATATTATTATTCCTAAGGATTTAAAAATAGATAAATCTAGAATATATGAATTTTCTGGTAGTGTTGATAAAAAGCCCGAAAAGGATAAATTATATTTTACTTCCAATAAGGTTTTAGATATTACTGAATTTTCTGATAAAGAGCTTGTTTATAAGTACTATTCAAACTTTTTTGAAAAGGCCCCTGTTGATTTAAAAAAGTTAAATATAGATATTAAAGAAGAAATCAATAAGTTTAAAAATAAAATAATAAAAGATGTAGTTTTAAAAATATATACTGAGTATGAGGATAAGTTTATAACTCATCCTGCAGGCACAAAGTTCCATCACGCATATATTGGTGGGTTATTATATCATACACATACTATGATGGAAATGGCTAAAAAAATTTTGAAGGTATATAAATTTTTAGATAATGATTTGCTTATTGGTGGAGTTATAATTCATGATATTGAAAAGGTAAATGAGATAACTGGAGTTGATGGTGAGTATACAATAGAAGGTCAGCTTTTAGGACATATCAACATGGGAATAGTTAAGATAGATAAAATTGCTAAGGAACTTGGATATGATAATACTGAAGAGGTATTATGCTTAAAACATCTAATTTTATCTCATCATGGTATTCCGAATTTTGGTTCTCCTAAAAAACCTCAAATGGCTGAGGCAATGATTTTATGGTATATAGATACAATTGATTCTAAAATTTGCGTTGTAGGAGAAGAGTTAGAAAATACAAAGCCAGGAGAGTTTACAAACCCTATATTTGTAGCAGATAAAACTAGAATGTATAAGCCTAATTTTAATAAATTAAATAAAAAGTAATTATTTTTAAGAAGTTAGAAATGTAGTTTTTGAATTTATGAACGCCTTAATTTTTTATAAGAAAAAGTTAAGGCGTTATTTTTATATATGAATCTTAAAACATAAATCAAAAAATTAGGATAAACCCAAAACATAATCTTGACAAATGAAAATAAAAGTGCTACAATATTATTGGCACTCTAATAGTGAGAGTGCTAAAAGGAGTGATTAAAATGGAAATGAGAGGTCAAAATGAAGAAAACATTCTAGAAAAATATGGTAGAAATTTAAACGAGGAGGTTTTAAAAGGTAAAATTTTAAATGTTATAGGTAGAGATGAGGAAATAAGAAGAGTTATAAAAACGCTTTCTAGAAGAACTAAAAACAATCCCGTTTTAATAGGTGAGCCAGGTGTTGGTAAAACTGCGATTGTAGAAGGTCTTGCTATAAGAATAACTAAAAAAGATGTACCTATAAACCTTGAGGATAAAATAATATATGAGCTAAATATCGCAAGCCTTCTTGCTGGTGCCAAATATATGGGAGAGTTTGAGGAAAGATTAAAAGGCGTTTTAGATGAGATAAAAAAATCCGATGGGAAAATCATTTTATTTGTTGATGAACTCCATAATATTGTTGGAGCTGGTAGAAGTTCTGGTGCACTTGATGCATCAAATATATTAAAGCCAATGCTTGCAAGGGGAGAAATTGCATTTATTGGTGCTACAACTTTAAATGAATATAGAAAATATATTGAAAGTGATCAAGCGCTTGAAAGAAGATTTCAAAAAATTATTGTATCAGAGCCAACTGTTGAAGATACTATCTCAATTTTAAGAGGCCTAAAAAGTGCATTTGAGGCTCATCATGGTGTAAGAATAAGTGATAGTGCTCTTGTTTTATCGGCCGTTTTATCAAACAGATATATAAGTGATAGGTTTTTGCCAGATAAAGCTATTGATTTAATTGATGAGGCATGTGCATCTGTTAGAATGGAAATAGACTCAATGCCACAAGAGTTAGATGATATTAAAAGAAAAATAATGAATTTAGAAATCGAAAAGACGGCTTTAAAATTAGAAAAAGATGAAAAAAGTAAACATAGGCTTGAAAAAATAAAAGGTGAAATCGAGCCACTAAAGGCCAATGAAAAAGAACTTGAAGAAAACTGGGAAATGGAAAAAAATAATTTAAAAGAGCTAAAAGATATTAAAAATAATTTAGAATCCGAAAAGAAATCACTTGAAAATTTTTACAACAATGGTGATTTTGAAAAAGCCGCCAAAATTCAATATGATATAATTCCAAACCTTGAAAAAAGATTAGCTGAGCTTGAAAAGCTAAATAAAGAAAATAAATTATTAAAAGAGGAAGTTCATGACGAAGAAATTTTAAAAGTAATTTCTAAGGCAACAGGAATTCCTGTTACAAAACTTGCTAAAGGTGATAGAGAAAAATTAGTAAACTTAAAATCAAATCTTGAAAAAAGAGTTCTTGGTCAAAGTGATGCAATAAAAGTTATATGCGATTGCATCATAAGACAACGTGCAGGTATTAAAGATCCTAAAAGACCAATCGGAAGTTTTCTTTTTCTAGGACCTACTGGAGTTGGTAAAACTGAGGTTGCAAGAGCTCTTGCAAGCGAGATATTTAACGATGAAAGGCAAATTACAAGAATTGATATGAGTGAGTACATGGAAAAATTTCAAGCGACTCGTCTTGTAGGTGCGCCTCCTGGATATATTGGCTATGAAGAGGGTGGCCAGCTAACTGAAGCAGTTAGAAGAAAACCTTATTCAATTATATTATTTGATGAAATTGAAAAAGCTCATCCCGAGGTATTTAATCTTTTATTGCAAGTTCTAGATGATGGAAGATTAACAGACTCACAAGGAAGAGTAGTTGATTTTAAAAATACTATTATAATTATGACTTCAAACCTTGGTTCTGATATTTTACTCGGAAGTGGCAAGGATAAAAATGATGAAGTTAAAAAACTTGTAAAAAACTTCTTTAAGCCAGAGTTTTTAAATAGAATCGATGAGATTGTATTATTTAATCCACTTGAAAAGAATATCCAAGAAAAGATAGTTAATAAAATGCTTGATGAATTATCTAGTAAATTAAAAAAAGATGATTATGTAATTGAATTTAAAAACGATATAACAACTTATATTTTAAATAAGGCTTTTGATATATCATATGGCGCAAGACCTATTAAAAGATTTATTCAAAGAGAAGTAGAAACATTTATTGCAAATAAAATAATAAGTGGAGAGTTAAAAATTAAAGATAAATATATAATATCTTATTCAAATAATAATTTAGTCCTTCAAAAAAAATAATCAAAAGGCTGTAGATTTTAAGACACTCTACAGCCTTTTTGCTATGATTAAAAATATCCCAAATGCAAAATTGCATTTGGGATATTTAAATTATTTTTCAAGTTTGTAAGACACTTCTTGTTTAAATATAATATAGTGATGTTTATTATCGCTTGATGTATATTTAATTAAAGTGTAATTAGTATAGTCAGAGTAAGGATCTGATGGATTTGAAAAAGTTGAATAATTTAAATAATATGTTTTAAATTTATTTAAATCTGGAATTTCTGCTATAAGCTGACCAGTTCTATGGTATAAGTATAAATTAGTGCCATCTGTAAAGCTATATAGTGGAAGGTTTTTATGAGACCATATTTTACCTTTAACTTTAACGAAAGGATTTTTAGAATTATTTACTAATAAAACAGGTTCATAGTTTTCATTGTAAAAGACATTTTTTTCCAATTCAATACCAGTTAAAGATTTTGCAAGATAATAATTTTTAGCAATATATTTTCCTTCTAATAAATCATAAATATCAACTTTATAGTTAGTATTGTTAATAGGTTTACCAGAGTTATTCACAACTAGATATTGATTGTGAACAGCTACCACATTTTTATCTGGGAAGTTTCTTATAACATTTCCTTTTTTATCAATTAGAGAGTAGTTAGCTTCTTCTCTAACTAAGTATCTATTCTCAGCAACTTTATTCATTTCATATGGTGTTCTAGTAGTTACTTTAATTATATTTTTAAAGTAGTTATCGGCTACAACTAAATCTGCAGTTGCAAGTTGTCTAGTTTCAGGATCGATCATTTTAATTGAGACTAAATTTTTAATTTTACTATTAGAAAATGTTAATTTTCCTTCTGAGTCTTTTTCATTTTTAAAAACATCTTCAATCATGAAAGGAAGGTTGATCTCTTTAAGTTGCTTGTTTTTAAAATCGTATAAGTACGTATGGTATAAATAAGCATTACCATCTCTTTCGATATAATAATTTTTTATATCGTTGTTATTTTTATTTATATTAAAATTTGCCATTAGTCTTTTGGCTGATTTAAATATGATATTATTGTTTTCAAGTACGTGATAACCACTAATTTGGGAATTAAAATTTATAAAATCATAAAATTTTCCATCTACACTAATAGTAGCATTGCTTGTATTGAATCTAACATTTAGACCTTTTTTCTCAGTTTCGAATATGTCTTTTTTGAATTTTTCTACATCTTTTACTAATTCAAAATTATGAAAGTAGTAGTATTTTACATCATGAGTACTCTCGTTATGAGATTTTACAAAATCTACAAATTGGCGATTGTAAGTAGAAATTTTATTTTTTTGAGTAATTTTATTTTTATCTGGATTAGATGAAAGTGTTGCATCTTTAATTTCTAAAAGAATTTTTCCATCAAGTTTACTTACAAAATAGTATTTGTTATCTTTATCGTAAAGCAGAATGTAATTAGCAGCAACATAATTTGCAATAGTAAATTTCTCAGAATCAAAATCAAATTGTTTTCTATTTATTATATTGCGGAATATATGTTTTTTATTTTCATTATCAAATTCATATAATAGTTCATTATCATTATATAAATCTTTATCACTTGTTAAAAATTCATTAGCGCTTACTTTTTTTATGTAAGATTTTTTTTGTGCCGATTTAAAATCGTTAATATTAAATCTTTCACTCTTTAGTATATCTTGTCTAATTTTTTCAATAGTTTCTTTTTCATTTTGACTTTTTTTACAGCCAATAAATGTAAAGATAGAAAGAGTGGCTAAAATACCTAAAAATATTTTTTTAAATTTCATAAATTGCCTCCTTAAAATATAGCATCTAAGGAACTTATAGTTCTGTTAAAGAAGAAAAATTCTTGAACTTCAGTAGGCGTTCCATCAACTAATTTTTTATAGGTTACCTCAAAAAAATAATAAGTAGTTGTAGTATTATTTTTATTTACAATAGTTTTACTATTTCTTGCCTTTAAATCAAAGTCTTGAGTTTGAGTGCTATCGTATTTAGATACTAAATCACCGAATAAATTATAAACGGATATAATGTTGTCTTTTTTAAAGTATGCTATAAATGATCCTTTTGAATAATCAATATTAGAAACAAAATCAAGTTTGCCATCAACTTTTTTTAAACTTCCATTATGAAAGAAATAATATTCACCTTTATCACTTTTTAAAAGTAGTGAAATTTCAGAAGCATAGCTAATAACTTGGTAGTTTTTAAAAATGTATTTATTCTCAGCAAGGTCATATAAATCAATGATATCTTGTCTATCAGATTTATTTACTCTTGCAAGGCTTCTAAGAGCAAGATATCTATTAGCAATAACTTGATAAATTCTGCTATTTGCTCCCTCGAAAAATTCTGAATTTTTTCCGACTGTTCTAATTCCTTCAGAGTTAAAATAGTTTAAATAGTAGACATTTTCTGATGAATAAATTAGTTCATATTCAGTATTTAAATATTTTTTTATATTTCCGAAGTTATCAATTGTGGCACGAGAAAGTTTATCTTCTCTTTCTTTAGTCTTTGGATTGATTTTTTGAAATGATGCAATATTTGAAACACTATTGTTATATTTTTTAAGATTAGTTACCTCATCTTTAGTATTTGCGATAACCCTGTTAATTGTATAATCAGTATGAATTTGTTTAAGTTCTTTTTTCTTGTAATCGTAGATATATTGTCTTTGTCTTACTCTTACAATCTTACCAGATCTTTCATAGTAGTAATCATATGTAAGATCAGTTCCTTTTTCAGTATTGTTTAATTCAACCTCACGATATGTTTGGATAAATAAATTTTTGTTTTCTAACTCATAAGCATTTACATTTTCTGCTCTATAATCAAGAAATGGAAGTTTTATAATATCGTGTAATTCTCCATTATCATTGTAGTATTTAATGCTTTCTTCAGCTTTATCTATATCAATTTTTTTAATTTCTTGAGTAGGTCTTTCAACTATTCTAAAATTTTCAAAATAGTATTTAGTTACTTTGTCTGTATGATGCACCTTTACAGTAATTGATTTATAAAAAAATTCTTTAAGGTAAACTACTGTATTGCCATCTATAACTTCTTGGTCTTTTAACTCTAGAAGTTTTTCACCTGTTAAAAAAGAGTAAATAAGATCTATATTGTTTTTCTTATCACGTATATATAGATACTCCTTATTTCCTAAATTTGAAACTTCATAGTCAGTATCATTAAAGTCCAAGTTTTTAATCTCAACCATTTTTCCACTAATATGAGCAAGGAATAATTCATTACCTTTTTTATAAAGGTGATATTCACCATTTTCACGAATTAACTTACCCTTAATCTTGTCATTTTTCATAGGCTTCGAAACAGTTTCTTTATGTTTTAACGCCTCTTTTACATACTCTTTATTTACAATACTTTCATTAGGAATTCCTTTGCCACATGCAAATAAAACACCAAGAGAAAGTGTTGCAAGTAATAAAAATAATGCTTTTTTCATTTTTTATCATCGTCTCCTTTTTATCTTTTTTTGATATATTAATTATATCACAAAAAACACTAAAAAAATATGGTTCTTGTCCAAAGTTTATGGTCACGGTAGAATTGGTCCTCCTTCGCTCACACTAATTGTGTGGGCTTTTTTTGTGCCTCAAGCTTGAGGCACAAAGCCTGGTTTTTAGGAAAAAGGAGATTAAAAGGTGTTTTTCAAAGGAGGATATTATGGAGTTTAAAAAGACATAAAGTAGATAAATTTAGCCGAAAGTGATAGCTTTTCAAACGCCACATTTATGATTAACTCTTTGGGTATTACATAGTATTGATATTGATTAGCTTCATTTTCATAAAAAAATTCAAAGTCCATTTTGTCTCTCCTTCTACTTGAAAAATTTATTGATTTTTATTCAAAAAATCAAAGCGTAAATTCAAGTGATACGCTTATAAATTTATCTACTTTATGTCTTTTTAAACTCCATAATATCCTCCTTTGAAAAACACCTTTTAATCTCCTTTTTCCTAAAAACCAGGCTTTGTGCCTCAAGCTTGAGGCACAAAAAAAGCCCACACAATTAGTGTGAGCGAAGGAGGACCAATTCTACCGTGACCATAAACTTTGAACTAGAGCCTAAATAACAATTCAAGACTATAATATTCGCC
>CAUUCL010000013.1:0-29553 GCA_963543845.1 uncultured Acholeplasmataceae bacterium
CAAGAAAAAAAGGCTGTAGGAAACAATTTTTATTTTGTTTCTTTACAGCCCCTTTATTTTAGTAATTATTAAGTTTTTCTCCGATTCAAATGATTCGCCATCAACTTGAATAAACTCAGAATTATTTTTAATTTCGATATTATTTCCTTTTAAAAATTTTACATATTTTAATCCCAGATGTTTTCCTTTATAAACTTTTGGAAAGTTAAAAAGAAGAGCATTTTTTGTTATGTCGCTAATTATTATAATATCAAGATAAGAATTATTTCTATCGGAGTTAGGAGAAATTTTCATTCCGCCACCATAGTATTTAGAGTTCATCACCGAGCAAAGTCTTACATTTTTTAAATGGTATTCTTTTTCATCAATTTTAAAATCTAAATCAAATGGTTTATGATTTTTGAATGCTTTAATAGCAGATTTAAAAAATACATTTCTTGTCTTTCTTAATTTTAAATCTGAAACATAATGACAGATAAGACCATCAAGACCAATTCCTACACCATTTAAAAACTTATATTCTTTATTGCCTATTTTTATCTTTGGTAGATTCTTTAAATATTTTGTGATGTTAACTATCTTTTCTTTTATCTCAAGGCTTTTAAAAAAATCATTCCCTGTGCCAGCTTTAATAAGGTAGATATTATCAAATTTATATTCATCAAAGTTCACATTATTTGAAATGGCATTTAATGTTCCATCGCCACCCGCTATGATTATTTTATCTGACTCGGTTATACTATCTAAAAAGAATTTAGGATTTTCGATTTTTAAAATATTTAAAAAAGTTATTTGTTCATCTTTAAACTTTTTTTGTGCTATTTTTTTAAATTTTAGTATATTTTTATTTTTTGAGCAATTTCTTGCAAGAGGATTATATAAAATATATATCAATTTAATCACCTTTAAAATTATCAATTAGTTTTTTTATCTCAGCAATTGCATCAGTGTTGGATGATACACTTTTTAGGTATTGGTTATCTTTGTAAATTATTAACTTGTCGCCTTTTGGAAAAACTCCAATATCACTTTGTCCTGCCTCACCAATACCGTTTACGATGCATCCCATAATTGCAACTTTAATATTTTTATTTTCTTTTTTTAAATAGTCTTTTACAAAATCTAGAACCTCTTTCATATCGTGATTATTTCTACCACAACTAGGACATGCAATTATTTCGGGATATTTTTTAATATTATTTAATGAAATAATAGTCTTACACACGCTTATTTCATTTTCTCTTTTTCCAGGAAGACTTACTCTAATAGTATTGCCAATTCCTTTTTTTATTAACTTATCAAGGACGATGCTAGATTTTGCTATCCCGCTTATTAAATCGCCTGATTCAGTTAATCCAATATGCAAGGGATACTTAGTTTTTTTAGATAGCATGATATTAGATTTATATAAAATATCAAGATCGCTTGATTTAATAGATAAGACTAAATTATAAAACTTCTCATTTTCAAATATCTTAATATATTTAAGCATAACACGGATAATATCTTTTACATTTTTATAATTAAGCGAGCCTGTATTTATGCCAATTCTAATTGGAATATTTTTATCTTTAGCGGCATTTATTATTTTTTTAAGATTATTGGTATTTTTGATATTTCCAGGATTTATTCTTATTTTATCAGCGCCATTTAAAATTGATAAAATAGCAAGCTTATAATCAAAGTGAATATCAGCAACAAGAGGAATATTTATTTTTTCCTTAATTATTTTAATAGCATTAGCATCTTCTTCATCAAGGATGCTAATTCTAATTATTTCACAGCCTAATTTTTCATATTCTAAAATTTCATCTATTACATCTTGATAGTTGGAAGTTTTATTTTTGCACATTGTTTGAATTACTAAATCATTTTTTCCACCGATTGATGTGTTTTTAATAATTACTTTTTTAGTTTTCTCTCTTTTTGTTATTTTCATAGTTAAATCTATTTTACCATTTTTAGAATATTTAAAAATTAAATAATATAAAACTAAAAATAATGGCTGTAAAATTGTGTGAAAAAATGGTATAATAAATATAATAGGGTTAAATCTTGTAAGAATTATATTTATATTTTATAGGATGGTGAAATATGAAGGAATTTAAGGAAAAGCAAATTGTTGGTGGAATCTCATATGGTAGAGCATTTATTATTAAAGATAATAAGGAAATTGTCTCTAATATAATTGTTAAAAATAAAGAGTTAGAACTTGATAATTTTAAAAAGGCGCTTGATTCTTTAAAGGAGGATTTTGCGCAAGTTATTAAAAAAACCCAATCTGAAGATGAGAAAGATATAATAAATACCCATTTAGCTTTTTTAGAAGATGAAATTTTTATAGATGAGATAAAAGAAAAAATCTCAAGTAACTGTTCAGCAATTTATAGTATAAATTTAATTTTTTCGAAGTATATTGATATTTTACTAACAAATAATAAATTAGAACAGGCAAGAACAACCGATTTAATAGATGTTAAAAGACAGCTTATAAATAAGTTAATTAACTATGAAAATGAAGAAATTCCTAATCATCCTTATATACTTGTTGCAAATGAAATTTTTCCATCTGATATATCAAAGTATAAGGGCAAGAATTTAAAAGGAGTTATCTCATCAATTGGAGGGGTAACATCTCATTCTGCAATTATTTTAAAATCTTTAGGAGTCCCTTATATTACCAATTATGATATAAAGAAAATAAAAGATGGCGATTATCTTTTAATTGGAGATAAGAAAAATCTTATAAAGATAAATCCTGATATAAATTTAGTATCTGATACATCAAGTATTAAATCAGATAAGAATTTATCATTAAAAGAATTAGATAAAATAAATTTAGAAATTGATTGTGTTGATGAAAAATATCTTGATATAATAAAAGGTCAGCCAATAGGTATGATTAGAACTGAGCTTTTATATATGAATTTTTCAAAAAAACCCTCATTTAAAGATGAGGTAAATTTATATAAAAAAGTTTTAGACGCGGCATATCCAAGCAGTCTTACCATAAGGCTATTTGATTTTAGTTTAGATAAACAAGTACCTTATTTTAATATTGATGAAAGCGATTTAAAATTTAATAAAGTCGGAATTAGACTAATAGATAAATACTATAAAATATTTTATAACCAACTAGATGCAATCCTTACAGCTTATAATTTGAAAAGTGATTCTAATTTAAATATAGTAATTCCGATGGTATCATCTGTTGATGAAGTTATTAAAGTTAGGGAAATAATTTCCGAGATAATAAAAAAACATAATTATAAATTTAATCCTAGAAATATCAAAATAGGAATTATGGTTGAGGTAATTATCTCAGCGCTAGAGCTTGGTAAATATGAGGGAGTAATTGATTTTATATCAATTGGAACCAATGATTTAATTAAATCAATATTTTTCATAAATAGGGATGACCCTAAATTTGATTATGATCATATTTATTTAAATGAGGCTTTTATTAGTTTTTTAAAAGAAATTAAAAAAAGAGCAGATGCAATTAGTGTGAAAACTAAAATCTGCGGAGTAATGTCATCAAAGTATGAAAATATTAAAAAATTAGTAGAAGAGGGATTTACTAACTTTACTGTTTCATATGATAAAATTTCTACTATTTCTAATAAATTAAAAAAAGATTTAAATTTATAAAATGTTATATAATATTAGTTAGGAGTGGTTAGTGTGAGATTATTACTTACATCTTATATTGAAGCTGATAGCGATTTGTTAAAATTCGTTCGTGAGAGCGAGACTTTTGACTTACAACTTGATTGCGGAAACAGCGGATATCCTGATGCGATATTAAAACAAAATTCAATAATTTCAGTTAGAGGAGAAGATGATTCTCAAGACATTCAATCATATATGAGACTTCTTGAAATTGAAGGTGCTAAGATACTTTTAATAAATGGAAGTAAAGAAGCAACTAATTTTGGGACTGATTTTGTTGAGCAAAAAGCATATGAACTTCGTGCTGATATTTGTATTTATGGACATGTTAAAGAGCAAGCAATCTTTAAAAAATCAAATGTTTTATACCTTTCTCCTGGACTTTTTAGACAAAATAAAGAATATCTAATGGTTAATATAAACTCTAAAAATGATATTCAAGTAATTAAAAAAACTGTCGAAAATGAATGATGAGATAAAAAAAGCCGAGGATATTTTAAATAAAATAGGAATCAATGATTTTAGTATTATAAAAAAAATTAATGGTGGTATGAGCAATCATACCTTTTTAATTAAAATAAAAGATAAAAAATATATTTTAAGAATTCCTGCGAAAAATTCTAGTAAGTATTTAAAAAGAAAAAATGAGGCAATCATACTTAATCAAATAAAAAATTCTCAAATAACAGGAGATACAATTTATTTTGATGTAAAAAGCGGAATAAAAATAACAAGTTATATCAAAGGGGAATCATTAAATAATATTTCTAATTTAAATACAAATGATTTAAAAGAGGTATTATTAACTATTAAAAGATTAAATTCCATTAAACCAGCATGGAAAATAGAAAAAGAGAATTTATGTAAAAAGATAAATAAATTGCAAAAATCTTTATCTGATTTTCCTAAAAGATATTATGATATTAAAAAGATTATTTTTTCACTTTATAAAAAATATCTTAAAAAAGAAAAGACTTATTTAATTCATAATGACTTACAACTATCTAATATTGTAAGATCAACTGATAATAAATACTATCTTATTGATTTTGAATATGCCCTTAAAGGAGCAATTTACTATGAGATAGCATCTCTTTATAATGATTTAAATTTAAATAATTTAAAGGATTTTGATATTGTTAAATTATACTTTGAAAAAGATGCTGATAATTTAAAGTATTTAAAAACATATATTGCAGCATCCCTTGAAATTACTCGCTGGTATTTAGTTGCAAGAATCAAGAAAAATGATAATATAAACCTTGGGGTTGATTTTGAATTGATAGCTAATACTTTTTTTAGCTATTTAGAAAATCTATTAGAAAGAATTAAAAATTGTGCAAAAGAAAGAAATTTTAAATTTAGATAAAACAAAACAAGCAATATCGATTGCGAAAAGTTTTTTACAAACATCACTTACATTAAAAGATTATGCTGATGTTTTTTTGTTTTTGCAGGAGGTTTATCTAAAACTTAATAATTTAAATGAATTAGTCATGGATACTAATTTATACTTAGATAAGTTTAAAGAATTTAATGGGGTTGAAAAGGCTTTAATAATTGAGAATTTAATTAAAGCGCTTATTAGGCTTAAAGATTATCAAATGGCTTATGAGATGATTGAAAAATTTAAACTTTATTCAGATAGCGATAATTTATATAAGGCAGTTTACTATGATATTTTAATATTAAAAGAAAAAGGCGAGAGGTATATTGACAAAATAAGACAAGTTGTAAATTGCGAATTGCCAGTTAATATTAAAAAAGAGTACCTTTTTGATATTGTTAAAGATGATATTAAAAATCAAGATTTTATAAGTTCATACAATAATTTAGTTTTACTTGAAAATGTAACTAAAAGTAAGTTTTATAAATTATCTTTTTACATTCTTTATATGCTTAAAGATTTTAACAAGCTTAAAGAAGAAATTTTAAAGGCTAGAAAAAATGCTGATAATAATTTTTTAGTATATCTTTATTTAATGCTAATTGAAATTAGCTTAAATAATTTTAGAAAGGCGAGTATTTATGAAGCAGAGGCAACTGCTAATTTAAAAGATGATGATATTGATCTTTTAATTTTGTTTTATCAAAACTGCCATATTTTATATGCTAATTTAAATAACAACTACCTAAAAGATAGTTATTTAAAAAAGTTAAATATGCTCCTATCAAGGAAAAAACAGCTAGAAAGCAGGAAAGTTAAAAAGGATAATAAAAACCTTGATAGCAGTAAAACCGGTTTAATAAAGGATGATTTAAAAAAATCAAGTACTAGCGATATTGCAATTAAGGTAAAAGATGAGACAAAGTTAATTAGTAAAATTATTGATATATGGAATTTTTCTTTTAACATTAAAATAACTGAAAAGTTGCGAGATTATTTTAGAACGCTTTTAATATATGCAGACTCGCACATAAGATCATCAAGTCAGCTTATCTATCTTAATGATAATAGTTTATATTTTTATAAGCTTGAAAGACTATACGATAAAAAAATAAATATAAATCTAACTGATAATTATTTTCTTAAAAAGGCAATTGATTATAATGAGCCAAGAATTTATAAAAAAGAAGATTTTAAAAATTTATTAGACATACAAACTGATAGCAATTTTCCTGAAAATATAAATGCAATAATAACTTATCCTCTTGGAGATTTAGGGGTATATCAAGTAGCTTTTACAGAATTAAATGAGGCTCTTGATTTTTATTATGATTATTTATTTTTATCTAGAATAATTTACAATAAACTAATTACAGAATTTAATGAAAAAACAATTATTACCGAGAATAAGTTTTTAAACGATATACTGGAAAGCTCATTTTTAAAAATAAGATACTACTCTAAAATTAAGACAATATACTCAAAAGGCGCAAAGTCTTTGCTTGGAATCGATGAAGATTATAATTTTGAAAAATTTTACGAAGGGTTAAATCCAGAGTATATCTACGAGTATAAAAAAAGTATTTCGTATTTAATGGAAAAAGAAAATCGTGAGATTAAATTAGAGTACGATTATAAAGATATTATGATAAAGGAAAAGCTTGTATCAATTAAAAAGGATAATGAAATATATGTTATATCAAGCTTTTATGATATTACTAAATCAAGTTTAAAGATAATGAATCTAATGGATAAATCCAATAAAGATTTAGAACTTAATATTTATAATCTAAGATATTTATATGAAGAATTTCCAAAGTATTTAAACTCTAAGGCGACATTTATTAAAATCGAGATTGATTTATCAATTAAAGAATTATATACCCAAGAGCAGCTTATAAATTATTTGAGAGAGTTTGTAACAATAACAGATAATTTTTTTACAGCAGGGGATATTTATAGAGCATCATATAATGAATTTATTTTGATAATTCCAATAAACGATCAAAGAAGCGTTAGTAGTTTAATTGGTAAGTATAATGAATTTTTAAATGATTATATTTTAAATAGTATTAAATATGAAAAATATAAAGTATATATTTCAACACTAAGATATCCTGTTCAAACCGATACTAAAAATATTGAAAGAATTCTTAAGTTTTTAGAAATTACTAAACAAAGAGCAAAACTTGAACCAGATAATAATTATATGGATTTTAACTTCTCATACTACGAGGATGAGGTATTTGAACAAAAGGTAGTTGATTATTTAAATGATGCTATCACAAGTTATAATCTTGAACTTTTTTTAAGACCATATCTTAATTTAAAAAATCCCAATCAGGGAAGTTATTATGAGGCAGTGCTTGCTGTTAGAAATTTAAATATTGATCCTGCTTATATTAAAAAAATAGCTAAAAAAAGAAATCGATTAGTTGATTATGAAAAAACACTTTTAAAGGAATCTTTAAGGTTTTTAAAAAAATTATATGATGAAAGCTGCATGTATATAAATATAATTATCAATATATCATTTGAGACATTCTCATCATATAATTTTAAAGAGTACTTAGAAAATGAGATTAAGCAAAATGAGATCCCTTATGATTTAATAAGACTTAAGGTAGATGGCAAGAATATCCCAGCTTTTGTCTATGATAAAATAATTAAAGATTTAATTGATGAAGGAATTGCGGTTGATACTAATGATTTAAAGTTTGCCATAAACTATCAGATAAATACGCTTTATTATAAGCTTGGTAATTTTACCGATAAAAAAGAGTGTTATTTAAAACATTTAAATGAGTTTTTAAAATACTATAATACGGGCTTAATTATCACAGATGTTTTAAATGATAGTGATATTGAAAGATTAAAAAAACTTGACATAAAGTATATTCAAGCAAATAAAATTAAAGATATCAAAGCAATCTCTTTAATTGAAATATTAAAAAATAATGAAAATAGTTAAAATATTATATAATAAAAGTTAGGTGATTTATATGGAAAATAAATATAAAGATTTAATTGGTGAAAAAATTAAAGTAGCCGATGAAAAAGAATTTGGAGTAGTTACTAGAATTGATACAGAAAAAGGTTTAATTTATGTATTATTTAAAAAAATGCGTGAAGAAACTTTTCCGTTTCCTGAGGCAATTGACCAAGGTTTTTTAGTTCCATTTAAAAATAAATAAGTGAAGGCTTTACTTCATATTTGTTGCGGGCCTTGTTCTATTTATCCTGCACTTAAATTAAAGGGTTTAAAAATAGATTTTGATGCTTATTTTTATAATCCTAATATATCTAATAAAGATGAACTTTTAAAAAGATATGAAAATGCTTTAAAAGTTTCAAAACGATATAAGTTTAAATTAGTTAAAAATCTTAACAGCGATTTTGTATTAGAAAATGATATTAAAAATAATATTAGCTCAAGATGTGGGTATTGTTATAATGCAAGATTTGATGAAGTTTTTAAATATGCTAAGAATAACAACTATGATTTTGTAATGACTTCACTTTTAGGAAGTCCTTATCAAAATCATAATTTAATAAAAGAAAAATTAGATACTGCTAGGAGTATTTATAATGTTGAATACAAAATGATAAACTTTCAGGAAGGCTTTTACTATGGGCAAAAGCTTGCAAGAGAAAATGATATATACTGTCAAAAGTATTGCGGATGCGCAATAAGTTATGAAAAATACCTTGAAAAAATTAAGGAGGAGTTAGAAAATAATGACTAATATACTACTTTCAAGAGGAATTATAGCTGATCCTAAAATTTATATATATTTAAAAAATTATATATCTGCAAAAATGAAAGTCTTAATTATCCCATGGGCTTATAATAAGGGTGAGGCTAGTAAGTATAAAGCAGGTAGTGATTATATAAATAAGTTAATTCTAGATTTTATGCCATATCAAATAATGCCAGAGCAAATTGAGGTTTTAGATTATGAGAAGGACTCATATGAGCAAATGGTTGATAAGATTAAAAAGCAAGATATAATCTATCTTCCTGGTGGTGAACCTGAACTTTTTTATGATAGAATAAGAGAAAAAGGAATATCAGAATTTATTAAAAAAAATGCTAATATTGTAATTGGCTCAAGTGCTGGTGCACTAATTCAATTTAAGCAATATCATCTAACACCAGTTAAAGGAAGTAAAGAAATTGCATTTAACCAAGGACTTGGTTTACTTGATAATTTTAGAATAGAAGTTCATTATGAAAATACTAAAGCTAAAAATAAAAATCTTGATAAGGTAATGGAAATGGCACCAATTGATATATATTGTCTTTATGATGATTCGATGATAATTATTGAAAATGGTTCTAAAATTTATAATTTATATAAAGCATTTAAATATATTCCGACATTAAAGAAAAAATAGTAAATAAAAAAAGATCTAAATTTTAGATCTTTTTTTATTTAGTCTTTTAAAGAATTTTATTATCTCAATTAAAACAAGTGGGAAAATTGAAAGAAGAAAAATAGATAGCCATAGATAATAATTAAGAGATGCTATATTAAATACTTTATCTTTAAAAAATGGAATAAAATAAATAATAATTTGCATTGTAAGACTTATGAAAAATGATATAAATAAAATAATATTGAATTTTTCCTTAAATGCTGTTTTAATTTCATCTCTAACGCTAAATGCATGAAATAACTCAGATATTGCAAGCGTCATAAACGCCATAGTTTGAGCGGTTTTTAAATCTTTAGTTATAAAATATCCAATAAGATATGCCGTAAAAGTTACAAATCCAATAATAAATCCTTGAAATAAAATAGATAGCCAATTTTTCTTAGCAAGAAAGCTATCTTCTTTTTTTCTTGGAGGATTGCTCATAATGCTGTCCTCTTTTTTATCAAATCCAAGGGATAGTGCCATTAGAGAATCTGTTACAAGATTTATCCATAAAATTTCAACTGCACTAAATGGTGTGATAGCTTTTTTTAATATTATAGAAAAAATAATTGAAATAAGTAAAATCGCAATAATTTCACCAAGATTACAACTTAATAAAAATGAGATTGCTTTTTTAATGTTTTTATAAAAACCTCTTCCCTCTTCAACGGAGTCAATGATAGTTTTATAATTATCATCTGCAAGAATTAGCTTAGCAGCATCTTTGGCAACTTCAGTCCCACCTTTTCCCATGCTAATTCCAATATCGGCAGTTTTTAATGCAGGTCCATCATTTACGCCATCTCCTGTCATAGCGGTTGTATAGCCGAGTTTTTGATAGCCTTTGATGATTCTTAACTTGTCAAAAGGAGATACTCTTGCAAAGACATTTATATCTTTTATTTTTTCTATAAATTCATCATCATTTAAATTATTTAATTCGGTTGCGTTTAATACTGTCTCAGGGCTTGCTTTAATTCCAACTTCTTTTGAAATAGCAAGTGCAGTTTCTTTATTATCTCCTGTAATAACTACACATTTAATTCCAGCTTTATATGCTTTTTCAATTGATTGTTTAACTTCTTTTTTAGGAGGGTCATACATTGCGATAAGCCCTACGAAATCAAAATCATCTAATGTTTCTACTTTTTCTAAATCAAAATTATCTGAAACCTCTTTTTTTATTACAAGAAGTGTTCTTAAAGCATTTTTAGCCATTTCTTCGTTTTTTAAAATTAAAGATTTTTTTAAATCATCATTTTTAATTTTATCAAGTAAAAAATCAATTGCGCCTTTTATAATTACCATATTTTTATTATTGTATTTAACAAGGACACTCATTTTTTTACTTTCAGATGAGAAAGGAATTTTTGAGATAATCTCATAATTTTTTAAATCTTTTTCAAAGTCATATTTCAAATCTAAAAATAAATCATAAAAGGCAAGCTCAGTTGGATCTCCAATTTTTTCTATCCTATCACTAAGGATAGTAATTTTTGCATCGCTGCATAAAATAGGATACATTATAGAGTTATAATAGGATTTATTTTTTAAAATATTATTATCTAAATTTAAAAAATCATTATCATTTAAATTATCAAGTGTAATAATATTTTTAATCTGCATTTTATTTTCAGTTAAAGTTCCAGTTTTATCAGTGCAAATTATATTAACATCTCCTAGCGCTTCGACTGCAGGAAGACTTTTTATAATTGCGCCTTTTTTAGATAGTATTTTCATACCAAGAGAAAGGATAATACTTACTGTTGCAGGAAGGCCCTCTGGTATTGCGGCAACACCAAGAGCAATACTTGTAAATGATGCATCTTTTAAAATATTTGTAATACTTTCACTAGAAGTTTTTAAAATTAGATGTAAGAATATATTTATTAAAAAAACTAATAATATTAAAATACCAGTTATTATAATAAGTCTTTTTCCAAGTTTTTTAATTTCAACTTGCAAAGGAGTATCTTTGTTTTTTTCACTTTCAATTAAATTTGAAATGTTTCCAATTTCAGACTCTTTTGCGCAGTTTACAACAATTCCTTTTCCTGAGCCGTTTGTTATAATTGTTCCCATATATGCCATATTCAATCTTTCAGCAAGAGGAGTATCATCTTTAAGATTAGCATTAGCATCTTTTAAAATAGGAAGGGATTCGCCTGTTAGGTGGGACTCATTTATTTTAAGATAGTTTGTGCTAATAAGTCTTATATCAGCACCTACAATATCGCCTGCATTTAAAGTTATAATATCACCTTTAACTAATTCTCGTGATGGAATAATTATTTCTATCCTATCACGGATGACAGTTGATGATGTAGCTGATAGTTTTTTTATACTTTCAATTGATTTATTTGCTTTATACTCCTGGATTGAGCCAAGGAGTGCATTTATCATAATAACTGCAAAGATAAGTCCTGCATCAATATATTCATTTAAAATTATTGAAATTAAGGCTACAATAAAAAGTATATATATCATTAAATCTAAAAATTGCTTTAAAAATATCTTAAAAAAAGAAATTCTCTTTTTGGTAGATATTTCATTATAGCCATTTTGTTCTAGCCTTTCCTTTGCCATTTTACTGCTTAATCCAATATTTGGATTTAAAGAATGATTTTTTAATATATCATCTATTTTTAAATTGTGCATATATCCTCCTTAAAATAAAAAAAAGACCCATTTAATTTATGGTCTTGCATATAAAGAAATATATTTTATTACCGAGTATTAAATACTGTATTGACGATAGATAAAATTAAGCTACTCCCCATAAAAATATGATAACAAAAATCTTATTTATTTTCAAATAAAGTTGTATTATTGATTTAACTTTGCAGATTTATAATTAATAATGTATAAAATTGGTGGTTATAATATGAATGCAATATAAAATATTATATAAATAAACTCTTAAAATTAACGAATATCCCAGAATTAAAAATAATCACAGGTGTTATTATATATTTTATATCTTTTGTCAATTTTACAATTTATACTTTATAAACATTATTTTAGTAGGACATTTTAATATAATTTCATCTAAATTGAGTAAGTTTTTCATAAATAATTACAATTAGTCATATTCAAAATTCTACATTTGACATATTTTATATTGTTATTTAGAGTATTTTGGTAGTTAAAATGCAAAAATTCATACTTTTAATAGTATTTCTATAATTAAATTGCATATTTTTGATAGTTTGATATAATTTATATATGATATATTTTAAAGTTTTAAGCTATAATGATAAGGAAAATTTCATAAAATTTTCAAAGGAATACCTTGACACATCAAGTGGTGATATTAGTATTCCGCACATGATAAAAAAAGTTGCAATCGATGACTTTGATAGTTTTTATGAGTTTATTAAAAGTTTAGAAAATAAAGAAACTCTTCCTGATGGATATGTTATTTCATATAATTATCTAATAATAGACGGTGATGAGATAGTAGGAGTTTTGAGCATTCGTTTTGATACTAATGACGTGATTTTAAATAAAGCAGGTCACATCGGCTATGGAATAATTAAAAGAAAAAGAAGAAACGGCTATGCAACAAGGGCTATGCTTTTTGCGATGGAAGAATTAAAAAAAGAAAATTTTAAGGATTGTATCGTAACAACTCATAAAAATAATATTGCATCACAAAAAATAATTATAAAATGTGGTGGGATTTTTCAAAGAGAAAACGAGGATATGTTAATATATAAACTGATTTTGTAAGGTTGGAATGTAAGGTTGGAAAAAGAAAAAAGGTGTATTCCATACACCTTTCCTTAAGAAAAATCAGTTTATTTTTTAGTTGTCTCTTTTTTTGCAGTGCTAGGTTTTTTAGCTTGTGTTGATGTAGTTTTTTTAGTAGCTGTCTCTTTTGCTGGTGTTTGTTTTTTAGCTACTTCTTTTTTCTCAACTGGCTTTTTAGGAGTTTCTTTTTTTAACTCTTCTACTTTTTTTGCTTTTTCACTAGCCTTTGCATTTTCTGGTGATTTTTCTTTTTTCGCACTTAGGACAAGACGTCCCTTATAATAACCACTATTTTTAGTTACTCTATGTGGTAGAGTAAACTCGCCTGTTTCTTTACAAACAACAAGTGTTGGTGCTTGTAGTTTATAGTGAGTTCTTCTTTTTCTTTTAGCGGTTTTACTAGTCCTTCTAAAGGGTACTGCCATTTATTTCACCTCTCTTATCCTTTTTGTGATTTACTTTTTATAAACGTTATATGGCGCCTCAGCTATAATGTTTCCAATTATGATTTCTTCTAAATCAATTGTATCTGTAAGTGGATAATCACTATCATCATCACTTGAAAAGATAAAATCAAAATTAGTGTCTAGACTAACAATAACATCTTCTAATGTATGCGAGCATAACATTGTAAGATTAGTTTTTACATCTAGATTAACATTAAGTGAGTTACTTAAAAACTTATAACTTCCTGAAACCATAGCTTTGTTAATTTTTTTTATATCAGGAAATCCTTTAAAATCTCTTTCAATATCGCAAATTTCAAAGTTAATATTTCCAGATTGTTTAAGTTCATTTAATATAAGTTTATACATAATACATCACGGTTAGATATTATATAAAAAAAGAGCTTTTTTGTCAAATAAATAAAGGCTCGAAATTTTGATAATTTTGACAAAAATTATATATTATTATATAATTTATTTAGAATTTTAATCAAAGAGGGGAATAAAAATGCCAAAAGCTGATAACTCTATAAGAAAGAGAGAAAGACTTATAGCACTTTCATCAAATATTGAACTTGCAAAGGAAATATCTAAAAGAACAAATATCCCACTTGCCGAGATAGAACTTGAAAATTTTTCAGATGGTGAGATACACTTTAGAGCAAAAGAAAGTGTTAGAGGATGCTATGTATATTTAATTCAGTCGACATGCTATCCATCTACAAAGCATTATCTTGAATTATTTATTGCATTAGATGCTCTAAAGAGAGCATCCGTTAGAGAAATTACCGTGATAATGCCATATTATGGTTATTCAAGACAAGATCGAAAAGCAAAATCTCGTGAGCCGATTACTGCTAAACTTATGGCTGATTTACTTCAAACAGCAGGTGCTGATAGGGTTGTTTGTCTTGATTTACACGCAGCCCAAATCCAAGGATTTTTTAATATTCCAATTGATAATTTTTCAGCAATTCCTATTTTGTCAGAGGAGTTTTTGAAACTAAAATTAAAAGATGTTGTTGTAGTTTCACCTGACCATGGTGGTGTTGTAAGAGCTTTAAATTTTTCTAAATTTATTGGAGTATCATCTCTTGCCATAATTGATAAAAGAAGACCTAAAGCAAATGTCGCTGAAGTTTTTAACATTGTAGGTGACGTTAAAGGTAAAATTGCAATTATTGTAGATGATATAATTGATACTGCTGGAACATTAGTTGCTGCAGCTAAGGCATTAGTTGAAAATGGAGCAACTAAGGTATATGCAGTTGCAACCCATGCAGTATTATCAGGCTCAGCTTATGAAAAAATTGAAAACTCATGTATTGAGCAAGTTGTTGTAACAAACACAATTCCATTAAGTAAAAAATCAACTAAGATAAATCAAATCTCAGTTGCACCTTTATTATCTGAGGCAATTTTAAGACTTATAAATCAAGAATCTGTAAGTGGTATTTTTAAAGTTCCGAATATAAAAGAATGAAACTAATAGTAGGACTTGGAAATATCGGAAGGGAGTATCAAAATACTCGCCACAATGTTGGTTTTATGGCTTTAGATAATTTTTTTAAAAAGCATAACTTTAGTCTTAGTTTAAACAATAAACTTAAAGGCGAAATTTTAAAAACTAAGATAGCTGAAATGGATGTTATATTTTTAAAGCCTATCACATATATGAATCTATCAGGTGAAGCAGTTTTTAAAGTGTGTCAGTTTTATAATATAAACGTAGATGATGTTTTAGTTATTGTAGATGATATAAACTTAAAATTAGGTTCTTTAAGATTAAGATTAAAAGGATCTGCTGGCGGACATAATGGTTTAAAAAATATTGAGAAAATGCTGAAAACTAATAATTATAAAAGAATTAGAATAGGAGTATCAAATAATTTTTTAGATGGTCAGATGGCAGATTATGTCCTAGGAAAGTTTAAAAACTCTGAATTAGAAGTATTAAATGATACATTTAAAAATATAAATGATGCCATTTTAGATTTTATAAAGGGCGATGACTTTTCTAATATAATGAGTAAGTATAATAAAATCAATGATTAACCAAGTAGAAAAATTAACTAAAGATTTTTTCAAAGATGATAATTTAAAATATTTTGATTTTGATAAAAGTATTTTTATGATTTTAAATAGTTTTTTTGAGAGCAAAAAAACTATTTTTTTAACGCTTCCTCAAATCCAAGATGCTTCAAAGTATTTTTTGAAATTATCCGAGATAATTCCAGATTCTGTTTTATTTTATCCCCTTGATTCATACCTTACAATTTTTACATATCTTTCAAGTGGTGATTTTTTATATGAAAGATTAAATACTTTAAATAAGCTTTTAAATGATAATAAAAATTATATTGTGGTTACAACATATGATTCACTTTTAAAATATCAAATGCCATTTGATATTTTAAAGAATAGTATTATAACTCTTAAAAAAAATGCAACATATAAAAGAGATAATCTAAGAGAAAAATTATCTAATATTGGCTATAAGTATAGCTATATTGTAAATGCCCAAGGTGAGTTTAGCTTTAGGGGAGAGATTTTAGATATATTTCCATATGATTTTAAAAATCCTATAAGGATTGATTTTTTTGATAACTTAATAGAAGATATTAAAGAATTTGATTTAAACACTCAGCTTTCAACCTCGAAAATTGATAGTGCTACAATCTTTCCAACACAAGAGTTAATTTATGATGATAAATTAAAAAATGCTTTTATATCTAAAATAGAAAAGCATTTTGAAAATAAGAAATTAAGCGAGAAGGAATTTGATAAGTTAGAAGATGATTTTAAAAAGTTTGAACTTCATCAAGGACTTGATTCGCTTTTAATATATTATAAAATTATATTTGATAATCCGATGATACTTCCAGATATAATTAAGGATAAACTCATTTATAAAATAAACTTAGATAATTTATATTATGACTTAGAGGAAAAATCTAACAATGATTTTTTAAGGCTTGATTTAGGTGGAGATAATTTAACAAGTTTAAAAATTAAGAAAGACTTTTTAGATGTAAAAGATAAAATAATAAACTTTAATCTAATTAAAAAAAACAGTAAAGAATTAGATATATCACTTGATAATTTTTTATTAAACTTAAAAACTAAATGGAAAGAGTATTTGGTATTAGTTGATATTGAAAAAGAATCAGATAGAGAAAATATAGCAAATGATTTTAAAAATGCAGGAATTTATGATCTTATAGATGATAGAATAATTTTTTTAAATAATAACTATAAAATAAATTTTATAGATAATAAAGAAAAAGTAGTATATATATCTTTAAATAAATTATTAAAAAAAGATGACAAGGAAAATATTAGCTATCGAAGGATTGTTAATCAAACATCTAAAATATATAAACCAGATGATATAAAGCAAGGAGATTATGTTGTTCATTATGAACAAGGAATTGGTAGATATATTGGATTAAAAACCTTAGATACAACAGGTGTTGAAAGAGATTATCTTTTAATAAGATATGCTAATGATGAGAATTTATATGTTCCAATTGAGCAGATTGACTTTTTATTAAAATATCACAAAGATCCAAGCCAAAATGTAAAATTATCAAGCCTTGGAAGTCCAGTTTGGAAAAATTTAAAATTAAAGACCAAGAAAAAAATAAAGGACTATTATGATTATCTTTTATCTGTATATAATATAAGAAATAAGGTGAAGGGGTATTCTTTTTATGAAAATAAAGAGTTAGAAGATGATTTAAAAAATGATTTTAAATTTGATGAGACACCTGATCAAAAAAATGCAATATTAGATGTATTAAATGATATGCAAAAAGATGCTCCAATGGAAAGATTAGTATGCGGGGATGTTGGATTTGGAAAGACTGAGGTTGCAATAAGAGCGAGTTTTCGCTCTTGCATAAATTCAAAACAAGTTGCAATAATCGCACCTACCACAATACTTGCTAAGCAGCATTATGAGACATTTAAAAAAAGACTTGAAAAATTTGGAGTTAGGGTTGAGCTTTTAACAAGATTTACAAAAAAGAGTTTAAAAGATAAAATACTAGAAGATTTAGAAAAAGGATATATTGATATTTTAATTGGAAGTCATAAGATACTTGGAAAGAATGTATCTTTTAAAAATCTTGGACTTTTAATTGTTGATGAAGAGCAAAAATTTGGAGTTATTGCAAAAGAAAAAATAAAAGAAAAAAATCCTAATATTGATTGTCTTTATCTATCTGCAACTCCCATTCCTAGGACTTTAAAAATGGGTCTTAGTAAATTAAAGGACTTATCTTTAATTCAAACTCCGCCTAAAAATCGCTTTCCGATTCAAACTTATGTTTTAAAGTATAATGAGTTAATTGTTAAAGATGCAATAATTAAAGAACTTGCAAGAGGGGGACAGGTATTTTATTTAGTATCAAAGATTAAAGATATTGATAAGGTAAAATTAGAACTTGAAAAAATTCCTGATGTTAAAATTGATATATTGCATGGTCAGCTTGATAGTGATAGTGTTTACAATGTAATTGATAAATTTATAAAAAAAGAGACAAATTTATTAGTTGCAACTACGATAATTGAAAATGGCATAGATATTCCAAATGCTAATACTTTAATTATTCATGATGCTAATAATTTTGGATTATCCCAGCTTTATCAAATAAAGGGAAGAATCGGTAGAGGTGAAAAAATCGGATATGCTTATTTTTTAGTTGAAGATTTTAAAAAAATAACCCCAGAGGCTAAAAAAAGACTTGATGCAATTTATGAGTATAACCTTTTAGGAAGTGGTTATGAAATAGCAATGCAAGACCTTTTAATAAGAGGATCTGGTGATCTTTTAGGAAGCAGTCAATCAGGTTTTATTGAAAGTGTCGGACTTATGATGTACTTAAGATTAGTTGATGAGGAAATAAATAATTTACCTGAGCCTAGGAAAACTGATAATAAATTTTATTCAACTCATATAAAAGAAGATTATATTGAAAATGAAGATATAAGAATTGAAATACATAAGAAAATAAAAAATATAAAAACATATCTTGATATAATAAATCTAGAAAATGAACTTGAAGATAGATTTGGAAAAATGCATTATTCTTTAAAGTTATACATGCAAGAGACACTATATAAAAAAAATTGTGAGTATTTAAAAATATTAAAAACTGAGCCAAGTAAAAAAAGTTTAAAAATAGAAATTAGTTTACTAGATAATAAAAATTTCATATTTGATAAGTTTTTTAAAATTGTAGATAATAAAAAAATTAAGTTTACTTTTAAAATAATTGATAATAAGTTAAGTGTATTATTTAACTTAGAAAGTGATTTACGAAATTGGCTCTATATAATAAATGAGATAATAATGAATTATTTAAATTAAAGGAGAATATATGAAATATTATAAAAAACACAAAATGCTTGAAGAGGGATATCTTAATGTTGATGAGGTAAATAAAATTTACTACGCAGCGTATGGAAATCCTAAAGGAATCCCAGTTTTATATGTGCACGGGGGACCAGGCGGTGGAACTAGTGAAAGGTCACTTTATTTTTTTAATCCTAAAAAATATAAAGTAGTTTTATTTGATCAAAGAGGATGCGGAAAATCTACTCCTTTTTTATCTAATCATAATAATGATATTTTTAATCTTGTCGAGGATATGGAAAAGTTAAGACAAAAATTAAATCTAGAAAAACCTTTATTATTTGGTGGTTCATTTGGATCAACTCTATCACTTGCTTATGCAATAAAATATCCTAAGAATGTATCATCAATGATACTTAGAGGAATATTTTTAGGTAGAGATGAGGATGTTGAGTGGCTTTATAGAAATGGTGCTAATTGGTTTTTTCCAGATGAGTTTGAAAAGTATTTATCAATTTTAGATGATAAAGATAAATCAGACCCAGTTAAAGGATACTACAATCTTTTTAATGATGAAAAAACTTCAGAGACTGTAAAAAATGAGGCCTATCAAAGATTTGCTAATTTAGAAGGTACAATGGTAAAGTTAAAAACGCCTAATTTAAAGATAGTGGAAAATCCTAAAAACGAGATAAAACAAATAGCATATTTAGAAAATTATTTTTTCTATCATAAAACATTTAAAGAAAATGATAATTATATTTTAGATAACACAGATAAAATAAAAGATATAAAAACTATCATAATTCACGGAAGATATGATATGGTTTGCAGACCCATTCAAGCATATTTATTAAATAAAAAAATGCCTAATTCAACACTTCATTTTGTAAATCTTGCAGGACATTCATCATCTGATAAAGAAATGTTTGAAACAATAATGAAAATTATGAATGATTTTAACATTTAGATTTATCATAAAAATAAAATATCTCAACCCTAAATTTTAGGGTTGAGATATTTTTAAGAAATAATTACTAAATTTCTTCATATTTCATTTTAATTTCTTTTTTATAAAGGCTCTATTGTATAGTCGCTGCTTGTTCTAAAAAAACTCACAACTTAATGTTACGCATATTATAGTATTTTTTCTTATCTACATAATATAAGTCTTTTTTAATTATTTCACTAAAATCTTCAGTTCCAATTGGTAATAATTTCATAAAATCACTCCATTGATATTTAATATTTTAACTTTACTATCTTTTATATATTTATTATACCTGTTTTAACATTATTTTCAAAATTTATAATAGTTGTTTAAAATATTATATAGGTAGTGTTTTTTAAGATATGATAAAATTATAGAAGGTGGTTTATTTGGAAGATATAAAAAAAGAAAATATAAGAAATTTTGCGATAATTGCTCATATAGATCATGGTAAATCAACGCTTGCAGATAGGATTTTAGAGTCAACTAATGCAATTGATCAAAGGCAAATGAAATCGCAAATGCTTGATTCAATGGATTTAGAGCGTGAGCGTGGAATTACTATTAAATTAAATGCTGTAAGATTAAACTATAAAGCTAGAAATGGTGAGTTATATCGTTTTAATTTAATAGATACTCCAGGTCATGTTGATTTTACTTATGAGGTTTCTCGCTCACTTGCTGCATGTGAGGGAGCGATTTTAGTAATTGATGCAGTATCAGGAATTCAGGCTCAAACACTTGCTAATTTATATCTTGCGATGGATAATAATTTAGATATAATTCCTGTAATAAATAAAATCGATCTTCCAAATGCTGATGTTGAAAGAGTGCAACAAGAAATAGAAGATGTAATAGGAATAAAAAGGGATAATGTAATTTTAGCAAGCGCAAGAGATGGAATTGGTATTGATGAGATTTTAGAACGCGTAATAACTGATATAAAACCACCTCTTAATTTGGACGATAAACCGCTAAAGGCATTAATTTTTGACTCTTTTTATGAAACATATCGAGGAGTTATTCCGCTTGTTAGAGTAGTTGAAGGAACAATTAAACCAGGAGATACGATTAAAATGATGTCAACAAGCAAAACTTTTGATGTTATAGAAGTTGGTTATTATGAGCCTGAGATGAAAAAATGTAAAGAACTTACAAGTGGTAATGTTGGATATTTAGTTGCATCTATTAAGGATATAAAAACAGTTCGTGTCGGAGATACAATAACTTATAAAGATAATCCAACTGATGAGCCTTTAAAAGGTTATAGAAATTTAAATCCTGTTGTCTTTTCTGGAATTTATCCTGTTGATAATGATGATTATGTTCCGCTAAAAGAGGCACTTGAAAAGTTAAAATTAAATGATGCATCACTTGTTTTTGAGCCTGAAACATCACAAGCTCTAGGGTTTGGTTTTAGAACAGGTTTTTTAGGACTACTTCATATGGATGTTATAAAAGAGAGAATCTTTAGAGAATTTAACATTGAAATAATTGCAACAGCGCCTTCTGTAATATATAGAATTTATAAAAATGATGAGGATTATACTGAAATAACAAACCCATGTCAGATGCCTGAGGCGCAATATATAAAGAAAATAGAAGAGCCTTTTGTAAAGGCTAATGTAATAACACCAGAGGATTATGTTGGTGAGATTATGAAACTATGTCAAGAAAAAAGAGGTAAATTTATCACGATGGAATATCTTGATAAAACAAGAGTTGAGATTAGATATCTCCTACCTTTATCCGAGATTGTATATGATTTTTTTGATAAGTTAAAATCAAAGACTAAGGGCTATGCTTCATTTGATTATGAACTTGATAAGTATTATGAATCTAAGTTAATTAAGATAAATATTTTATTAAACGGTAATATTATTGATGCTCTTGCTGTAATTGCCCATAAGGATTTTGCATTTCAAAGAGGAAAACAAATAACTGAAAAAATGAAAGATCTAATTCCAAGGCAAATGTTTGAAGTACCAGTTCAAGCTGCAATTGGTGGAAAGATTATTGCAAGATCAACTATTAAAGCCTTAAGAAAAGATGTACTTGCTAAGTGTTATGGTGGAGATATTTCAAGAAAGAAAAAACTTCTTGAAAAGCAAAAAGAAGGAAAAAAGAAAATGAAGAAAATTGGTAAAGTAGATGTTCCACAAGAGGCATTTTTAGCAATTTTAAAATCATCTAACGATGAGTAAAAAAGGTTTATATATACATATTCCATTTTGTAAGAGTATTTGTTCTTACTGTGCGTTTTCTAAAATTATAACCTCAAGCACAAAAATATATGAGGAATATTTTAATAAATTATTATTAGATTTAAAAAAGATAGAAGCGGATTTTGAAAATATAAATACTATTTATATTGGTGGTGGAACACCTAACAGTGTTCCACTTACTTATTTAAAAAAAGTATTAGATTTTTTAGATAAAATAAATCCGATCGAATATACAGTTGAGTTAAATCCAGAACTTATTACAATTGAGCAAGTAAATTTATTTAAAAAATATAAAATAAATCGTATCTCAATTGGAGTTGAGACAATATCTAAAAAAGGTATTAAGCTTTTAAATAGAAATCATGATAAGAAAATAATAAAAAAATCAGTTATGCTTATAAAGGATAAATTAACTAAAAACATCTCGCTTGATTTAATATTTAACTATCCTAATCAATCTTTTTTAAATTTTAAAAAAGATATTAAATTTATTAAAAGATTAAATCCGTCTAATATTTCTGCATATGATTTAATAATAGAAGATGGAACTAAGATAAATTATCTAATAAACAAAAATAAATTAAAATATCCATCAAGTGATAAATCATCTAAATTTTATGATTATTTAATTAGATATTTTAAAAAATATGGATATAATCAATATGAGATATCATCTTTTTCTAAAGAAGGTTTTGAGAGTATTCACAATAAGATATATTGGGAAAATAAAGAATACTATGGAGTTGGGATGTCTGCAGTTGGGTTTATTGATAAAACCGAAATATCTCAGAGTAAGAATTTAAATAAATATCTTAAAGGCGAGGATATAAACTTTGAAAGATATGATAATTTAAGTCTTCTTAAAAGAGAAATTATGATGGGGTTAAGATGCCTTTTAGGGATAAATTATTTTAGAGTTAATAAAAAATATGATGTAGACATATTTAAGTTATTTCCTAAAATAAATGAATTTATTAATTTAAAATTATTAGAAATTAAAGATTGCTATATTCGCTTTACCAGAAAAGGATTATTTTTAGGAAATATTATTTTTGAGGAGTTTGTATGAAAGATTTATTAAGTAGTTATAAATATTATCTTTTACATGAAATCGGATTAAGTGCTAATACAATTAGCGCTTATTTAAAAGATATTATAATTTACTATGACTACTTAAAAAAATATCGCAATATAAAATATCCTCATCAAGTTAAAAAAGATGATATAAGAAGTTATTTAAAAAGTCTTGGTAGAAAATCAGCTGATAGAACTATTGCAAGAAAGCTAACAGCAATTAAATCATTTTCTAATTTTTTGTTTTTAGAAGGTGAGCTATCAGAAGATTTTGCTAAGGAATTCAAAACTCCTAAAATTAGTAAAAAGCTTCCCAGTGTTTTAGCAGTTAGTGAGGTATTATCGCTTTTTAATCAGTGCACAGGAGATGATCCTGTAAGTTTAAGAAATAATGCAATTTTAGAACTTATCTATGGCTCAGGTCTTAGGATAAGTGAGCTTTTAAATCTTGATTTAGCTAATCTTCATTTAAAAGAAAAGTATTTAAAAATTACAGGAAAAGGAAACAAAGAAAGAATTGCGCCAATAACTGATGCGGCAGTTAAGGCGATAATTAGTTATCTTGAAAAAGGAAGACTTAAACTTCTTAGAAAAAATCCTGATGCGCTTTTTTTATTTCCATCTAATTTGGGTATGCGTCTTACAAGACAGGCATTTTTTAAAACTCTTAAAGAAATGTCTTTAAAATCTGGAATAGATAAAAATGTATCACCACATACACTAAGACACTCATTTGCAACCCATCTTTTAGAAAATGGTTTGGATATTAGAACCTTGCAAGAGCTACTAGGTCATAGTGATATATCAACAACTCAAATATATACACACATATCAAATGAGTATCAAAAAAGAGAATATTTAAATTCTCACCCAAGAGCAAAAGATATTAAAAAATAATAAATTTATATATCAAAATAGCATTAAAAAGCTTTTTAATGCTCAAATTCATATATGAAAAAACGTATTGAAAACGTAAAAATACCCCTAATTTCTCACAATATTTGCCGAAAATGTGCAAAATATATAGAAAAAATTACCATATTTTCACATCATAAACTGAATAAAAAATAAAAAAATTCAAATATTGTATAATTTTTGTATGAGAAAAAGATATTTATATATTATTATATTGTCGCTACTTTTTACATCAGCTATAACTTTCTCAGTTAGATTTTTTAAACCAGTAGGTAGCAATAAAATTGAAAATACAGAATCTGAAGAATTTAAAAATAAAACACTGCCGATAATAAAAGGCAAAACACCATATGATTTAGATGCGCTAAGAAACTTATATACTGCAATGGGAGTATTTGAAAAAAGAAAATACTACCAATTCAAGGGTGTAGGTGAAGTTGTTGCTGAACCAAAACTTGTATCAACTAGACGTCAGCCAATATACGAAAGAGCATCATATTACAATGGTGAGTTTGTGCTTGAGGGAATTTCTCCAAGTAATATTAAGGTTGCAGAGGTTGTTAATCACCGCTATGAAAATAGTTCTAAGGGCGTTTTTTTAGTCTACAAAGGAACAAGCGATGCAGATGGTAAAAATACTACATGGCCAAAAGAACCTAAGAGATATTCAAAAGAGGAATTTCACAAAAAATACGGAATTAGAAGAGTTGCTCCAACACCTTATATAATAAATGACCATACTGCAAGTATTGAAAATACAACTCAAACAAGACTTGGTAATGGCAATTTAAAAATAACTACTGTTTTAGATCCTATAAAATCAGCAGAACTTTTTAAAAGAACAATCGCAACACAAGGAAATGCTAAGAATCACCCAGTATTTAAAAAAGTTAAGCTAGAATTTGAAATTGATAAAGATTGGAATGTTGTAAAAACTAATACTTATGTAGAATATTATATTGATACATATGGTGGCGCTGATTGTCAAAGTAGCATAAGTCATACATTTGAATACAAAAATGAACCTGTATTTGATAGAAATATGTATGAAAAATACTTTGATAGCAAGATAGATGATAATGAAGAAGATAAAACCCCATCTGCTATTGAGCTTTTAACTGAGGTTTTTGCACCATATTTACTAAAAGGTTTTAATTTTGAAATATTTAAAAATGATACGCTTTTAAATTTATCGCTATATTTTAATAATGGTGGTATAAATTTAAGCGGTGAGTCTAAACTTTTAAACACATCCTTTTTATATGATGGTAAAAATTTATTTATAAATAAAAATGGAAAAGGATATGTCTATGAGATATCATCTCTCATTGAATTATTAAAATTATTTAATATTGATTTTAATTTAAATCAATCTGATTTAATAAACAAATTATCTAGCATGATGAGTGTTAGTGTGGTTGATGGCGTTTATAATGTAGAAATTAAATACCTTGGTTTTAAGGTAGTTATTAAAATTGATGAAAATAAGAAATTAAAAGAGATTAAGTTATATAACACATATGATAATTTAAAAGATTTAAATGATGTTGATATTAAATTAACTGATAAAAAATATGAATTCACTAAATTAGATAATTATGATAAAACTACAAGTAATTTAATTTCATATTTTAAATCACTTTTAGAAAATAAAGAATATAAAGAAAAAATTGAAAAATCATATGCATTTGATTTTAAATATGAAAATATTAAATTAGAAGGTAAGTTAAAACTAGTAGTAGATAATAACGAATTAAAATTTTATTTAAATTCGGTATTAAATGACAAAAAGTTAAAACTTGCGTATGAAAATGGCTACTTATATTTAGAATATGATGAAAACTCATTAAAGTTAAATCAGGCAGATATTAAAAATATAATAGCTAAGATACTAGAAATATCAGATGATAAAAAACTTTCAGATATATTTAAAAATATACTAAATGGTAATTTTAAGGAAATCTTTAAGAGTTTAAATTTAGCTGGTTTAGATATAGAAGGTATTATAAAAACTCTTATATTAGATAAAGAATTTATTGGATATACTAAAGATGATTTAACATTTAAATTCTTATATGAAGGTGTTATTAGCCTTTTAAAAGATAAAGTAAGCTTTACCTTTAAAGGAATAAATAATTCTGAGTTTGAAGAATTTACTTTAAAGGATGCTAAGGTTATTGAAAGTAAATTAGTAAATAGTCTTTTAGATTTACTTTCCAATTTTAAAGAGTTAATTAAAACCAAAGAATTAGTTTTAGAAAATTTTGTATTTGAATATGATAAATATAAATTTAATGGTGATATAAAATTAAACTTAAAAGATAAAAGTTTTTATCTTTCTGGAGTTTTAAAATATAACAATATTACAACTAAAGTTGAATTAACCGTTTTAGATAAGATAGTTTATTTAAAATTATTTGAAAAACTTAATGTTAAATTCTCGCTTTCTGAAATTAGCGAGTTTAATAAAATATTAGAAAAAGTTGGATTTGATTTAAATAAATTTGATCAAAGAGAAATAATTAAGTATTTACTTAGTTTTATCCAAAGCGATAAGTTTAATGCTATATATGAAAAACTAAACAAAGCAATAAATAATTCAACTATTAAATTTAGTGGTGCTAAAATTGATATAGATGGTAGCAATTATCTAGATGTTAAAAATCTAAAAGGCGTACTTAATAATTTAGTTGATGAGTATTTAAACATTAAAAATGATAGAGTTATTGAAAAAACTTTTAATTTATATGTTAAGTACTTTAAAAATAATACTGCTCATGAAATAAACGCAGATGCTTATTTGTATTTTTCTAAAAACACACTTGATGTATCACTTGTTGGAACATATAAAAGCGGAAGTACTGAGATTAGTTTTAAACTTAGATATGATGGCTTTAATTTATTTGTGGAATACGATAACAAAAAATTATCACTTAACAGAGAATTATTATTTAACGTAGTTGATAAGTATATTCCAAAAGATTATGGAAAATTATTTGATGAATTTTATAATGCACTAAAAGAAAATAAAATATATGATTTTATCAAAAATATTGCCATTGATGACCAAGCTTATAACTTAGATGAGTTATTTAATGAGTTTTCACTAACAAATACCAATCTTTTAATGGCTTTAAAAGATAAACTAGATATAAACTTATTATTTGATGAGATTATTAAAAAACTTATTGTTAAAAAGATATTAGAAAATAGCACAATTGATATCGAGATAAAAAAATCAACTCTTAATAAATCTGATATTATTCTTTCGATAGATAATGCTAAAGAAGTTAAAAAAGAATTTGTTGATAATGTTTTATACCTTCTTGAAAAATTAACTAAGGTATACGATAGCGGTAAGTTAAAAATTGAAGATTTTAAATATCAATCAGAAGATCTTAATTTTAACGGTAGATTGCTTTTTGATTTAAACAATAAGAAAATATCACTTGTTGCTAAATTCATTGTTAATAAAGTTAAATTTAATGCTGAGATAGTATATGAGAATAATCACTTTTATATAAATATGTTAAATGATTTAAGAACATATTTAAACCTTGATGAACTTGGAAAAGTATCTGAGATATTATCTCTTATGAATATGAACTTTTTAAAAGATTTTGATTTAAAGGGATACCTTAATACTTTTGATATATTATCTGCAATAAGCAATGTAGAAAGTGTTAAGAATTTACTAGGTGGAACATTTGATTCACTTTATAGTGGCGATAATTTATATAAGATATTTGCTGATATAGTAGATATTTTTAAAAAATCTAATATAAGCTATGATTTTAATGAAAAGATATCTGTTGATAGCAATTTATATACTAACTTATTAACTCAGGCTGAATTTGTTAAAAATATTATAAATTCATATAAAGAAAAAAATCTAGATAAATTCTTAGATGATAAATACTTACTTGAAGGCTCTGTATTTAATGAGAAAACTTTAAAAGAAGAAATAAACTTTAATATTAGATTATCTAAGTCAAATGATAATAATTTAAGAAAAGTTATGTTTGATTTAGTATTAAACGATTTAGTAAGAGATCAAGTTCATAAAGCTACAATCTACTATGAAGATGGACTATTTTATTTAATATATAATAACCTTACTACTAAAATAAAACCAGCGCCATTAAAGCACTTAATCTCAAGAATACTTGAGATAATCGGAATAAATAACGATTTATTATTTAAATTATTAGAAGTTGAATCATCGGGAATTGAAAGTGTTATTAAAGATAAAATATTCTCAGGAACTAATAAAGAAGTAGATTTAGATGAGGTATGTTATAAGGGCTTTATTAAAGAAAATGAGCTTGGAGTAAATTTAGTTAAGAAAATATTTGAAGAATTTAATCCGACATATGATCTTATCTCAAAACTAGTTCATGAAAATGGTAAATTAAAAGAATTTGTATTAAATAATTTATATGTATCTGAAAATAGAAGATTTGATTTAAAACTTTTAAAATCTAATCACTCGCTTGAGGCTGGTATTTCAGATGAAAGAAAAAATGCTGCAATTGATTTAGTTAATCTCGAAAAAATCGCAGATGCATTTATTAAAACTCAAGCAACTAGAAAATATCATTTGGTTGCAACAGGTGCAAATAAAGAAATAAATCTTAATATCGGGGGAATTGCATCTGGAATTAAATTCCAGCAAATAGATATAAAAATTGAAGTAACAAAAGATGGTAAAGTAAATATGCATGCTCACTATTATCATGATTCATGGCTTTCTGGAACAGTTACTAAAAATTATATGAACACACATGATTTATATATAAAAGATGGTAAGATGTTTTTAAAGAGAAAATTTGCTTATACATGGATTTCTAGTTGGAAGTATGAAACATATACTAGTAGTGATTTAGAGAAAAAGACTAAAGATGATTTAATCGCAACACTATTCTCATTTGGACCAAGTGTTCAAAGAGCAATTAAAAATAATTTAGATGGAAGCTCAAGTGATCCTAACTATACTAAAAAAATCCCACCACTTGATGCAATCCTTGATGGATATAAGTCAAATAGTGAGACTAATTATGATATTAACTTTAATCTTAAAGCAATTACTAGCAATAATAATTTAGATATTTTAAAAACTAACCTTACAATCAATAATGGATATCTTCATAAAATTAAATTTGACACTACGCTATCAGTATTAAATGTATCAGGCGAGTTTGAACTTGTCCAAGACAATGATAGTTGGGAAATAGAATATCCTAGTGATTTTAGTTAAAAGGGGCTGTAAAGAAACAAAATAAAAATTGTTTCCTACAGCCTTTTTTTCT
>CAUUCL010000014.1:0-26238 GCA_963543845.1 uncultured Acholeplasmataceae bacterium
TGAAAAGCTAAAAGAAGAGTTCGTTAAAAAAGAGGAAGAGTTTGCTAAAAATCAAGCGGAGCTTGATGGAATGCAAACAAAATATGAGGAAAATTTAACAAACTTTTCTGAGAATATTAAAGAAGAATTTGAAGAAATTAACAAAGAATCTAGCAAGGTTGTAAATAAAACAGTAATAACTTCTACAAACATTGAAAGACATATAGAAAAACATGTTGAAAAAGAAGTAGAAATTAGAAATGTTGAAAATAATATAGTTACTAACTCTTATAGTGAAAATAATGATGTGGCGACTCAGCCTAATATAATACCTGCTGAAGTGGGACATTATGATATTGCTAACATAGATGAAAAATCTGATTTAATAGTATTTGAACCACAAAAACAAGACCTTGTATTATATGAACAACTTGAAACTAATAAAATACATCGTAGAAGTATGCTATCTTTATTTTTAATAATTTTTGCATTCTTTCTTATAGTTGTATTAGGTGCAGGTGTTTATAAGCTTTTAACAACTTATACACTATTAAAATTAGATAATTTTGATTTAACACCTAAAAATGATGAGGCACTTTCGCCTTTAGCAGATAAAACATTAACTGTATCACCTTATAGTTTTAGTGGGGATCTTGATTTAAGAAAATACTATACTTCTAAATCATCTACACTTAATTTTGAATACTATGAAAAAACAAGTGAGACAAGTGAGTATACAGATGTTAAATACATTAAGAGAATTTCATTATCTGATGTATATGAAAATAGATATCAACAAAGTAGATATGTTGCTAAAGTAATGTTTAAAACTGTTAGAAAATACTACTATGTTAATCTAGAATTTGATTATAAGAATGTAATAAATTTAAAAACACCAAAAGGTGATGTTGTTGCATCTTGGAAAGATTATTTAGAATATCCAGGAACATATAAAGGCTTTTTTGAAAAAGAGTTAAGAGAAAAAGGTAAAAAGATTTTAAATCCGTTCACATCTAAAAATGATCCAATAAATCGTGATATTGAAACATGGTTTTTAGATGAGAAAAGAAAAGAAAGATTTAATCATAATAGATTAGTAGATATTAAAAGAAATAGATCTATTAAAGAAAATATAATTTACTCAAATAACGCTTTTACTAATAACTTTAATGTTTTATATCAGTTTTTATATAAAGATAATGTTTATGGAGAATTTAATGCTAAGGCTAATGATGCTATTAGCGATAAAGATTATCTAAAAACACTTGAGCAAGTAATTCCATATCCATCTATGGAAATTAGTGGACAAGGTACTTACTTTAATCCAAGAGATTATGTTGATGCTAAAAAATACTATAAACTTATTGGTTGGTATTATCTTGAAAATTATCCTGAGGTAGGAATTAAAAAGGGTGATGAATTTAATATTGATAACCCAGTTCCAAGTGTACCTTATATGACATATAAAATAGGACCTAAATTTGAAAGAATTGCAATGGATATTTATTATATGTCAGAAGAAGATATCTTAAGAGATGAAAAAGACTACTCTTTAACTGATAAGAAAAAGACAATGGCAACTTTAACTAAACAAAGTGATGGAAGCTATAACTTTACTTATACATTAAATCAAAGAGCTAAAGAATTTGAAGAAAAATATTTTGTAAAATGGATTTTCAAAAGTGGTGAAAAAATAAACGATAATGATAATTTTGATATTTCCAAAGTAGATTTTGAAAATACCAAAGTATATGCGTATCCATATTATGAAAAATACATTTACACTGAATTTAGTCTTTTAAACCTTGAGGAATTAAAACTTGAAAAAATAAAGGGCAAAAAGAATGAATCTATAAAAAGTAAAAAAGATAAATTAGATGCCATTTTAAATACTATCGGTCAAGTTGAAAATTATCGTGAACATGAAAATGAATTTGATGGATATTATCTTTTAGATGGATCTGAACTTACTGATGATTTAACTTTTGAACAAATTCTAAAATATGGTAATAAAGTAGTAATTAGATATAAAAAGGTTCCAATTTCTATAACATTTAAAAGATACTACTACAATCAAGATGTAAAAAATACTGTAAGTGAAGATATTCAAACATTTTCTAAATTTTACAGAACAGGTATTGACACATTAGGAGATGTTGTAAACGAATATAAAGATGAAATAAAAAATCAATTTCCTGATTATATTATGGAAAGTAAAGCAGATGACTTTAATTTAAAACCAGTTGATATTTATAAATTTCATCTATCAATTACTTTAAAGGCTCCAAGTATCAAACTTCAAGTAAAAGTTAAAGATAATATGAATTATGTAACATATACAGTCTTTAAAGATCAAGCACTTCCAATGGATATAAATTATCTAGGAAATGAGGAAATTAAAGGCTACAAGATTTATAAATTTGAAAATGGAATGCCAATGGATACTGATATTACTTTATACAAAAATGATAATTTAAATACTTTAGTATCGCTTGAAAATAACGATAAAACATTTATTGCAGATGCAATTATGCAAAGAATGAGAACAGGTGTAATTGAGATTGAAAAAATCTTTATAGATGATCATAAAGATAAAAGCGATCCTAACTTTATTAGAAAATATATTGTTAAAGAAAAACTTAGAAATCTTCCACTTGGTGATAAACCAGGAGATCCACAAAATGGATATTATGAACAATCTGGATATAAAATTGATGAATTTATCAAGCCAAAAGAAGAAGAAATTTCAGATTATGATAGATTTGAATTTGAAAAAATGGATGGTGTATGGCCAGATTACCAAAATAAGGAAACTAAGTTTACATACTATTATAGACTTGCTGCAATGAAATCACATATGGGAACAAGAACAACTAACTTATCTTCTGTTGATGCCCCATTTATGAGTTTAGATTTTACTATTGAAGAAAAAATTGGAGATACTGAAGAATTTAAAGAATATGAGAAACGACTAAAAAGCTATATTAAAAATGAGGTAGGAACTGATGAAGATTTCGAAAAACACATTAAACACGTTACTGTTCCATATCGTTTTTCACCTGAGATACAAAGTAGAATCTCATATGCAGAATTTAAAAATTTAGTAGTTAGTAAAGAATGGTTAAAACATCCTTTATATATTGAAGGAAATGTAAATGCTACTAGTTTTGATGTTGTAGTAGAAAAAGTTTGAAGGTAGAATATGAAAAATAATTTTAAAAATAAATTATATGAAGAAGAAATTGAACAAGTAGATTTAGTTGATGCTAATGATGCAGTTGAAGAAATTGTATCAGATGATTCAAACAATAATCATAACGATGAGAGCGTAGTTGAAGTATCTCAAGTTTTAGTTGCAACAACCGATACAAGTTTTGAAGATGTTAGAAGAAAAAATAAGATTAAAACTAGAAAATGGATTGTAGCCTTATTTTTTACAGCTCTTATTCTTCTTGGTTTATCGCTTTTCTTAGTATGGCTTATAAAAAGTCAATTTCTAAAACCTAATCCAATTAGTGAGATTAGCAAGTATATTAAAAGTAGAGACAATGATATTTTATCGGTTGATAATGAAAAAATAACATACTCACCTGATAAATTTAATCACCATCTTAAAGCAACCGACCTTGCTGATATGCTTTTAAGAAGCAATGAAGATTATAAAGATTATAAATTTACCTTTTATAATAAAGAAACTAATAGGGTTGTTAAAAGATTAGAACTAGATGATATTTTAGATTATAAGAATAACATTTATCTTAGAGTTTTAGTTGATGCTAAAAGCAAAAACCCATTTGATTTAAAAGAGGGCAGCTTCAAAGATTTACCACTTAGAATTGATTTATCTAAACACTTGTTTTTGTTTAATGAGCAAAACAAGCTTATTTATAACTCTAGAAAAGATGAAACTTTATTAAAAGTTAGAGAGATAATGAAAAGTGGTAAAAGTTTTAAAGATGCATTTTATACTCATCTTCATACTGCTTTAAAAGAGGTTTATCTAGAAAATGGTAAGTTAAATCCAATTTATGAGAAGATGTTTTTTGAAATGGGAAGACATGACTTTTTAAAAGAAAGTGAAATTGAGACTCTTCTTATAAAAAACACTATTCCTAATAAGTTATATTTAGATAATATATTTGAATATAAATTTGATACTATTTTCCGTTTTCATGATGAGCTAAACGATAGATATTATGAGTATAAGGCAAGTCTTAATGAGGAGTTAAATTTTCAAACATTAAATTATATTAGAAAAAAGATTAGTCTTTTAAAAAATAATTATTATCTAAAAGATTCAACAGGGCATGATTTTATCTCAAACGATGGCAAGAAAGCTCTTGCAAGTCTTGAGGATTGTTATGAGATAGTAAACTTTATTCTAGATAAAAATAACCTTAATTCAACTTATGATTATGGTAAGAGAGTTTATCATCCAGATGGAAAGACATTTGTGGAAAAGGTGTTAAATAAAGAATATAAAGTAATAAATTCATACCAAAATATCGTAAGAAGAAAAGCTTATATGCTTTTTAAAACAAGCGATAATGAATTAGTTGATTATCAAAAATTAGACACAGGCGATATTAGTAAAATGCCACTTGATTTATCAAGTATTTACTTTAATGAAAATAAAAAATACTTTGATTCAAAAACTCAAGAATTTGCTGGATGGAGAGTATTAAATGATGGAAGCGAGATAACATTTAACAATATTAAAAAAGGTATTTTTTATAATTTTAATCAAGATATCGTTCTTGAACCAATTATTAAAAATAGAGTAAATCTTTTAGTAAATCTTCCACATTCAGACTATAAACCAAGAACAGAAAGTGATAAGAATTATTCGCTTTTAAATTTTAACTTAAGTGAAGATGATAATATCTATGAGGTTTTAAATGAGTTTAGAAGTCAAAGATTAACTCATATTAGTGAGTTTTCAAATGCTAATGATTTTTTAGGAATGTATACAGATCCTAACTATCTATCTAAAATTGACAAAGATGTTAAAGCAAAAGATTTAATTTCTAATAATATTGTTTACTTTAAATATAAAATAACTTATTACAAAATCGATTTTCCTGAATATTTTAAAAAGGAATATAGTGATTTAATTAAAGCTTCTAATTTAAATATTCCAATTAATGAAGAGATGGATGTTGTATCTGGTAAGCTTTTAAGTCAAACTTATCTTGATATATTGCATGCTAAAAATTTAACAACAGGATTATCTAATTTACTTAATTCTTACTATATTGAAAAAAATGATGTAATCTTTTCTAAATTTGGAGGAGTTATCAATCTTTTAATTAAGGAAGAATTAAAAACAAATATTAAAGCATTAGTATATGATCAAAATACATCTGATTTTGTATTTGAAAGTCTTGCAATAAGAAAATATAGCAGACTTCCTAAAATAAAGGATTCTTTAAGATATGATGATCCAACTAGAGTACAAACTAATGATGGCACTGAAAAGCTAAATTATATATCATATCCATATGCAGTATTTAATGGGGTTGTTTATAAAATTTCAGCAATTAGTAAAACTCATAACTTTACTGAGATATTAAATGAAGAGGATTTAATCAACAGTTTAAAATTTATTAGTTTTGGCGGCGAGTTTTATTATTCAGTATTTTTAAAGATTGAAAAAATAGAAAAAGAATATAAGTATGATGTTAGTTATGAAGGAAAGAAGATTTTTGAAAAAGCTGATAAGTCAAATTTATATGCTTTTGATTATGTTGGACTTTCAATTGATAAAGAACTTGCTAAAAATGGTTTAAAATTGCAAACTCCTGAGGATTTCTTTCCATCAGATTATAAAGAAAAAGCAGCTGAGTTTTTACATGATGAAAAATATGTAGTTCATTATGTTGCTAAAAAATACTACTTTGATGATTTAAAATATCTAAATGTTAGATTAAAATATAAAGGCGATATGGAAGAGTCAGAGCATGTAGTTGCGCTTCCGTTTGTATTTACAAGTGATTATAAAGACAGAAAATATTTTGCTGAAGGTAAAAATTTATATACTGACTATGATGGAGTAAAAAATATTATTAGAACAATACGTTATTTATATAAAAAAGAAACAATCGATGATTTTGATTTTTATGAAATAAATGGTTTTGCAAGGTATTTAGATAATAATGAATATAAGACTTTAATATTTAGAAATGAACCTACTGGCTCTTATCTTGATTATACAATTAGAGATGGTATGTTCTATGAAATTGCATGTTATAAAAAGTAGGATGGTTATATGAAAAAAATAATTGCATATGTGTTTTTAACATTTGGTTTATTTTTATTTTCTGCTTGTAGAATAAATAAAAATCCTGATGTTATAAAAAATCAAAAATATGAAATAACATACCATTATAAAGATAATGATTTTAAAGATAAAGAAGATAAGATTCAATACAGTAAAGATCAAATTGTTAACAAACCTGAAAAAGAGTTTACAAACGATATAAAATCTCACAGACTTGTTGGATGGAAATATAATGAAGAGATTTTTGAATTTGGTAAGACAATATCTCAAAATATTGATCTATACGCTATTTATGAAAAGAAGAAGTTTGAAGTTAAAACTTTAGTTGATGGTGTTGAAAATATAAAATCAGTTGAATATGATACACCGCTTTATAAAGTTGGTTTAACTGAACCAAAGAAAGATTATCATGAATTTGTTGGTTGGTATAAAGATGGCAATAAAGTTGATCGTAATTTTAGTATTACCGATAATTTAGAACTTGTTGCAAAATTTAAACCAATTGATATTCCTGTTGAAATTTCTTTTGAAAAAGATTCAAATGGTGATGATATTTGGGAGATAGTTAAGGTTCCTTATGGAAGTACTCTTTCAAAAGCAAATTTAACTCATAATAACATCTACTATGGTAAAGGTATTGAAAACCCTCAAAATAAAAGTCAAAAGTTAGTAGGCTTTTTAAATGATAATTTTCCATTTGATGTGTTAAATGAAAAAATCACTTCTGAAGGAAATAAAATTAAACCTGAATGGGGAGAGAGAAAACTAAGATACACATTAAATTTACCTGATAAAAAAATAACTGAATTAACTGATTATAATGGTGGAATATTGCATTCAATCAATGATTTTCCATTATATGAAAATAAATACTTTGATGGAGTTTATACTAAGGGAAATAATAAGATAGATTCAAATTATAAATTATTAAAAGATAATGAAGAATTTGATGTAAGATATCATGATGGTCTTCCAAGTAGCGCTTATAATTATTTTCTGGATGAAAATAATAACCATATAATAAGCGGAATAAAAAATGACTATTTTGGAGAATTTACAATTCCAGATGAGATAAATGGTAAAAAGGTTACTAAAATTGCAAGTGGTGCATTTGCTAATTTTACTAGAATAAAAAAAGTTAAATTTAATAAATATATAACTGAAATTCCAGATACTTTATTTTATAATTGTAAAAGTCTTAAAGAAATAGATGTTGACTATTCTAAAATTACTTATATAGGCAATCAAGCATTTTCGGGTTGTTCTAATTTAAAAGAATTTAAATTTGATGAGTCTAAGATTACAAAAATAGGATATTCAGCATTTGAAGAGTGTACAAGTTTAAAAAAGGCGATATTTCCAAGTACCTTAAAGAAAATAGGAAAAGCGGCTTTTATAAATTGCGAAAATTTAGAGGAGATAATTTTAAGACAAGTTGAGGAAATCGGAGATAGTTCCTTTGAGAATTGCTTTAAACTAAAACTTGTTGAAATTCCTTCAACTCTTAGAATTATTTCTGAGTCAGCATTTAGAAATAATAAAAGCTTAGAGCGTGTAATATTTCCTAATAATCTTTTAAAGATATTATCATATGCTTTTAAAGATTGTCCAAAACTTGAAACATATACTATTCCAGAAAGTCTTGATGAGCTAGGTCATGAGATGTTTGATAAAAACGATGATGTCAAAGTTTTAAACCTGCCAAATGTAAGAAGATTAGATAGTAGATCTTTTGCAAATTTTAAAAATTTAGAGGAAGTTAAAATAAATACACTTCTATCTCTTCGTGTAGATGCATTTTTAAATGCACCTAAATTTAAGAAAATTACTGTTAAAGAATATAAACTAGAAGGAGAACATCACTATCTAAGTGATTTCGGTGTTTCTGTTGATATTTTAGAAAAACTTTCATCAGAACCTTACGAACACCATTGGAAAGAATTCGTAATGAAAAAAGAAGCCATAATTGATTTACCTGATAAAAAGTTGAGGCTTAATGATTTTCAAGTTAAAAAAATAGTAATGTCAGATGATGTAAAAACTTCTAATATAAAATTTTATGATGATAGTTTAGAATATGTGTATATTGGAAAAAACTTTGATGATAAAGAAGCAGCTTATTCAATTTTAGAATCTATAAGACCGTATCAAGGTCAAGTTGTTGAGTTTAGTAGTGAAAATAAAATAATAAAAGAATATAAAGGTTTTTATTATATTAACAGAAGCACAAAACCAGACTTTTTAGAAAATCCAGAGTACTGGCTTGTAGGTGCAAAGGATAGCAGTCAAACTACTCTTGATTTAATAGATGGTTTTTATGAAAGTGAACTTCATATGTATTCTAATGGACTTTTTAAAGATGGAATACCTAAAATTGAAAAAATTATAGTTAATAATATAACTACAAATAAAATTCTTTGGCATCGTTTTGTAAGATATGAATATTTAAAATATGTAGAATTAAATAAAAATTCAACTAATAAATACACTATGAAAAATGGCTGTGTCTACAATAAGAATGAAAGTATTTGCTATTTTTCTCCAGTTGCTCTTGAAATGGATGAATTCGTAATTCCTAAAAATCAACCTGCTGATGAGGCACTTTTCTTACAAAATAAAAATATTAAAACTTTTAAAATTGAAGATAATCAAAATGGGCCTATTTGGTTTGTAAATAGTGCTAAAAAATATGTGTATAGAAAAGCATATGGTAGGATGAATCTTGAAAGATATTTCGGTGATGATGAAGAGTTTGTTATAGATAATAGCGATCCTATTGATTCTTTAACAGGTAATGCATTTAGTGGTAATAATTTAAGGCTTAGAAGAGTAGTTTTAGACAGGGATAGATTTAAAGGGCATCAAAATCTTTATTTATATCGTGAAACTGAGGTAGAGTTTAGGAGAAATTTAGAAACAACTTTATATGTTCAAAAAGACGAAAAATATAAAAACGATAAAATGACTTTAATAATATCAGGAACAACTACTAAGTTTACCCAAAGATTTGAATGTGAACTAGAAACAATTATTGGCTCTGAAAAACTAGTTGAAATTGGTGAATCCGCATTTGCTCGTCAAAAACTAATTGAAGAATTTGATTTTGCAAGTACTGAAAAAATAGGTCAACTAGCCTTTAAAGAAAGCGGATTAAAATCGCTTAAAAATCTTAGGAAAAGCGCTCATGTTGAAAGCTCTGCATTTGCAGAATGTCAAAATCTAAAAGAAGCCTATTTTGGTGAAAATTATGCTGAAGATGCATATACTCGCTGTGAAAATATTGAAAAGATTGTTATTGATAAGACTGAAGCAGACTTAAATATGGGTAGGTTTTCAAATAAAATAAGTCATGTAGAAATTACAGATAAGGTTACTAAATTAAATTGGATGTGGAATGTTCCATCAGATCAAGTCGATAAGCATAAGCAAAAGAATAATTTACAAACTGAGCTTGTATTATCTAAAAATTTAAAGCAAATACAAGGGATTGAATTGCTATTTCCTCATCTTAAAAAATTAACAATTAACTCGCCTAATTTTAATGTTAGTTATGCAAATGAGCAAAATGGATTTGAAAATTTAGAAGAGTTAGTTTTTGGAAAAGATGTATCTTTTAGTCAAAGTTGGGAATTACCTGGATTTTTAAGTGTTCTTAAAAAGCTTACTAAACTTGAAATACATCCTGATAATCATAATTTCAACATTGTAAACGATTGTCTTTTAAATAGTGATGGTACGATGCTTATAAGATGTATAAGTCAGGGTGATACAATAGATGTTCCTGATACTGTTAATTATATACTTGATTATTTTGCAAATACTGCTCCAAATGCTAAAAAGATGGTAACTGGAAAAAATATTCAAAAGATTTTAAATATGCCTAAATCGATAACTGAAGTTACTTTAAAATCAAATGATTTAGAAATTGATAATTTAGTTGATAGAGGTATTGAAGTTATAAATATTGGAAATGAGATAAACGAGAATAAAGTAATTGAAATAGCAACTAGATTTAAGAAAGTTAAACGCATTAAATTACTAGACGGAAATACTTTTGTAAATCAAAAAGATGAAGTCTTTTATTCAAAAGATAATAAAAGGCTAATTGCATATCCTGCGTATTTAAAAAAGAAAGAATTTAAAGTTCCAAGACATGTTGAAGAAATAACAGCATCATTTAATGAGAATAATTATCTTGAAAGATTATATATTCCAAAAGAACTTGATATATTTAGTGGTAATGTTAATCACTGTTATAGACTTACAATAATTGTTGAAAAAGGTGCTAAGTTTCAAAAAAAATCTAATATGAATATATTTAACCCAACTTACCAATTTATCATATGGGATGCTATATTTGATTATTAATTAGTCATTAAAGGCCTGCGAGAGATCGTAGGCCTTTTTATTAAGATTAGATTAAACAAGATTGGTGTCAATTAGTGCCAAATGATGCCAAAATTTTATAATGTGCTATAATATTTGTGAAAGGATAGGTTTTATGAATTTAGGGATTGAAAGCGAAACATTAGAATTTAAAAAATCAACATCAGAGTTAAAAAAAGCAATGGACGATATTTCGGCTATGCTTAATAAGCACTGTGAGGGTGTTTTATATTTTGGTGTAAATCCTAATGGCAGTTTATGTGGGCAACAAATAAGTGCTTCGACATTAGATGATATTGCAAGAGTTATCAAAAGTGCAATTAAACCCATGATTTATCCTATTATTACAAAATTAAATCTTGATGGAAAGGATATAATAAAGGTTGAAGTATCAGGCACTGAAATACCTTATTCATCTTATGGTAAATATTTTAAGAGAATATTTGACAGATCAGAAGATATAACACCGCACGAGCTAAAGCAAATGATGTTAAGTAGCGACTTTACGTCAATATGGGAAAATAATAAGACTATTTATAAAAACGATATTGTTGATAAAAAAGCTTTGCTTAATTTTTATAATAAATCAGTTTCTTGCGGAAGATTAGAACCACTAGAGATATATAATCACAACGATTTATTAGCTATATTAGGATTGTCTGATAATGATTATTTAAATAATGCTGGATATTTTTTATTTTCATCTAATAAACCAACAGTTTTAAAAATGGCGGTTTTTGTTTCAGATTTAATGATTGAACTATCAGATATAAATAGAGTAGAAGGAAATATTTACAATTTAATAGATGTTGGAATATCTTATATAAAAGAACACATTAACTGGAGAGTTGAGTTTGATGAGAATTCAACTAGCAGAATTGAAATACCGGAAATTCCGATTGCTGCGATAAGAGAAATTATTGTTAATGCCTTTGCACATGCAAATTATCGTGGTGAGACTGAACATGAAATAACAATAACACCATCTTTTATTGAAATATATAATCCAGGTGAATTTCCAATAAATTATAAACCGGAAGATTTTGTTCAAAAAAGAATAGGATCTATTGCTAGAAATAAAAAAATACTAAGCGTCTTGTACAAATCTAAAAATGTAGAAATGCAAGGAATGGGGCTTAGAAAAGTTATTGAACTTTTAAATAAAAATAACCTTAGCTACGAGTATTTTATCAATGAATATGGTTTTAGATTTAGATTTTATCGCAAGGGAAAGACAGATGTTAATAACAAAGATATTAGTTTTTCAGATGACGAAAATACAATAAAGAAAATCCTAAAAGAAAATCCGAAATCAACTAAAAAAGATTTGTCAGTTAAAAGTAATATTAGCAATAGAACTGTCCAAAGGATATTAAATAGATTAAAAGATTCTAAACAAATCGATAGAATCGGAAATAATAGAAAAGGACGTTGGATTGTATTAGTTTAAAGTTTACTATTAAATTTATCTTTGAAATAATCAAAAAGAGAATTTGGCAGCACGCTAAATTCTCTTTTCCTTTATTAAGAAGTTGTTAAAATTAACTATTTATAATTTTCCAATATCCATTTTTCCTTGAGCCGATTTTTTCTATCTTATTTTTACCTACTAATTCCTCTATATATTTAAAAGTGCTTCTTTCTTTTAAATTTATTATATTAGATGCGGATTTTAAATTATCTAAAATATTATTATTATTTTTCATATATTCGAGTATTTCTAAGGCTTTTTTAGATAATACGGTATCTTTTAAATTATCAGAGTTTCTTAAAAATCTAAATAAAAATCCATTAGGAAATTTGCGGAAATCCCATTTTACATTTTCTTTTTTACAGCAAATATCCATTCTTTTAAAACCTCTACCTAGTGTTTCAATATCAAATGCTTTATATAAAATATTTTGGATAATTTTATGGTTTGTTCTTGATGGTAAAAAATCATTTATATAGTCAATTGGAGTGTATTCACCAAAGGTGCCAGGATTATATATTTCAATATAGTTAGGATCAAATGTTATTTGGTAATCGGTATCACCGTAAAAATCTGAATGAATCAAAGAGTTAATTAGTATTTCTCTAATTGCGATAATTGGTATTTCGGGTATTTCTAGTCTTTTCATATTATCTATTTCAACCTTCCATTTCATCTTTTGATTTATGAAGTTTGAAATATTTATTATTTGATTAAATATATTACCCTCAAATCTTTTTAAATCAATAGGGTTTATTCTTTCTGTGGTTGGATATTCTACTGCCTTAAAAACAAGAGGAGTATCTTTTCCAAAAAGATAATACCCTGCATTAGTTAATTTTCCATTAACAAAAAGTCCTAGCTGAGTTAGTAATTCCTCAGATGTATGGTCATATTTATTTATTCTGCCAATTGCGACAGCCTGTCTGTAGAAAGCATCAAGAGTGTTTTTATCAACAAAATCCATACCATAGTTAGTTAATTCTCTTTCCCATGAGTAGTTATACTCGTGACCATCTTTAATTATCTCTCTTAAAACAAGGGGATCAATTGCAAGGGTTTGCTGCTCAACTCTTATATAAAATGAGCCTTTATACGAGTATGGTTTATTGTTTCCTTTAAAAGAAATTTTTATTACAGTTTTATCGTCTATAATTATTGTTTCAATAGTAGGATAAATATTTGGTCTAATGCAATCTTTTATTTTAGATGCAAGGTTAGACAAGGTATCTTTTCCAATTATCTGACCTATAATATCTCCATTATCTTTTACGCCAAAATAGATTACTCCGCTTCCAGATTTATTTAAAATTCCTACAATAACCTTACACGCTTTATCGAACTCTGATGTTGATTCTTTAAATTCAGTCGTTTCGTTTTCTCTTCCGAGATTTGCCATTAGTTCACCTTCTTTGTAGCAATTATACAAAAAATGCAAGATAAATGCAAGATAAATGCAAGATAAATGCAAGATAAATGCAAGATATTATATTTCTGACCAAAAAAATATCACAAAATATCTTAAATATTAGAAAAACTATTAAAAATGTTATATTTTTTATTGGAAAACCATCATTTTATGTTAAAATATTTATTAGAAAAGCGGTGATATTGTGTTTAAGAGAAAAATAGAAAATAAATTATATAGCTATTATGAGAATAAAAACGAGAATATTCTTATCATAAAAGGAGCAAGGCAAATTGGTAAAAGTTTTATTATAAGAAACACAGCCGAGAAATATTTTAAAAATTATATTGAGATAGATTTAAAATCTGATTATGAAAACAAGATGCTATTTAAAAATATAAAATCAGCCAATGATTTTTATATTTTGATAAGTTCTATTTATGGTGATAAGTTAAACACTATTGATGATACTATTATTTTTTTGGATGAAATTCAATACTACCCACATTTAATAACACTTTTAAAAGACTTAAGAAAAGAAAATAAATTTAGATATATTGCGAGTGGTTCGCTTTTAGGAATTACATTAAAGCATATATTTATTCCGATGGGATCAATTGATGAAGTAGAAATGTTTCCGCTTGATTTTGAAGAATTTTTATGGGCTAATAATGTAGGTGATGATGTTATTGAATATTTACGCAATTCATTTTTAAAATTAACACCTTTAAATGAATCTATTCATGAGAGGATAATGTCTCTTTTTAAGGACTATCTTATCTCTGGCGGCCTTCCTGATTCTATAAAAGAGTATGTTTTAAATAAAAATGTATTTAAAACAAGACAAGTTCAAGAGCAAATATTTAGATACTACCGTGATGATTGCGCAAGATATGCAATCCAAAATAAACTAAAAATAATGAATATATATGATAGTTTAATTTCTAACATGGAAAATAAAGTTAAAAGAGTTAATTTTAAAAAAATAGAAAATAAAGAAAATTCTAATTTTAGAAAATATCAAGACGAATTTGATTATTTAATTGCATCAGGAATATCTAATTCTGTATTGGCAATATCTAATCCTAAGTTCCCTTTATCTGAGTCAAGTGCTAAAAATCTTGTAAAACTTTACTACAATGATGTTGGAATATTATCTAATCTTCTTTTTAAAAATAATATTGAGGCAATACTATATAAGGATAAATCTATTAACCTAGGCTCAGTTTATGAGACTGCTTGTGCTATGGAACTTATAGCACATGGTCATAAACTATTTTATTTTGACTCTAAAAAAGTTGGTGAGGTTGATTTTTTAATCAATGATTATAATAGTCTTTCTGTAATTCCGATTGAGATAAAATCAGGAAATGATCAAAATAATTTCAGAGCTCTTCCTAAACTTATAAATCCAGATGGAGGATATAAACTATCAAAGGGATATTTATTCGGGAATAAAAATATAATTATGAAAGAGAATAATCTAGTAACCCTTCCAGTTTACATGATAATGTTTTTATAAAAAAAAGGGGCTGTAAGAAACGCTTATATTGTTTCTTACAGCCCTTTATAAATTTTATTGGAGCAGGTGATGGGAATCGAACCCACATAGTCAGCTTGGAAGGCTGAAGTTTTACCACTAAACTACACCTGCATAAATGGTCGGGAAGACAGGATTTGAACCTGCGACCCCCTGGTCCCAAACCAGGTGCTCTACCAAGCTAAGCCACTTCCCGAAACTGCGTACCCAGAAGGACTTGAACCCTCAACCTTTTGATCCGTAGTCAAACGCTCTATCCAATTGAACTATGGGTACAAATGCTATCGTGCGATACCGTTTATAAATTATAACACATTTTTTGAAAATGCAAAGAAATATTACAATTTTAATTATACATAATTTATAATAATAAACTGTGATATAATTAACTAGTAATTATTATATCAAGTGGTGGATAAGATGAATCTATTTTATGTTTTAGCAAAAAAACTTAATAATGAAAAGCTAATTAAAGCAGATGAGGAAACATTAGTTTTTTTAATGCAAATTTTTTATATTATTAAATTAAAGTCTGAAAAGGATCTTATATCGGTTCAAGAGTTTAAAAATGACCAAAATTTAAAATATAGCGAGATTATTAAAAATAAGCAGATTCATGATGAGATTTTAACAAAGTTTAAAAAAAGCATAGATAGTCTTTTTTACTGGGATAAACTGCTTGATAAAATAAAGAATAATCAATTTACATCTGATGATGTTATTTTTACAGTTAATGAGCTAAAAGAAAGCCTTTGTGCTGGATATACTCCTGATGAGGCTAATGAGTTTTTACAAGAATTTGAGCAGATTATTTTAGATAATAAATTATCTCCTAACTTTAAAAATGATGAGGTATTAAAAATAGTAATTGATTCTGTAGATAAAATTGAAATATCTGATGTTGTTGATAAAAATAAAACTATAAATTAGTCTATATGACTTATTTTATGGCCGATGCTAGCCGCATTGGCTTTTTTATAATTTAAATTTTGGTAAATTGTGGTATAATAATTGCATGTCATATTTTTTACTTTTAATTCCAATAATATATACATATATATTATTTGGATATTATAAAAAAATTAAACATATCTCAAAAGACGTTATTAAAAAGATAATTTTAATAAGTATTTTTACGATAGGATTATTTTATCTAATCCTGCCAGATAATTTTACGTCTGAGCTGATAAATAGTTTAGATATTAAAACTAATAAATATCAGAGTCAGTCATTAAATACTTTTATATACTTTAATAGATTATTTTTACTAAGTGCACTTTTATTTTCTGCTTTAGGTTTATTTTTTAAGGAAAATAAAATATTTAAGATATTAAACATATTTTATAATCCTGTAGTGGTTTTTATAAATTTATTTAATATTAAGAATAATTTATTTTATTTAACAGGTAATAATTTATATAAAGATAATTTTAATACTTTTTCTAATGTAGTTTATTTATATTTACTCTCTTTAATTTTACTTTCATCAATAATTTATATAGTTGATACAATAATAAAAAAAGATCTACCCAAGGATTATAAATTATATATATTCTCAGCATATTTTATTCTAGCAAGTTTTTTCCTAGTAAATCCTAGCATTACCTTAATAGTATATTTTAATAATTATAAAAGCCCTTATTTATATAAAGCATTTCACTATCTTATAATTATATTTGCTATCTTTATTGCTTTTTTTATAGGATACTTTATAAAAAGAAAAAATGATGAGACAAAGAAAATTATTCTATATTCAATAACTATTTCGAGCTTAATAATTCTTTTTGATAATTATGAGTATATTAACTTATCTAATCTTGGAAGGCTTCCTTTTAATATTTTATTTATATGCCTAGTATCATTTTTTATATCGGTAGTATTTAACTTTAAAAAACTATTTTATGCGGCATATTTTTTATCAGCATTTGGAGTTATATATAAGTTTATATTTCCTAATTTAGACAGTAGTATTTATTTTATAAATCCTTTAAGTTATAGCTTTTGGCAATTAAATATTTACTTATTCATAATACCAATAATTCTTCTTTCAGCAGGATATTTTAAGATATTTAAATCAAAAGATAACTTAATATCAACCCTAGTATTTAGCTTATATTTTGTATTTTGTATTTTAGTTAATATTTTCTTTCAATCAATTAGAGATAATAAAGTATTTAAAAATACATATTTAGATGTAGATTACTTTTATTTAAATAAAGATGTTATTGTAAATAATATTAAGTTTTTAAAAGGTGTAAAAGAAAACTATATTATAAATTTTAAATATAAAGCAGTTAATATAAAAATACCTTATTTATATTTAATAGTAGTTTATATATCTTATTTATTTTTATCTATGTTTACTATTTCATTATCTGAGTACTTTTTTAAAAATATTGATGTTTATAAAGAGGTATTTTCTGTATATAGGAAAAGGCTTAAAAACAATGGTAGAAAGAATAATTTATATAAGAAAATTAAAAAAAGCTTGGGACTTAAAAATATTTCTAAATTAAAAGATGAGATTTTAAAAATAAAAGAGGAGACACTTGCTAATCTTAAGGTTTCAAATTTTTATAAAAGCTTTAATCAAAGTGATAATTATACGGTAAGAGATGTTAACTTTGAATTTGAAAAAGGCGATATTATCGGCTTTGTTGGACATAATGGTGCAGGAAAATCAACCTGCATTAAAACAATCGTTGGAATAAATGATATTACAAAGGGAAGTATTAGTATATGTGGATATGATATAAAAGAAAATCCAGAAATATCAAAATATCTAATTGGATATGTCCCTGATAATCATCCGCTATATGAGAATTTAACGGGATATGAATTTATTAAATATGTTGCAAGTTTATATCTTGTTAAAAATGAAGACTTTAATAAAAGGTATCAATATTTTATAAAACTTTTCAATTTAGAAAAATCAATCAATAACTATATAAAAACTTACTCACATGGTATGAAGCAAAAAATATCAGTTATTGCCTCTCTTATTCACGAGCCAAAGGTTTGGATATTAGATGAACCTTTAACAGGACTTGATCCAACAAGTGTTTTAATGATTAAAAAATGTATTATCGATCATGCTAAAAAAGGAAATATTGTGTTTTTTTCATCGCACATAATTGAAGTAGTTGAAAATATATGCAATAAAATTCTTTTAATTAAATCAGGACAAATACTTAAAAATATGGATGTTCAAAAGGCATGTAGTGTTTATGGCAGTTTAACAAATTTATATAAGGAAAGTATATTAGGATAAAATGAAAACTCAAACTTTAAAAACAGAATATAAAAACTATCAAATAATTAAAACAGATTATGAGAAAAAGCTTCGTTATTTACAAAATAACAAAGCATCTTTTTCATCGCCTGATGTTTTTAAAGCTGAGTATAATAATCTTCTTTTAGAAAAAAGAGAAGTTTTAAAAGATATAAAAGAAAATAATAAAAAATATAAAAAGGAATTAAAAAAATATCTCTTTTTAAAAAATATAAATCAGCTTATAGATTATAAGAAAAAAAGACAAGACTTAAAAGATGAGATTAAAAATATTAAATCCTTATATAAAAATTGCGAAAGCACCAAAGATGAAAAATTAAAATTAAAAAAAGAATGCAAGGAAAAAATTAGAAACTTAAAATTAGAATTTAAAAACTTTAATAACTATCAAAGACCTAATTTATTTAAGCAATTATTTGTTTTAGTTAAACTAAATTTAAGCAATCATATAAATTTAAAACAATTTAAATATTTCGGGATAAATTTTATTATATTTTATCTAATTGCAATCGGAATACTTACATATCTTTCAATGACATTTTTTAACCTTTTTAAAATAACGACCCTTTTAAATATAAGTTATAACAGGCCATTTATAAGAGTTATTGTATTTATCTTTATAATCTTTTCTATAATATCAGCAGGGATTACCCTTTTAAATAATTTATATTTAGATAAAAATGATAATATAATAAGTCATCTGCCAATTTCTAAAAAGACAATTTACTATTCAAAGATAATATCAGCCTTAATAATTGAGCTTAAAAAATCTTTTATAATTTATTTTCCGCTTTTACTAGGATATGGACTATCCTATAAAATAGTTGATGCATCGTATGTTTTTAAAAATATATTAGTATCTATTTTAATACCGATGTTTTCGATTTTACTTGGCCAGATTGTCGCAATAATTCTTCTTTTTTTAAGATATGTTATAAATAAGTATTTATTTTTAAATATCTTTATATCAGCAATTATAGTCCTTTTAAGTGTATCTGTTATAAATGGGGCACTAAAGTTTATGACTGATAAAGAAGGCGAGATAACAATGCTTCAGCTTTTCTTATCGCTTCATAATTTATTTACAACGGGATTTACAAATATTTTAAAGGCATCATTTATTGGAGATTTAAGTATTAAGTTTTTATTTAGTAAACATCTTGCGATAAACTCGGCAGAGGTATTTATTTTAATTTTAGATTATTTAATTATTTTATTTTTAATAACAAGTCTTACATCTTATTTTTACTACTTTTTTAAAAATATAACTCACTTTTCAAATAATTTTAAAAAGGTAAAAAATAAAAAGTCTAAGCGCTATTATCCGATAGTTATTACATATTTTATAAAAGAGATAAAAGATGTTGTAAGAGAGCCTAAAATACTAAGTCAAAATTTATTTTATGCTTTAATTATGCCGATTACATTTTATGCATTAAATAGGTTTTTCTCAAGTTTTACCCTAACAAATACAGGAAGAGATATTTTGCTTTTTGCGGAGCTTTTAGTTGGTTTAATAATTCTTACAACTAATAATATCCTAGCGGCATCAATTATTTCAAGAGAGGGAGATAGTATTTATTTTTTAAAGACTAATCCGCAAAGTGCTGTAAAGCATGTTTGGGTTAAATTATTCTTAATATATATAAATACTATATTTGTGATTATAATATCTCTTATATTAAATATTAGCTACGGCAGTAATATCGGATCATCGGGAGATGATTTTGAGATAATTTTAATGCATGTGATATTCTTGCTTGTAGCAATTATTCATGCAATATGGTCAGCTGAGTCAGATATTATATCTCCTGATAATATTGATTATAAGCAAACAGGGCTTTTAGATAATAATAAAAATGTTTTAATAAGTATAAAAAAAGGAATATTTATGTCAGTATCAATTCTTGCAATTTTCCTTATATTAAAAGCAGTTACTTCAATATTTATAGCAATGATTATTATGCTAGTAATATTATTAGTTTTACTAGTTGTTAAAGTATTTACAATAAATTTAAAAACTAGTGTTTATCTGAGGTGGAAATAATGAATAGAAAAATAACCATAATAACAATTTTAATAGTAGTGTTTGTTTCAATTTTTGTAGTTTTATTAGTTGGAGTAAAAGAAAAAAGAAAGAAAATACCAACCGCTCCAACAAAGATAGAATTAAGTGAGAAGAGCAAACAAAACCTAATTAAATACGATAATTTTCAAAGGGAGGAGGATGAGGATAAGATACCTAAACTAGGCGAGGCCTACAAGTGGTTTCTGCATGTAGAAGGGCACAAAGAAAAAATCACTAATGATTTAGAAATGATTTATAAATATCAAACCGATTTAATTCAAGATGATGCAAATCATTTTGAAATATATGAAAAAGGAAGGTTAATCGGAAATACCAAAGATGGCAAAAAATTATATCAAAGTGATTATTTCGATATAAGTGTGGATTTAAAAAAACAAAAAATAAAAATTCATGTTAAAAAAGATATTAAAAATGAAATAGTAGAATTATCTTTTAAAAATTCACACAATAAGTTAATAGAGATAAAAATTAGTATAAATGGTTTTAATTAAAATGGAGGTAAGAAATGATTAAAAGAGGAACTAATTTAAAAGGAATATTATTTGTTTTATTTATAGCATTATTTGCTATAGTATTTTCTGCATGTGCAAGAAAGTATAAAATTACAGGAGATATTGATCTTGTTGAAACAGATACATTTAAAATAAAAGAGGAAAATGGTGTAAGATTTGCAAGTGTAAAGAAAAACACTAAAATAACTTTTAGATTAAATACAGAAAAGCTTGATAAGAAAAAAGAATTTGTAAAAGCCTACTATATAAAAGAAGGCGATGGCAATGAGTATATTATCGAAAAAGATTCTGATACATCAGTTGTTGTTGATAAAAATATTACAGTAAAAGTTGTATATAAAGAATTTAATTATGTTGGTATAAAGGGTGATGTTGAAAATATTGAAAATGCCTTTACTCTTGATACAAATATTAGTGAAAATAAAGATATCATTGAAAAAGAAAAAATTAAAGATGGTAAAAAGGTATACAGAAGTGGATCGTATGCAAAGGTAAATCTTAAAAAATACTTTCCACATTATAGAATGTATGAACTTAAAACAATTAGAATCAATGATAAACTTTTAAATGATGGTGATACATTTAGATTCCCTGATAAAGAGTATGTAAATGTTAGTTTAGAAGATAATAAAAATAACCCTAAGGAAAAAGTTAATCTATCACTTAATTTAGATGATTACAATATTAAAACAAAAGTTTTAGGTGTTGACAATTTTACTAAGGGTGAGTATTATGTTGGAGATAAATTAGAGTTTGACCTTACAAATGTTATTAGTGAAAGAGAAAGATTTATAACTGGTTTAAAAATAAACGGTAAAGAATATAAAATAACTTCTGATAATAAAAAGTTTGAATATGAGATAACTGAGCAAAATTTAAATATTGAAGTTTTATATGAAAATAAAAAACCGGTTGATGTTTTATTTGATGGCTTAAAATTAAGCCCTAACTTTATTTTAGAAAAACATTACGACTTTAAAGATAACGAAATAAATGATTTAGATAATCCTGTATTTTACAGCGGTGATAAACTAGTATTTAAAACAAGAAAACTAAATGCTGGTGAAAGATTAACTGAGGTTTTAGAAAATAATAAAAATATTTTATCTGAGAGTAATCTTTTATCGCAAGAGTTTTCGCACAAGGTAAGTATTACAGATTTCATTGAATATAAGTTTGTATCTAAAATGCTAAATAAGGTAAATGTTAAACTTGATGAATTTATCAAAATGACAGTATCAGAAAATGGTGTTAGCAAAACTTATACTAATCAAGAGGTTAATCTTTATCCATATACTAAGGTAAAATTTGAGGTTATTCCTAATACCAATCCTAACCTAGCATTTAATAAAGTATTAAATTCTGGTAAATTATTTTCTGAAAGTGATGATTTTATTTATGAATTAAAAGAGGATGAAAATCTTGATTTAAAGGTGGAATTTGGTAATTTAGATAGATTTTATAAACTAGAAATTATTGATCATTATAAAGATGATGAAAATATGAAATCACTTATAAATGATGGAAATCCTAAGTCATATTATTTAAAAAATCAAACACTTAAGCTTAGTGTTAAAAATCCAGATTATATATATAAAAAAATTAAAATAAATGACGAGATAATAGATATCGATAAAAACGATTATGAGCTCGAACTAAAAAAAGATACTAAAATTGAAATATTAGAAGATAGTATTTCCTTATCTAAAGTAAGATTAAATTATACAAATGAGCTTTTAGAAAAACCAGGATATGAAAACTTAGTTAATGCAAGCAATAATTTAGTAAATAAATCTGAGAATATATTAAATAATTTAGAAGATCTAACATTTAATATAAATGATAGTATATTTAGCGAAAATATTGCTAAGTTCACAAAAATTTATGCATATGATAAAAATGGTGAACTAATCCAAGATGCGGATGCTAATATTACATACTCATCTGATATGAAAAAAGTAACTATTAAGGTAAACTCAAAAATAAAAGAGATTAAAATTTTAAATGATTCGGTTAAGCTATATTCTAACCTTACAATTAAAGGCGATAAAACACTTTTAGAAAATGCGTTATCTTTAAATATTGATGATGTTTCATATTCTAATTCCGAGACTAAATTATTAGTTGAAAAAGATAGAGAAGTTATTTTTAATGTTAAGGATAACTACTACCTAAATCACTACTTATTAAATAATGAGTTAAATAAAGTAGATTTTATATCTAAAATAACATTAAAGCTTGAAAAGCACACTAATATTGATTTTTCAGCCGAGAGCTCATTTACTAAAAAAGATGATGTTTATGAAAATTATATAAACTCTAATGAATATTATGAAGTATCAAATAATTTAGATAGCAGTTTAACTGATAAGAGGATATATGTTAAAGAATTTGATTTAGATTATTTTTATATAAATAATGATAAAACAAAGGTTGCTTTTAAAAAATTATCAGAACATGATAGAATTATAAAACTATCTGGATATGATGATGTAAAAAAAGAGTATCGCTATAAATACGTTAACTTAAAAATAAAATTATATCTTCAATCAGCAACTTTAAATAAAGTTGATCAGCATACATTTGATACTGAGAGATTTCATAATAAAGATTTAAGAAAGACTATCTATGAGTTTGGTGGAGGAAATTTATTTAATCCATTTAAACATATAACATATATAATTCATGATGGAAAACAAACTTTCACAACTGCAAATGCTGTTGATTTAGATCTAACTAATAGAGTAGATTTTAAATATAAAATAACAATGGATTCGCAAGATCTTATTCTAGGAAGAGATTATGAGATTGTAAATGGATACTATCTTGATTTTTCAAAACTTGCTCAATCTCTTAAAGCAAAAGGTGAAGATAGAAAAGAAATTCATTTTGAGTTTTATGTAAATGATGAAAAATTTGAATTTGATGCTGTTTTAGTAAATGATGGATTAAATGTTTATGATCAAAAAACATTATATGAGTTATTTAACAAAGATGGTGAAAGTTATTTAATTTTACAAAGAAATATACTTCTTGAAATGAGACCTGAGCAATACTCAAGCAAAAGACACCCAGACTTTAACAGCGACCCAGACCCTGAGATTAGAGCTGCTTTAGGTGAGTATTCAAATTCAGTAGCATTTGATAATAAACATACTAACTCTTATTTTTATCGTGATAAGAATGCTAAGTTTACATTCAATGGAAACTTCTTTGCGCTTGACGCAAGTAAAACTCCTAAAATGCTAATTGAAAATGGTTGGACACATCATAAGGTAGCAGACCCTGCTGCAGGAGTTATTGGATATTTTCCAAGTATTGAAAGTGATCAGCAATTTACTTTAAAAAATACAAAGATAATATCTAATACAACACACCCTGATGCATCTCATAAGCCAAGTGATAAAGTTCCTATGTGGGCATCTGGTGGATTGCTTTCTGTTTATGCTGTATATGGCAAGATTAATATAAATAATTGTGATTTACAAAATGCTTCAACTAGTATTTATATAAGAAAGGCTGAAGTAAAACTTGAAAATACAAGAATAGATAATTCTTATAATGCTTCAATCTTTTTTGCAAATGACTGGACTGCATCAACTGATAGTAGTAGGGAAGAAAAACTTGCAGTATTTGAGCAAATGAGAAAGTTTCCTAATATCATGAAATTAGAAATGGAAAACACAGTCCTACTTCGTAGTGGTGGTCCTGCTGGAGCATTTTCTGATATGGCAAGTGAGCGAAGAGGATATTATTTAAATGGAAAATATGTTGATGAGAGTAAAGAAGATTATATAAGTGAGCCTAATATTTTAAAAATGAAGGAAGTAAATCCTCATAATGATATTCCAGATGATTTATACAGAGCCTCTTATAATTTAGACCCATCATTTTATTTTAAACATGTAGTAGTAGAAAATTTAACTGATGGTAAATCTGACTTTTTTAAGGCATTTGGACTTGAAGCAGATAAGATAATTGCTCAGCTTGCAAAAGAAGCATTTGGAGCAATCGGTAATTTTGTAGATGATTCTAAACTTCATAAATGCCATGTAAATAGCAAAGGTGAGATAAATCTAGCATTTTCATTCCAAAATCCATGTCCTGGTATTCCTGAAAAACCAGGAAGTGATATGCACTTTAAGCAAGCACATGATATAAACTACTGGGATGATAATTTAAAAAAATACATAAGAGTATATAATGGTGCTGATTACAGGTATGGTAAAGGTATGGATAAACATGCTCCAGATATGCAGGAGGTTATAAATGCTGCGCTTAGCATAATCTCATCTCCTGGATATAATTTAATAGACATGTATAAAAATCTAAAAACATTTTCAATATTTTCGGCAGAGTTACGTAAATTAGAAACTAAAATTGGTCTTATGGGTGGAGGATTATATACAGGATTAACTGGTGAATATCCAAAACTTAAAGGCATCCATGATAAGTTTTGGGGACCAGGTGCATTGCGTAGTTTATTTTATAATTCTATGAATAGAAAAGAAATAAACAACGCTTTAACAAATGCATATATGGAACTTATGCCAGGTGAGATAGATATACCAGGAACTGGTAAGTTAAAAATTGGTACATCTATTTATATTGGTGTATTTAACAATGATGTTCCTGAGTGGATGCTAAAATAATAAATATTTTTATAAAGGCTTGCGCAATATGTGCAGGCCTTTTAAATTTAGAAAATAAAAAAAGGTGTCCTTGACACCTAGTATTTTTATTAAATGTGGTCCAGGGCAGAATCGAACTGCCGACACAGAGATTTTCAGTCTCTTGCTCTACCGACTGAGCTACCGGACCAAAAAAATGGCGGTCCCGACGGGACTTGAACCCGTGATCTTCTGCGTGACAGGCAGACATGTTAACCACTACACTACGAGACCATTTATTGGTTGCGGGAGAAGGATTTGAACCTACGACCTTCGGGTTATGAGCCCGACGAGCTACCAGGCTGCTCTATCCCGCGATATTTATTATGTATCTAAAATACATAGCGATATAAATTATATCATAAAATTATTTTTTTTTCAAATTTTAAGATGGTAAACAAAATTTTGTGCATAACTAACTAGTCATACACGTAAGTATTCAACAAGGATATAAAAATGAAATTTATTTGAAAAAATGCTATAATGTTTTATGGAATTTTTAGATAATCAGATAGTAATATGAATTTTTCTTAAAAGAAAACTCCTGTGATATTTTATTTCCCGAGTTTGCCAGTTAATTAAATAATATTTTAAAATTCAAGAATTGCATT
>CAUUCL010000015.1:0-25775 GCA_963543845.1 uncultured Acholeplasmataceae bacterium
TTAATTAATTTCAATTCTAGTCAAAACAGAGTATTTTTCAAAATTTTATTTATTTTATAAAATTTATGGACTAAACAAAAGTGATGTTTTTAAGTATACTTAAATTACAATTTATGTGAGTTTAAAACTAGTTAAACCAAAAACTTTGAACTAGATCCTAAATTTTAAATAATTATACCCCCCCCCCCCCCGCCTTTTGTCAAAAAATATGATAATTTATATTTTCGACATATTTTCAGTAATATTTTATTATTATAAATTCCAACAAAAATCGCCTTAACTTTTCTATCAAAAATTAAGGTTTATTGCAGCGAAACTTATTCTCTAATTTATTAAGATTAACCAAATAATCCTATAGGTTTTTCAGAAAACAAAAGCCCTGACTATTAAACTAATCAGAGCTTATATTTATATTTGGAGCAGACAAGGGGAATCGAACCCCCATCTTAGCCTTGGCAAGGCCACATAATAACCGTTATACTATGTCTACATAATTTTGATTTAATTTTAAAACAATAACATTATACTATTTTTAGTTATTTTGTCAAATTAAAACTATATAATTCATTGGTTTTTAACTTAGAAATTAAGACATAATAACAAAAAAGCCCACACAATTAGTGCAAGCAAAGGAGATATTAAGATATGTCAAAAAACTTTTTACAAGAACATTTATATTAACTAAGATAATCATTTAATAAAAAATCAAACAAATTTATGTATTCAATCCCATTTTCATCAATGCGAGGTTTAATTATATTTTTGACAATAACTATTTTTTTAAATGAGTCGGAAATATTATTTATTGAGTTTGTTTCTTGCTTTAACTTATCAATACTATCAATTGATAAAGCAGATTGAATATAATATTTTTTCAACCCTTTAGTAGCAATAAAATCTACTTCATATTCTTTTTTTTCATATATTATCTTTCCATTTTTATCTTTTCTATTAGTTGGATTATTTACCATAACAGAGCCTGTATCTACTAAAAATCCTCTATATCTTAGTTCATTATATATAATATTTTCCATAATATAAGTCTCTTCAATTTGTCTAAAATTAAGCCTTGCATTTCTTACACCGACATCTTCAAAATATATTTTATAAGGGGTTCCGATATATTTTTTACCCTTTATGTCATATCTAATAGACTTACTTATTAAAAAAGCGTCTTCAAAAAAGCTAATATATTTATTTATTGTCTGACTATCTATAACTTTGTTAGTTTTACTTTTAAAAGTATTTGCTAATTTAGATGGACTGATAACTCTCGACAAATAACTTGCTAGAAGATCAAAAATTTCAGGTAGAACTTCTTGCTTGTAAATGCTATTATGTTCAATAATATCTTTAAAATATAGTTCTTGGCAAATATTTTTAAGATAACTAATTTTTTGCTCATCGTCTTTCATCATACAAACAATAGGAAGCCCACCAGTTGTTATATAGTTATCCCACGCAATATTTTTATCAAGATTTAAGCCATTTAAATACTCACTAAAAGATAAAGGCAAAACATGTATTTCATCACCTCTACCTCTAAATTCGGTAATTATATCTTTGGATAAAAATTTAGAATTACTACCAGTTACATATATATCGAAATTACCTCTACTAAGATAACCATTGAGCACATATTCAAAACCATCAAGCAATTGAATTTCATCTAATAAAAGATAATATTTCTCACAACCATTAGTTTTTTTATCGATAAAAGATGTAAAACTTTGATAAGGAATTTTTTGTTTTTCTTTTCTAAGAGAAATTATATCAACATTAATAAGCGCTAAATCAGTTGCAGAATCAAAAGCAAACCTAATAATATTTTTTTTATTTACACCTTTTTCTATTAAGTAATTATAAAAAATATTATTTAGTAAAAATGACTTTCCAGCCCTTCTTGTGCCCGATATAATTTTAATTAGTCCATTATCTAATCTAGCAATTAAACGTTTTAAATATAGATTTCTTTCAAACATAATTTCCAAATTCCTCACAGTTCTTTGATTTTTTTCGATTTTATTATACCACGAATGTCATAACCAACCAATAAAAAAGTATTAACTCTAAATTATATCTCACATTAAAAAATTTATATTTATTATTTAATACTTTAATTTTATGCTATAATACATAAGATGGTTCCGTAGCCAAGCTGGTAAGGCAGTGCTCTGCAAAAGCTCGATCATCGGTTCAAATCCGGTCGGAACCTCAATTTTTTAATATAAAAATTATCTAAAGTAAAAATAGGCATAATGCCTATTTTTTACTTATTAGCTCTTTGATTTTTTTATCTATTTCAGTATATGTTTCAGTATTTTTATTTAAAAATTCTAAAACGCTATTTTTGCCTTGTCCGATTTTTTCACCACCGTAAGAATACCAAGAGCCTGCTTTTTCAATTATATTATACTCAACAGCAAGGTCAACTAACTCGTCAATATAAGAAAATCCCTTGCCATAATAAATTGTGGTTTCTACCTTTTTAAAAGGAGGTGCAACTTTATTTTTAACAACTGATATTTTAACAACATTACCAACTACATCTTTTTCTAATTTTAACTGTTCACCTTTTCTTATATCAAGTCTAATTGATGAGTAAAATTTTAATGCTCTTCCTCCTGGAGTTGTCTCAGGAGAACCATATAAGACTCCAACTTTTTCTCTTATTTGATTTATGAAAATAACAACAGTATTAGCTTTTGAAATAATTCCTGATAATTTTCTCATTGCCTGACTCATAAGACGAGCTTGAAGACCTACATGATTATCTCCCATCTCACCTGCAATTTCAGCCTCAGGAACTAATGCTGCAACTGAATCAACAACTAATAAATCGATTGCCTCTGATCTAATTAGGGCCTCTGCAATTTCAAGTGCCTGCTCACCTGTGTCAGGTTGCGATAAGACTAACTTATCAAGATTTACTTCTAATTTTTTAGCATAAGTTGCATCTAGAGCATGCTCTGCGTCGATAAATGCAACCTCTCCTCCCATTTTTTGCGCCTCAGCAATTGCATGAAGAGCCAGAGTTGTTTTACCACTTGATTCAGGACCATATATTTCAATTATTCTTCCTCTTGGATATCCGCCAACACCAAGAGCATTATCAAGTAAAAGCGAGCCAGTTGGTATTACATCAATATCAATTTTTTCTTTTTCGCCAAGCATCATAACTGAGCCTTTTCCATATTGTTTTTCAATTTGCGATATTGCTTTAAGTAGTGCTTCATTTTTTTTATTATCCATTTTTATCACCTTTCATATATATAGTAGCTAAAAAAATATATTTTACTTTTTAATCCTTTTTAGCTTTTAATGATTTTTTTAATATTTCTCTATTTTTTATAACATACTCAAATCCTGACACGATAGTTAAAATAACTGCAATCCAAAGAAGAATAATAGATAAATAAAAATCTTTTCCTCCAAGCAAAAATGATATAAAAAATTCTTTAAATGCTAGCACTATAATTGAAACCATCGTAAAGGCGGTTTTTATTTTCCCAAGCCATCCTGCCGCAACAACACATCCCTCTTCCATAAAAACAAGCCTAAAGCCAGTTATCAAAAACTCTCTTAATAAAATTATAATGACTGCAACAATTATTTGAATATCAAGCCTTGATATATTTTCTTTAAATTCTTTATATGTTAATAAAATTAAAAAAGCTGATACAACTAAAAGTTTATCTAAAATTGGATCTAAAAACTTTCCAAAAGTTGTGACCTCATTTTTCTTTCTTGCAAAATACCCATCTAAAAAATCTGAAAAAGAACCAATTATAAATAAAATAATAAATATAAAATGTCCAACCGACATACTATGTCCTTTTATTTTATAAAGTGGCATTCCTAGTGGAAAGTTATAAATTCCTAAAATTCCAAATAATACCATTATAGGAATTATAAAAAAGCGTGAAATTGTTATTTTATTAGCTAAAGTCAATTTAATTCTCCTTTAAAATTTGATTTTTTTTATTATATTTGGTAAAATATCTAAGTAATATTTTAGGGAGGACATATGGCAAATATTAAGCAACAAATTAAAAGAAACAAAACAAATGAGATAAGACACCAAAGAAATGTTGCCTTCAAGTCTAAAGTTAAAACTTCAATGAAAAAAGTTGAACAAGCAGTTAAAGCAAATGATAAGAAATTAGCACTTGAACTTTTAAATCTAGCTTACAAAGATTTAGATACAGCTAACTCAAAAGGTTTATATCACAAAAACTTTGTTTCAAGAAATAAATCACGTCTTGCAAAAGATGTTGCATCTATTAAATAAATTAAGGTATTAAATACCTTTTTTTATTTTTTAAGATTAAATATCTCTTTTCCTGCTCCCTTTTGATTTATGTAAATAACATAAGGAAGTCTTTCAGATTCCCTAACTGGATATTTAGGATTTTGTCCTAGGACATTAACATATTTTTTTAAATTAAAATTTAAATTAAACTCACTTGATATTCTAAGGTTTAACTCATGCAATAAATTATAAGTTGCATTTGCATCATCTAATGCCCTGTGGGAGTTTACACCTTCTATATTTAAGTTTAAAATGGCATCTTTTAACTTATGAGGATAAGGATAAAAATCCTTATAAACTGCCATTACATCTAAAATGGGATTTTTTATTGTAAAATCATTTTTAAAAGATTTTATAAACTCGTTAAAAAACTTAATATCAAATTGCAAATTATAAGCAATTAAAAGCATATTCTCTTCATATACGCTTATAATTTTTTTATAAGCATCAAACTTGCTAATTCCATTTTTTTCTAATATTTCATCTGTAATGTTAGTTAATTTTACAATTAAATCAGGAAGTGGCTTTGATTGTTTTATTAAAATATTCTCTTCTTTTATTTTAATAATTTTATCATCTTTTTTCTCCAAGAGAATATAACCAATTTCAATTATCTCATCAAGCCTGTAATCAAGTCCTGTGGTTTCTAAATCAAATATTAAATACTTCATACTAACTCCTTATTAAAAATAGCTCAAGCGCATAATTAGGATCGACTTGTCCTGATTTTATCATATGATCAACTCTTGCAAGAGCAATGATCATCTCATCTAATCTTTGGCTATTTATTTTTTTTAAATCATTTAAAAGATAATAAAGCTGTCCTTGGCTTACTTGGAGATAGCTTTGAATATAATCATTTCCTCTTTTTTTATTTTTTAAGATTTTACATATTGATAACTGGTATAATCTTTTAAAGATTAAACTCATTATCTGAGTATGTTTTATATTTTTAAGCAGAAGGTTATTGTAGACCTTAATTAAATTTTCCTTATCATCTTCTAAAAGATAGTTTGTAACTTCAAAGATATTACTATCTATATCATCTGATACTAAAAGGTTGATATCTTCTTCTTTTATTTTTTTATCATTAAGCTTATAAAGCTTTAGCTTTTCAAGTTCATTAAAAAGCCTTGCATAGCTTTTATTAACTTTTAAAAATAAATATTCAATGTCTTCTTTTTTTATCTCATAGCCATCTTTTAAACTATCTTTATAAACCTCGTTTAGATACTCTTTTTCATCAGGATTTTTTATCTCATTTATTTTTACATATTTAATTATTAACTTTGACATTAAAGAGTCATCTTTTTTAATTTTTTCTTTAAGTTTAATAATTAAACTAATACTACTACTTTCCTTTTTTAAATAATTTTCAAAAAGATTTAAAAGCATCTTATCAGGGCTTTTTAAACTTTCAACTCCCGATAATATAACAACCCTATCATCTGAAAAAAATGATTCAGTCGAGATTTGCTCGCAAAAATCAGAAAAACTATTTTCAGCTAAATCATATGAAAATAAATTATACTCAGTTATATTATTTTTTGTAAGTTTAAGTGATTCTTCTAATACTTTCCTATCAAGTAAAAAACTATCTTCACTATAAAAACAATTTTGATATTTCATATACTTATTATATCAAAAATAAAATAAAAAGGACAAATGTCCTTTTTACTTTATCTAAAGTGCGAGTAGTTCTAAATCGCTATAAACAATATCATTTAATACATCAAATGAAACTGTATTATCTTTTAAGAATACCCATCTTGTAGCATAACCTGGTAAAAGAGGGGCACCTGTTAAACCACCGTTTGGATCTGATGGTGTACCTTTATAATCATTTAGTGTAGCACCGCAATATGCATATCTTATCTCATATGGTTTTGGTGTTGTTCCTGAAATATCAGATAATCTATAAAGTTTTACTGTGTATTTAGCTCTTTTAATAAATACATATGTTTCAACTTCATTTTCATCATTTAAAGTAATTTCTCGTTTTGACTTTTCATTTCCAAATGGGTTAGTATACTCACTAAATCCATCTCGAAGTCCAAGTTCAGAAAATACTTCAACTTTCTTACCGATTTCAATTTTCTTAGTTAAAAGCTTATAATCAACGCCTTGCTCTTTAGCCTTAGCAATTACTTCATCCTGAGATAGTGGGTCGTTATTATCAGCTCTTTTATAAATTTTATCAATTGTATTATCAGAAGGATCTGAGTAGATCATGTAAACTTTTAAATTACCACGTCTTTTAACGGTTGTGATTTTGAAAGTAAACTCATTTGAACCATTATTTAAAATTGAAAATACAAACTCAGATGGTCTAATTTCCTTATCCTTATATAAGAATTTATCAACTTCATAATTTGGATCAATCTTCTCATAAAGTTTCTTTAACTCAAGTGAGAACTTATCAGTTCCTAATCCATCTGCTTGGAATCCCTTAACATCAGCATAAACGCCTGTTACATCAACTTGTTTTGAAGGATCATTTTCATCAAGAATAAATTTAGCTTTAATTTCTTTTCTTTTTAGTGTTACACGAAGGTTATATTGAGAGCCATCAGTTGAAATTTTATCAGCAGTAACTGTTTGAGTTTTATCATTTTCATCAATTTCATAATCATCGTATAAATTTAAACTATCAAGTGATTCAAGTTTATCTACTGCATCATAATCCCATGCATATGTTTGGTTTGCAGGAACTGTGATTGTAGAAAATTTAATTGTTGTTCCACTTTGATCTGATGTATCAAGTTGTTGTGGCAAGTTATCGCTTGACGCTTTAACAAAGTATGCATTTATTGTCGCTGTAATATCACGGAATTTAGCCTCAAATACAACTTCAGAACGATACTCATATGAATTTGAATAATAATTCCATCCAGCAATTTTTTGATCAATATCATCATGGTTTACATCTTTTCCATCAACAGACCAAATACCAGCAAATTTATATCCTGGTTTTGTTGGTTCACCGATTTCATCTTTGTTAATATATTGACCAAAGATATAATCTTTTTGTTTAAATAAAGATCCATCAGCATTAAATGTTGCTCTTACAATTTTTCTTTTAAAATAAACAACATAATAACCTTGAACATCATCTTCTGTTGGTGTTGCTTTTAACTTGTGAGTTGCAGTCTCATCATATTCAAATACATTAGCAGCAAGATATGGTGGGAAGTTATTTATTTGAGATAAATCTTTATAATTTGAGAAAATATCACTGATATTTTTTTCCTCACCAAGTTCATAATTTGTCTTATCAGAATATACTACACTTTCAAAAACATTTCTACCATTTGCTTGGTTATTCTCATCATAAAATACTCTAGTTAGAACAAACTTACCATCATGACGAGCTTCCCAGTCAGCAAATACATCTATTTTGGTATTATCAAGGCTTGCTTTTATAATATCGTTAAATGTATCATCTTCTTTAAATTTATTTGAATTATAAAGATATGATTTAAATAATTTATTTTTTAATGTTGGAATTTGAGAGTGTGTTATTTTTTGATTGTAGTAAAATACTTGCTCATGTAGAAACTCATTACCAGCTATAATATGGAAGTTAATAATAAGTTTTTTAGCTTTTGTAACAAATACTATCTCATCATTTCCAACTCTTTTAATTTTCTTTGTTGGATCTGTAATAGATTTTGACTCAAGGTATGATGTTTGCTCATTTTCTACAATTCCATCAATAAAGTCAAATGCTCTTTTATATGTTTCATCAACATCATAATATCTTACAAAAACAAATGTTCTACCTCTTGTCTCTTGCAAGTTATAATCAAAATAACTATCATATCTTGTCATTTTAATAGGAACTTTAGGAAATCTAATTTCAACAACATTTCCAAATCTTCCAAAAGTAACATCTTCTGTTATTTCCTCATCTGTTTGGTTTTTATAATATCCTTTTATAGAACCAAAATCACCTGGGAAAGTTAGATTGTTCTCTGATAGATATTCTCTTAATTTAGAAAGTAGTGTTTCATTTTCCTTACCACGAAGTCTTGGAAGATTATCAAATTTTAACTCTGAAAATCTCTTATTAGCTAAGCTTTCAAGTTCACCCTCTGTTATTGTAGGATTTTCTTTTCTTAATTCTTCTTTAATTTTAATCTTGTAATCTAATAAATTAGCAACGACAACACTAATTGAAACATATCTTCCAGATCTTGGATGAAGTTTAACAATATAATTTGATCTATTTACATCATCTTTTTTATTTACATAAATATCAAATCCTGGAATACTTGGTCTATCCCCTGAACCATTTACTTCAAGGTTTCCTTCAGTAAGCCATTTATTAGCAAAATATTTTTCACTATCTTCAAATTTATACTCATTTGGAAGATTAAAAGTACCATATTTAGCCTTATCTCCATCTGTGTTAACTTCTACAGTTACATCAGTGTATCTGTTTGTACCATCGTTTGCAAGTTCTTCTTTGTTCTCATTTAAAAAGCGCAGAACAACTTTCTTTCTTCTAAATCTTGGCTCAATTGTAACATTGTATAATTTATCTCCTGTTTGATTATATCCACCAGGGATTTTATCAGTTTTAATTGAATCAAAATCAGTAGTAAAAACCTCATCTGTTCCAGCGAATACAAAATCAACTAACTCATAATACTCTCTAGCTGTTTCTTTGTTTTTAGCAACTCTTTTAACTACTTTTTTAGTTACAGGGTCAACAATATCTTCAAACTCAGTTGAAGGATATACTAATTTTTCTTTTAATTTATTTAAAAATGTGCTATCGCCATTACCTGAGATATATTTTGTGTATCCACTTGAATACTCAGTTCCTAGAATTGATACTTTAATATTTTTACCACCAACTCTAGCATTTGAGGCATATGCTCTTATTTCTTGATTTTTTCCTTGCCAGTCAAGTAAATCTTTTTTATCTTTAATTTGAGTTGCTCTAGTTGAGTCAAAATACCACTCTTCCATATCTTTTCTTAAAGCATCTGTTAAATCTTGTGTTTGAATAATATTTTTAGATAATATTCTTTGTTTAAACACAGACTCAAATCCTCTACCTCTATCGGTAAATTCTTTATAATCAGAAACTTTCATATAAGTTGATTGACTACTTTGCTCATTTGCAGCCTCAGTTGCATTTGGAGAGTAAATTGAGATAATATTTTTAAAGTTTATCTCAAGTGGTAAAATAGCATATTTTCTCTCTTTAACAAATGTTACTCTAACATAATAATCTGTATTAGCCTCATTCCAGCTACGATTTTTATAAATAGCATTTAAGTTAAGTCTATCAACATTTGAAAATGAATTTCCATTTTTCTTCAAAAACTTAAATTCAACACTTTGCTTAGGATTACGGTAGTATTCATTAAGATTAGTTATTTCTTTTTCAAAATCATCTGGTGATACAACTAATTTACCATCATTTTTCTTATCTGGAGCTTTCGCTTTAGTACTATTTATTGGATCTAATTGAATTTTATTTACATCAAGCGGTGTTACTTTAGTTAATCCTATATAAGCACCAGCTGATATACCAACTACTAAAATTGCAATTAAAATAATTATAATTATTGCAAGAATTGAAAACTTCTTAGCCTTTTGCTCTCTGGTTTTTTCTAAAACCATAATATCTTGTCTTTGAGTTTCATATACAACTAGCGCACCACCGCCTGCTTGCTCACTTGAAATAGGTGTGATGTCTGTTGTTATTTCAGTTTCAAGATTTTTAAAGTTTTCAGGATCAAATTCCTCTGCTATAACTTCTTCGTAAACTCCATTTTTATCGTCGAAGTCATCATCTACTTGATTTAGTTCTTGCTCAAACTTTTCTTGCATCTTCAAAAGTTCGTCATCCCTTTCCCTTTTTTCTCTTTCTTTTTCTTCTATTTCTTTTTTAGCTTTTTCAAGCTCTTCACCGTGTTTTTTCTTTAACTCTTTTGTTTGTCTTTCAAGTTCTTCTTGCAATCTTACTTGCTCAACAATAATTCTCTCGTAAATTGTTTCTTCATCACTAATTGGAATACTCATCTCATATACTCTATCACTTTCAGGGCAGCGATATCCATCCTTAGTTGAATCTGCTCTTTGAAGAATATATTCAATCATTTCTTTTTTGTTAAGCTCACTTCCAGTTTCAAGTCCATTATCAAGAGCATATTTTCTAATATCTTTAACTTGCATTTTAGAAATGTTTTCAGCAAACTCAGTAGTATCAACTCCCATTGCGCCAAGTTTTTCTAATACGTAAGCGCCGATTGTTGATTTATTTATTTTCGTAGGAACGCTAATTCCATATTTTTCTCCAATTGACATAACTTGCTCTTTTGTAGCAGAGTTATATATTACTGGTCTAAATTTATCAACCTTTAAACCATCTAAAGTTCCCTTTTCATCTACAAAGAAAGGACAAAAACTCTTAATGAAATCTTTTATTTTGATATCCTTATCAGGATTATCTTTATTAGCAATCGCAATTTCAATTATCTCATCAAGTGCTTCTTTATAGTCTTGATTATTACTTAAAAAGATAATAAGGTTTCTTAAAAATTTAGTTGCGAATATTTTATTTAAATCTTTATCTTTAAAATATCCAAAATAAAATGCCATTTGATCTTCAGAGAAGTTATTAAACCATAAAAGCCTATAGTTTAATCTTGAATCAAGCGTAAGACATTCAGATCTTGTCCTAACAATTCCAGGACGAAGAGCTGCACGCATTGCATCCATTCTTACCTTTCTTTGAAGCTTAACATTATATTTTAAAAATACCTCAATTATTTCTTGTGGTGGGATATTGCTAAGTGATTTTGATATTTCATCAAGCGAGTATACCACATCATCTTTTGTTAATTCTTGTGTGCTTATATTAATCGATACCATTTTACTCTCCTTTTAATTTTATATGAAAATAAAATTTATTTATATTCAAAAAATAGAATAAATAAATTAGTAATTAGTTTTTCTTACTTTACCATTTAGCTTGTGTATCAAAAGACTACCACCATAATTTCTTACAAGCTCATTAGCATATTCTATTGCTTCTTGCTGTGTATCGAAATATCTAATAGATCTTAGGCTACCTGCTAGTCTAACACGCCATCTTTTATAATTTTTACCTCTTAATTTATTTTGAGATACATGATAAACTTTACTCTTTTTTATTTTTTTTACAGAAGGCATTTAAAACTCTCCTTTTTTTAATATATATATTTTAACAAAAATAAAAGGAGAATGCAATATTTTGCATTCTCTAAACTTCGTTTTCGGGCGGATTTGAACCGCCGATCTACGACTTAGGAGGTCGTTGCTCTATCCATCTAAGCTACGAAAACATTTAAATGGATAAATCTATTTTACAATATATTTACTAAATTCAGGATTTTTTAATATATCAGTTGCTGCTAATTTATCAAGATATAGGCAAACATTTTGATGATTTTTTAAATAAGATGCTGGAAAATCGCTTGTGATATCATCTAATATAAGCTTTTTAATTGGCTCAGATTTTTTTAAACCTGTTGCAATAAGACAGATTCTTTTAGCTTTTAAAATATCACAAACTCCCATTGTGATTGCTTTTTTAGGCACATCTTCAATACTTTTAAAAAATCTTGAATTATCCATAATTGTTTGCTTATCTAAATAAACTAAATGACATTTTGATGATAGTGGGGTTCCTGGCTCGTTAAATGCAATATGACCATCAGTTCCAATTCCAAGAATTTGAATATCAAATGGTTTTGATTTATTTAACTTTTTTTGATATCTTTTAATCTCTTTTTCAACACTTTTACATTTTCCATCAATAAGGTTTATATTTTTTTCAAGAATATTTATGTTTTTAAATAAATTATTCCACATAAAATAAGAATAACTTTGATCATCGTATTTACCAAGACCAATATACTCATCAAGGTTAAATGTTTTTAAATTTATATAATCAAGACCTTCTCTTTTAAATCCATTTGACATTAACTCGTATAATTTAACAGGAGATGAGCCCGTCGCAAGACCTAAAATAGGATTTTTTGAATTTAAAACTAAAGATTTTATCTCAGAGTACAAATCTTCATATAATTTATTTTCATTTTCATATATTTTTATCTCAAAACTATTTTTCATACACAACATTTCCTTTTATTATAGTTTTTTGTAAATTATAGTTTTTATCAAGGATAACTAAATCAGCATCGTATCCTTTTTTAATTAAACCTTTTTTATCATCTATTTTCAAAATTCTAGCACTATTATATGAAAGCATTTTAGATGCCTCAACTAATTTTTTGGGATAGAGCGATAGAAAATTTTTAAGTGCAACATCTTGAGTTAGAATACTTCCTGCAAGCTGTCCTGATTTTAATCTTGCTGTTCCATTTAAAATATAAACATCCTGCCCTCCGAGTGAGCCTTTTTTAATACTTGAACCTTGTGCCATCATAGCATCAGTTATTAAAATAATATTATCAAATCCTTTATTTTTAAAAAGAAGAATTGCAGCTTCTTTTGACACATGATGTAAATCTAAAATTAGCTCACAAAATACGCTATCATCTGATAATAAAAGGGCTCCTACCATATTAGGGTCTCTATGGGTAAATTTAGACATTGCATTAAACGCATGAGTAAATAAACTTGCTCCATTATCAAGTGCTAATTTCGCCTGATTATAACTTGCATTACTATGACCAAGTGATACAATAATATTATTTTCTTTTGAATATTCAAGTAGTTTTAAAATACCTTCTTTTTCAGGTGCTACAGTGATAATTTTTATAATATTATCCTTATTTATTTCCTTTAAAAAATCTATGTCGATTTTTTTAACATACTCTAAATTTTGTGCTCCAAGCATCTCGCTTGAAATAAAAGGTCCTTCTAAATTAACTCCAATTATATTAGAGTAGTTATTTTCCAAAATTGCCTTATCTACCGCTTTAACAGCCTTTTTTATGCTATTATAATCCATTGTCATTGTAGTTGGTAGAAAAGATGTTGTACCAAATCTTACAATACTTTTGGCAATTTTTAAAATTGACTCATAACTTCCATCCATTGTATCAGATAGATTGCTTCCGTGAATGTGCTGATCAATAAAACCTGCTAGAATATAACCTGAATTTTGAACTATACCATCTTTAATAATTTCAATTTTTGAAATTACTCCGTTTTCAATATATAAGTTTCCAAAGATAACTTTATCATTTAAAACAATATTATAGTTTTTATAAATCATCAAATCACATCCTATATAATTATAGCACTTTAAATGACAACCATTAGATAAACAAGTCTATTTATCTTAAAATTAATTCTAGACTAACTAATTGCAAGTCATAAACGCCATTATTAGTACTATAAAAGGCATTAATAATGGTTTTATTATAGATTAAGCAAAAACTAAATTTGTTGTAGTCTAAAATAGTTTTCGTTTATTTAAGACCTCTTTTTTTTACATCTTATCAGATGGCACGCAATAAGGTATCTTATTATCCAATTTATATTAAGAGAGAATCAATCTTTTTTATAAATTCAGTATCATTTAAAATAACATCTAATTTAAATGCTAAATAATGTGGAATACTAATAATATTATTACTAAAGCTTAGATTATTAGCACTTACCTTTACACCATATTTTACATAAGGATATTTTACTTTATTAAAAACTACTTCCTTTAAGGATTTAGCCTTTGATGAGGCAGCCTTAACCTCAATAGGAACAATACTATCTTTTGTTGAAATAACAAAATCTATCTCTAATGTTGATTTTTCATTTTTGAAATAATATATTTTATAACCTTGTGTTAATAATATGTTAGCCATTAAATTTTCATATACGCCACCCTTATAAATATGAAAATCACCTAGTTCATATAATTGTTTTTTATCATAATTAAGTTTTGCTAATAATAATCCAGTGTCAGTGAAATAACATTTAAATTTATTTAATTTTGAAAACCCAATTAAAGGATTTTCAAATCTCGTTAATTGATTTGCTTTTATAATAATACCAGTTTTTGTAAGCCATGAAAACACTCCATCAAAATATGAACTATTTTTTTTAAAGTAATTAAATGTAAATGTTTTATTTTCCCTTGCTAAAAAAATAGGAATTGCATTAAAAATATCATTTAATTTAGCCTTATCTAAACCCTTAGTATATTTATAAAAATCATATTCTATATTAGTTAACAATTGCTTTTGTATTTCAATAACATTACTAAAGCCGTCACTTAAAAAATTTTTTACAACCTCAGGATAGCCCCCAAGAACAATGTAATTTAATAATAAATTAGTAAATACTTCATGCTTTACCTCAGATATAGGTTGCAATTTAATAGCAGTTTTAACCAAATTATTAATATCATTTTCTTTATAATTATTAGCCCATAAAAATTCTTCAAAATCTAATGGGTACATTAAATATTCATTAAAATAACCAACACCTATATGTGAAACTTGATTATATTTTAAACCCAATAAAGAACCTGAGCATATAACATCATATCTTTTGTCTAATGCAAAAAATTTAAGTGACGATATTATATCCATATAATCTTGAACTTCATCAAAAAAAATTAGTGTTTCATTATCAATAAATTTCAATTTATTATTGATAATTAATAACTCATCAATAATATCATCTGGCTTAAATGAGTTATTGATAATATTTTTATAGATTGGTTCTTCTGCAAAATTAATATAAATATAAGATTTATAGTTATTTTTACCAAACTCCTCAATAGATCTTGTTTTGCCTATTTGGCGTGCTCCTGTGATAACTAATGGTTTACGGTCAGGGCTATTTTTCCACATTTTTAAATATGAATCGATTTTTCTTTTCAAATACATACTCATCACCTTTTATATAGAATTATATCATAAAATTTCTTATTTTTAAAATTATAATTGATTTTTCCTAGGAAAAAATCACTTTTTAAAACACTTTTTCCTAGGAATAATTGATATATTAGGTTAAATAATATAGCTTAAGTCTTATTTTATCGTCTTTACAAGAAGCTATTTATCATTTTAAACTCAATCTTATAGTTGTTGCTTAATATAAAAACTCACAACTCAATATTATACATACTATAGTATTTTCTTCCTTAGACTTTTAGAAAATAAACCAAGTGATAATTATGAATCAATTAATGATTTAAACCTGATTTCTCAAAATTTTAATTATATCTCAGAGTATTTAATTTTAAAATAAGGAAAATCTAATAACCTATTAAAAAAGATAAAATTCCAGCATAACAAAATAAAAGGAAAAAATAGCGTTAGAAAGATAATTTCTCTTTTTAAAAGTTAAACTGTAAAAGTTTGATTATAATACTTTAAATAACTAAAACAATAAAAACTATAATTTTCTTATATAATATTTATATGAAATCTAAAAGATTGTTTATTTTTATAATTTTAATAGCATTTTTGGTTATTTTAGCGAATGTTTTAATCGTTAATGCTTTTTGGCTTGCTGTTACAGGTCCTGCCAAAAAAAATGAGCAAAATCAAATTGAAATTGGAAAAGGTAAAAGCATTACAACTAAAATTACACTATCTTCACTAGAAGGCTTTCAAAATAAACTTCTAGTTCCTAAAAATAGCAATCTTCCAGGCTTTTTTATTCATAATACTGATAAAGAGGTTGTTGATGAGATAACATTTAAGAAAAAAATTGTTTGGAATGAGATAGAATCTCCCCATAAGTTAGATAATATAAAAAGAAGATTAAAAGTTTCACATAGATTCTATCTTAAAAACAGAGTCTCACTTTCAACTAACTCAATTTACAGACTATTTAAATTTGAAATATTAAACAATAACGAGGAGATAACACTAAATGATCCTAACGGTGTAGATTTAAATTTTAAATTTTATTATAATGTACAAGACCCAAATAAAAATTTTGAGTTAGCTAGAAAGCTTTATAATGATCTTTACTTAAATGATGTTGTTTTTGAGTTAACGTTTGAGGTATTACTATGATAGTAAAGAAAATCTTTTATAAAACTACAATCTACCTTGTAATCCTAAATTTATTTATACTTACCGCCCTTTTTGTAAGTGTATCGGCTTATTTTATAGGAGGCGCTAAAAAGCCTGATAATATTGGAAGTAGCGATTATTTAACTTTTCCTAACTATCCATACTTTCGATACAAAAAATACTATTTCGATATAGATATTGCTAAACATGATATCATTCTTTCAAGTGATAATAAAAAGCTATACTACGCTAATAAAGAATTACCTATGGGAGATCAATATCACAGTTATACTAGCTTATATCCTGGAAATTATAAAATGGGAAGAGTTAGGAAAAATGCAAATTATTATCAATTAGGAAATGAATTTTACCCTAGAAATGTATACCATAAAGGTGATTATGTATATGATATGGCAAGTAAAAAACTATATAAAAGAGTATCTGATGTATACTACCCAAATATTGTAGACGATGATATTTTAAACAAAGACGACGCCCCTGGAAAAAGTTCTAAATGGATAATGGATAATACAACTAGCCATGCAGTTTGGAAAAGATATAATATATACAGAAAAAATGATATTGTTTTCTTTAATTCTTTCTATTACTATGTTAAAAATGATTTCTCAGCACCATTTCAAGAAGGAGCACAGCCTGGAACATACTCTAATTCCAATTGGGGAAAAATAGAAGATGTCGTTGCTAGTAATTTTTATCCTAAACACTCTATTGTAAAAACAAGCGATAATAAATTCTACCAAGCTAAAAAACTTGGGGCAAATGGAAGTTATTTAACAAATGATTCGGTGTGGCAAGAGATATATCCTAGAATATAAAAATGGTTGGCCTTTAGCCAACCATATTTTTTTATATTCCGATGCGAGAGGGATTCGAACCCCCGACCCACAGCTTAGAAGGCTGTTGCTCTATCCTACTGAGCTACCGCACCAACATTTAATAGTATAACATTTTTTATATGTTTTTTAAAATTTTATCAACTCATATAATAATCTCTTATTTTAAGTAAGTCTTTTTTTACATCATCTGGTGATTTTTTGATAATTTTTTCTAATCTTTCAATTATATATTTTTTATATTTAGGATAAAGAGGATCATCTTTTAAATAAATACCTGTGTAAAGTTTATCCTCGCTTAACTTCATTTTTCCATCAGAGCATTTTATTATCTCATAGTACTTATTATTTTCAAATACTAGTTTTTCAACTGTTATTTTAAAATTATTACAAGATAGATAATCTCTTACTAAATTAGATTTAAGATTGCTTGATAAAATATATACCTTTTCTCTTGGAGCAGTTTTTAAAATATCTATTATGGTCTTTGAGCCAAGACCAGATATTATGCATGTATCAAAATCTAATTCTAAATTTTTAAAACTATCTGCAAGAATATACTCCGTATTATATTCTTTTAAATTCTTTCTGGCATTATCTAAGGGTTTTTCTTTATTATCTATTGCATATGCTTTTTCTAGATTGTAGTTTTTAAAACATTCCAAAATACAAAATCCATGGTCGCATCCAAAATCGACTAATTTTTTTGAATCCTTAGCAAGTTTTGAAATTTCTAAAAGGCGCAAACTTATTTTACTTATCATAAAACTTAGCAAGACCTCCATCTGATGTTTCTTTATATTTTCTCTTTAAATCAAGTCCTGTTTGATACATTGTTTTAACTACTGTGTCAAATGATACTTTTCTTGTATTCGGCAGAAAAAATGCCAAAGAGCATGAGTTAATTGCCCTAAGAGCTGCAACTGCATTTCTTTCAATACATGGTATTTGAACATACCCCATAATTGGATCACATGTAAGACCTAATTGATGCTCCATCGCAATTTCAGTAGCATATTCAACTTGTTCAATTGATAAATTAAAAAGAGTTGCATGGGCTGCCGCAGCCATCGCAGTTGCACTTCCAATTTCAGCCTGACAGCCTGCAACAGCACCAGAGATTGAGGCGTTTTCTTTAATTATATTTCCAACTAACCCACTAACAGCAAGCGCATTTATTATTCTTTCTTTTTTAATGAATTTATACTTATTTTCCATATAGTATAAAAGCGCTGGTAAAACCCCACAAGCACCACATGTTGGAGCTGTTACAATAATTCCTCCTGATGCATTTTCCTCAGACACTGCATATGCATATGCACTTATAAGTCTTGTCTCAGATATCTCAGGTGCCTCATTTTTACTGCCTTTTTCATATAGCATTTTAGCTTTTCTTTTAGTTTCTAATCTTCCAGGTAAAATTCCATCTTTTGCAAGGCCATTTTTAATTGATTCTTTCATTACATCATATACTTTTAAAAGATAATCTTTTATATCTTTATCATCATATTTATAAACATATTCATATAATGTAAGATTTTCATCTAGACATCTTTTTTTAATACTTGAAAAATTATTATCTGGATATATCCAATTTTTTTTGTAACTTTCACCAACAATTAAAAAATCTCCACCACCGATACTTTCAAAACTTTTTTCAATTTTTTCATTAGTTTTTAAATTTCTTGCTAAATAACTAAAAAAGTTAGGATGAAGCTTTTTATCTAACTTTCTTATAATATTAACTTTATATGGCTTAAATATCTCAGGTACTACTGTATATGTTAAATGACCATTACCAGTTTTATTAAGCGAGTTGTAAAATATCGCATCTATTACATACTCATAATTTTTATCTAAATAACTTTTAAAAAGCTCCGCGGCTTTTGCTGGAGCCATTGTATGTGAGCTTGATGGACCATATCCAATTTTAAATATTTTTTTTATTGTTTCCATATAAAATATTTTAGCATATTTAAAAGCAATATACTTTTTATAAAGGTAAAATATGTTAAACTTATAAGCGAAAGGAACGTGATTTTAATGGCTAAAAAAGATTCTAAAGATGTAAAAGTATCAAAGACTGAATACTGCTGCGATGATGATTGCAATTGCGGTTGCAACGAAGGACACGCTTGTAATTGTATTGATACTGTTTGTGGTTGCGGCTGTGGATGTGGTTGCGATGAATGTTGTGAATGTGATGGACTTTGCACATGCCCATGTGAGAATTGCACATGTGAACATGCAACACCACTAATTGGAGATAAGGCACCTGAATTTCATGCTAACACTACTCAAGGAGAAATTCATTTTCCAAATGATTATAAAGGTAAATGGGTAATTTTATTTTCTCACCCTGCTGATTTTACACCTGTTTGTACAACTGAGTTTTTAACATTTGCAAGCAGATACCAAGAATTCAAAAAACAAAATTGTGAACTTGTTGGTCTTTCAATTGATTCAATATTTTCTCACCTTGCATGGCTTGATAAAATTAAATCTTTACAATATAAAGATATTAAAAATGTTGACATTGAATTTCCACTAATTGATGATATTGATAAAAATGTTGCATACAGATACGGTATGATTCACCCTGCTGCAAATTCAACTCAAGCAGTTCGTGCTGTATTTTTCATTGGTCCTGATGGAGTTATCAAAACTATCCTATACTACCCTGCAAGCGTTGGAAGAAATTTTGATGAATTATTTAGAATTTTAACTGCTCTTCAAACAGTTGAAAAAGAAAAATGCGCAACACCAGCTGACTGGCAAAAAGGCGATGATGTTATCGTTCCTCCTGCAACAAACATGAAAACACTAAAAGAAAGAAAAGATCCAAAAGATGGTATGGTTTGCCAAGATTGGTTCTTCTGCTTTAAAAAAACTAAATAAAGTTTATCTTTAAAGTTAGTTATACAAAATTAAAAAAGCCTCAATTTTTCGCTAGAAAAGTTAAGGCTTTTTTATTTTGAAAATAAAATAGCTAAAAATTTACATAAAATTGTAGATAACTTAAATTACTTTATTTTTATATATTTAACATTATTCGTATTTCCGATTTTAACAATTCTTCCATCTTTGACCATAATGGATAATACTTTTTCTATTGTTGTTATTGATATATCAGGAAGTAGGCTTTGTATTTCTTTTTTTGAAATTGGTAAAAATGATGCTAGAATTGTTTCCTCGATTCTTTTTGTTTTACTAACCTTCCCACTTTTAATTGTTAAAAAGCGTTTATCGAGTTCTTTATAACATAAATATAACGTATATAAAAAATTTTCAATAAAAGGAATATAGTCATTACTTGCATCATGCCAGTTAATAGACGATAGTCTTAACGCTTCATAGTAATTTCCTTTAGATAAATTTATCTGCTCTTCAAATGAGACATATTTTGAAATATCAAATCCATTTTTATACATTAAAAAAAGTGATAATAATCTAGAAATTCTGCCATTTCCATCTTGAAATGGATGAATACATAAAAAATCCAAAATAACGCATGGAATTAAAAGTAGCTGATTTATTTTCTCATCGTCTCTTGCCCTTATGTATGCATAAACTAATTCTTCCATCGCTTTTTCAGTTTCAATTGCCTTTACAGGCTGAAATCTTACCCTAGTTGTACCATCTTTATATTTTTCATAAATTATATTATCCTCTTTTTTAAATTCACCTTTGTGCGTTAAATTGCTATAATCTAGCATGATAAGGTGCAATTTTTTTATAGATTCGATATTAAAACTAATATTTTCATAATTACTATGAATTATATTTAATGCATCTTTATAGCCTTTAATTTCTTTTTCAGAGTGATTTAATGGATCGGAATTCTGATTTATTATTTCTTCAATTCTCTTGTCAGTTGCTAAAATTCCTTCAATAGCATTACTTCCTTTTACTGATTGAATTATTGCGATTTTTTCTAAACCTTTAAATATATTAGGATATTCTTTTTTCTTTTCATCGGCTATCGTCTTTAAAGAATAGATAGAATTTGTCATACTTAAAAAACTAGTTGGAACTTTTATCTCTTTTAAAAATGAATAATCATATTTCCTCATATTTGCCTCCTATATACTTTATTTGCATATATTTTAACATATAATATGCAAATATGAATAAATTTAACCCAAAATATGCAAAGAATATTAAAATTTTATTTTTTAAGTTTTGGCATAAAAAAATAGCCTTGCGGCTATTTTTAAATAATCTTTAAGCTAAAGAACCCATTGGATCCCATGGTTTAAGCTTCTTAGCTTTTTTCTCAAGGGATTGAAGTTGTTTTTCAGTCAAGTATTTTTTATTAACAACTGCTTGGAAAACATATTTATCAAACCATGAATCACTAGCAATATAATAACCCTTATCGCCTTGTTTTTCACCCCATGAATTTTGGATTTTCCATTTATTTACTTTACCATTAACTTCATTAAAACCTGTAAGAGTCATCGCATGGTTCATTTGAGCAACACGATAGTCAAGTTTTTGTGATTTTGTAAGCTCTAGATTTATTCCTAGAGTATGCTCAAAATCATATTGACCATCATCCCAAATACCTTCTGTTCTTGTTCCATCAAATGAAACATCAGAACCAAACCATACAGTCTCTTTATCTCTTAATTGTTTTAAGATAGCATTTCTTAATTCACCCATTGGAAGGTTTAAATGAATTATTTCATCTCCACCAACAACATTTCCTAAATACTCAATTGAAAAAGTATTATAGTAAGGTTTATCAGCAGTTGGAGCATTTATCAAAGATACGTAATCATCTAGATTAACTCCAACATAATCTTCATAAAATTTCTTTGGTGTAAGATTTTCTACACAGAAATACTCATCTTGTTTTGTAACATATTCAAAATTAAATTTCTTTGGAGGAAGACCAAGAGTTGCAACTAAAAGATTGTAAAGCTCTTTTAGTGTAACTTCACGAATACCAGCAATTTTATTTTGCTGACCTGCTGCATAAAGCTCTCTTGCATCACAAGCATACTTTCTTAGTTTAATGTTTATTAAATGATTTAAAATATAAGTTGAGCTAGAAGATACTGTCTCTGGCATAACTTCTTTTGGAACAACTCCATATTTTTTAACAATGTTAACAAACATTTGCCATTGTCCACCGTCTTGAATACCTGTTTGAAGAATATGTAAAAGAGTTCTATCATCTTGTTTTGCTGCTAGAAAATCATTTACAGATTCCATGAAATAGTTGATTTTTTCAAGTTTGTCATAAAATGCAACATAGTTTTGAGATAATTCAAACTTATTTAAGTTTAATTTATTTGCTGTAAACTCACGTAAAAAATTGCATCCAGCAAATATCCAACATCTACCTGATTGTTGTTGGTTTGTAATAGGTAAGGTTTTTATATCATTAGAAAATCTAAATTGATTGTTTGCCTCACTTTCCATAACTCTTGTAACATCAGTTATTTTTGTTTTAAATAAAACCTTTCGAAGAACAACTTGAAGTGGATCTTTTTTGTTTTGTTCTTCTAGTTTTTGTAGTACATTTTCATTTATCATCTAATCACTCCTTAACTTATTTTACCATATTTATAAAAAATATAATTATTTAGATATTTATGTTATATTTTTTCCTTTTAATACCACAATTTTACTTATTATTAAGCCAGTTTAAAATTGTTTCATAGACTATTTTATTTTTTACATCATTTATTAACTCATGCTTCATATTCGGAAATATTTTTATGTCTTTACTTTTAGAACTTATTAGTTTAAAAGTTTTCAAGCTATGACTTTTAGGGACAATTTTATCTGATTTTCCATGTAAGAATAAAACATCACTTTCAAATTTTTTAATATTTTTAAAAAGGACTTTTCTTCCTTTAATAAACATCTCCCTTAAAAGGTGGGCCGTAAAATTTTCTAGTACTAATTCATCAATAGCATACTTTTTATTTATCACATCATTAGTTGATAAATCAGATAATCTAAAATTATAATCGGTATCTATTCTCATCTTTTTTGATCTTTTATCAGTTATGAAATTAAGCAAAAATACTTTCTTAAGCCTTCTTGTAGGAGCACCACTTAAAATAATACCATCAACTTTATTTTTAGATAATACCTCATACAAAGATACAACTAATCCTCCCATTGAATGTCCAAATAAGATAATCTTATAATCAGGATTTTCTCTTCTTATTTTCAATATAAAAAACTCAAGTTGATCTATAAAATCTAAATAAGAGTTAATATCTCCTCTTACACCATCTGACATTCCATGACCAACTAAATCAAATCGTAGTGTTGAATATCCGTTTTCATTTAGATAACTTGAAAAATTATCATACCTTTTTAAATGCTCGCATATCCCATGCACAACTACTACAAATATTTTCTTATCCGATATTTTAGCCTCTTCATAAAAATACTTATAACCTTTATTTTCTATCTCCATTTAAATACCTACTTATTTAATAAAAATAATTCTAGAACAATCTAGAATTATTTTATTATTTATTTATCTTCACTCTCTTTAATATCCTCAGATTGAGCTTTTTCCTCATTTTCCTTTTCTACTTCCGAAACTTCATCTGCATCAATAGCATTACTTATCTCTTCTGATTTAAGTTCACCTTCCATGCTCTCAGCTTCTTTTTTTAGCTCTTCTTCTTTCATAAACTCCTCAGATGGAATTTTAGTATCTTTTTTAATACATAAGATAGTATCATATATAAAAAGCGAAAGTGCTAAAGAAAATAGTAAAATACCAGATAGATATTGACCTATTTGAAATTTAATAATTGACTTATTAAAACCTGTAATATCATTGTTAAATGCTCCTGTTTTAGTATCAAAAAATGCTTGAAGTTCTTTTTTGCTAAGCATTACAAGTGCTATAAAAGCAATCAGCGGAATAAGATAGATATAGGTAATTATTTTATTTATAAAAAGATCTCTTTTTTTAAGTTCTACAATATTTTTGTTTTTATATATTCTAATTAAAACAAAAAGTAGTACAATTGCAACAATTACAACAGATAACATTACCCACTTGTAAATTGTTGTCGTTTTTTGACTTGTTGTAAGATAAAAATAACCCGATAATGTAGCTAAAATACCAAGCAATGCTGAGAAAAGATGATACCCAGCAATTGCAAAAACATTTCTTTTTTCTATCCTTACTATCTCATTTAAGTTTAATTTATTTGCTTTATTTTGATTTTCTTCCATAAATCCTCCTATTTTTTTTATTCTTTATGTTAAAATTATACTGGTGATAAATATGAAATACCTAGTATATCCTGGTACATTTGACCCTATAACATATGGACATATTAACCTTATTAAAAGGGCTTCTTTAATATGTGATAAGCTAATTGTTTTAATTGCATTAAATCCTAATAAGAAAACTCTTTTTTCAAAGGATGAGAGAATATCTATTTTAAAGAAAGCTTTAAAAGATATTAAGAATGTCTCAATTGATGCAACAGATGGTCTTATTACGACATACTGTATAAATAATAACATAAATTGCATGCTACGTGGAATTAGAAACACTCAAGACCTAGAAAATGAGTATGCAAGATTTTCTTTTAATAAAGACTTAGATAAAAATATTGAGACAATTTTTATGCTACCAGAGGGAAAAGATTTATATCTTTCATCAACATTTATTAAAGAGCTAATAGTAAATGATGCTAATATAAAACAATATGTCCCAGATTTTATAATCCCGCTTTTAAAAGATAAAATTAAGAAATAAGTTTTAGATCATTAAAAAATATATTGTATAAATCATCGCTGTATGCCTTGCTTGCAAGGTAATCCGATATTTTAATTAGTTTTTTACATTTACTTGTACTCATTCCTATTTTTACATTTGCAAGTTTAAATAATTCTAAATCATTTTCGCCATCACCAACACTAATTAAAAAATCATCATCTTTAATTATTTTCTTTGCACCATATGCTTTGCTATGGTGCTTTTTTGTTATATCAAGCCCACCGTAATTCCAGAAAAAAGCTGATAGTTCTTTATTTTTATTTACAGTCTTATAAACTTTTTTAAGGATTTTCTTATCAAGGGATTTTACCCAAATACTATGAATAGAATTTTTTATACTCTCATAATCAAGCATTTTTTCATACTCCCTTAATCCTGTATACTCACCCTTATAAATTATTCCATAACAATCCTTTGTTCCTGCTCCAACTGTGAAGTTATACTTTCTAGCAAGGCTAAGTATAATCTCTAATTCTGATTCTTTAAATTTATTTTCATAGATTATATTATCTTTTTCTCTTACAAAAACTCCATTAGATAATACATAATATGATATATATTTTAAAAGAGGTTCTATACATTCTAAATTAGAATTAGGTCTACCTGTCGCAATGGCTATTTTTATTCCATTTTCATTTAATTTTTTAAAAAGATTAATAACACTTTCTCTAATACACTTTTCCTTCCATGAGTATATTGTGTTATCAATATCAAAAAATACATATTTTTCCATATCTTTATTATATAATTTTTTTAATATTATCAAAAATATATATAAAATAAAAAGGGGCTGTAAAGAAACAAAATAAAAATTGTTTCCTACAGCCTTTTTTTCT
>CAUUCL010000016.1:0-25507 GCA_963543845.1 uncultured Acholeplasmataceae bacterium
TGATGATACATCAATAATTGAAAGTTTTAGATCTGATTTAGATATATTAGTTTAGGTATTTTAAATAATAAAATGCTGCTTAAAAATCCGTTTTTAAAGGGATTTTTAAGCAGCATTTTTTTATTCTTTATAAGTGTTTAGATATAATCTAAAAAAAGTAATATTTTTCTACTGTGTTATAATACATGTTAGGTATAAAAGAAAAAAAGGAGCATAACATGAAATTTAAATCAACAAATAAAAAAACAAAAAGCAATGAGGTTGAATACACCTATACAATATCTGTAGAGAATCTAGATGAGGCTAAAAATATTGCTTATGAGAATCAATTTAAAAAAGATTTTGAGGCTAAAGGATTTAGAAAAGGCCAAGCCCCAAGAAATATATTTGAAAAAGTAAAAGGCCATAATGTTTTACAAGTTGAGGCTATTAATGTTTTATTTGAAGAATGTTTTAAAGATATTTTAAAGAAAAGTGAATATATTGTTGTAGGTCATCCAAGTGTTAGTATTGATGAAAAACTAATTGCTGGTGGAAATATTATTCTATCTCCATTTGAGCTAAAACTACTAGTTCCAATTAAGCCAGATGTTGAGCTTGGAAAGTATAAAAAAGTTGAGATTAAAGGAAAAGATTTAAAAGTATCTCAAAAACAAGTAAAAGATAGAATCGATGAAAGGTTAAAAAAAGATACTTTCTTAAAACCAAAAGCAAGTGGTAAGGCTGTTGAAAGCGGCGATACTGCAATTATTGATTTTGAAGGGTTTAACAATGGTGTTCCATTTGAAGGTGGAAAGGCTTCAAGTTTTTCTTTAAAAATCGGATCTGGACAATTTATTCCAGGATTTGAAGATCAAATAATCGGAAAAAATGTCAATGATGAATTTGATGTAAATGTTACTTTTCCAAAAGAGTATTTTGAAAAAACTCTTGCAGGAAAACCAGTTGTTTTTAAGGTGAAAGTTTTAGATATCAAAGTTGAGGAAAAACCAAAATTTGATGATGAGTATGTTAAAGGCTTAAAAATTAAGGGAGTATCAACTAAAGATGAATATCAAAAACATGTTGAAGCGGAAATTTTAAAAGAGTTAGAACTTGCTGAAAAAAGAAGAGTTCAAGAAGCAGTTGTTGATATTGTTGCAAAAGAGGCCAAAATTGATATTCACCCAGCAATGATTGAATATGATGTTTTAAGACAAAAAGAAGAGGCTAAAGCGCAAGCAAGCCAATATGGTATTCCATTTGAGACGTATCTTACATATCTTGGTAAAAAAGAAGATGAATTTGAAAAAGATTTAAAGGTTAATTCTGAAAGATCAATTAGAATAAGTCTTGCATTATCTAAAATAATTGAAGTTGAAAATATTACCGCAAGCAAGGAAGAAGTAGATAAAAAATACGACGAAATTGCTAAGGCTTATGGTAAAACACCAGCTGAGATTAAAAAACAATACGATAAAGAAATGATAGAAAGTGATATTAAGTTTCAAAAGGTTTATGACCTTTTATTAAAAGAGGCAAAAATAATCAAAGAAACTAAATAATAAGGAGTGATTTAATGGCTGAAAAGCTAGAAGGACAAACACCTGAATATAGTGAAAGTTTTCCAATAAGACCAGTTGTTGCTTTAAGAAACCTTTGCCCTATTCCTGATAATAAAATTAGATTTGAAGCAGGAAGGGAAAAAAGTATTGAAGCACTTCTTGTTGCCGAGAAAAATTTTCATAAAGAAGTAATATTGCTGCTTCAAAAAAATGAAGCAGATGAAAATCCTAATCCTGATGAACTACATGAATATGGTGTTTTAGGTGTTATTGATTTTAAAATAAAACAACCAAGTGATAATTATAAAATTAGAATTACAGCTCTTAAAAGAATTAAAATTCATAGAGTATTATCAGATGCTAAATATCTAGCAGCTCAATATGAGATTGCAAGTGATTATCAAAGTGATCCAAGTGGTGTTAAGGTTTTAATTTCAATGATAAATAAAGAATTAGAACAAAATGCTAAGAATTATATTGAAGGAGTTTCTACATTAACTAACATTAAAGCAGAAACAGATCCTGATATTATGGCTAATATGATTATGTTTAATTTAAAATCAATATCTGAAAAAGATAAGTATCATTTTTTAAGTATTGATGATTTAAACAAAAGATTAGATTTTCTTTTAAAAACACTTCGTCAGCTTATGATGTATCGTGAGCTTGAGCAAAAAATTAATCAATCAGTTGATGAGGCACTTGCCAAAAATCAAAAAGAGTATTATCTAAGGGAAAAAATTAGAGCTATTCAAGATGAACTTGGAGATAGAACATCAAGAGAAGATGATATTGAAAAGTTTAAGAAAAAAATGAATGATTCTAAAATGCCAGATGCCGTTAAATCAAAGATGAACGATGAGATAAATCGCTATCTTGCAACTCCTTCAATGTCTAGTGAGGCAGGAGTTATAAGAAGTTATCTTGAATTTGCAACTAATCTTCCATGGTCTTATGAGACTGAAGATAGTAAAGATATTAAAATTGCATCAAAAATTTTAGATGAAAGTCATTATGGATTAAAAAAACCAAAAGAGAGAATTCTTGAATATCTTGCAGTAAAAATAAAGACAATGAAAAACCCACAATCGATTATTTGTTTTGTAGGTCCCCCAGGAGTTGGTAAAACATCTCTTGCCTTTTCAATTGCGAAAGCACTTAATAAAAAAATGGTTAAAATGTCGCTTGGCGGAACAAGAGATGAAGCGGAGATAAGAGGTCATAGAAGAACATATGTTGGAGCTATGCCAGGTAGAATTTTAAAAAATATGGAAAAAGCAGGCTGTGTAAATCCACTTTTTTTACTTGATGAAGTAGATAAAATGGCTCAGTCAAATCAAGGCGATCCAATTTCTGCTCTTCTTGAAGTTTTAGATCCTGAGCAAAATTTTAGATTTTCAGATAACTACCTAGAAGAGCCATATGATTTATCAAAAGTTTTATTTATAACAACTGCTAACTATATTGAAAATATTCCAGAGCCTTTAAAAGATAGAATGGAAATAATTGAGCTTTCAAGCTATACAGAAATTGAAAAGTTTCATATTGCTAAGAAATATTTAGTTAAAAAATCACTTGAAGAACATGGTTTAAAAGATGATGAGTTTGAAATTTCTGATGAGATGATTTATCTTTTAATAAGACACTACACAAGAGAAGCAGGTGTAAGACAGCTTTCAAGATTAATTGATTCTCTTGTAAGAAAAACAATTAAATCTCAACTTGAAAAGAAAATTGAAAAGGCTGTAATTGATGAAAAATTAGTTGAAAAATATCTTGGACCTAAAATTTTCGATCATAATCATGCAAAGGAAAAAGATAGAATTGGGGTTGTAACAGGTCTTGCTTATACTCAATATGGTGGAGATACACTAGATGTTGAAATCGCAAAATTTCCAGGAAAAGGAAATATTTTAATTACTGGAAAACTGGGAGAGGTAATGAAAGAGAGTGCTCTTACAGCATTTTCATATGTTAAATCAATTTGCAATAGCAAGAAAATCAATCCTGAAATATTTTCTAAAAATGATTTTCATATTCACGTTCCAGAAGGAGCAGTTCCAAAAGATGGCCCATCTGCGGGTATTACATTAGCTACTGCTATTTACTCACTTGTTAAGGGTGAGAAAGTATCAAAAGAAGTTGGTATGACAGGTGAGATAACCCTAACTGGGAATATTCTTCCAATTGGTGGTTTAAGAGAAAAATCAATCGCAGCCCATAGGTCTGGTCTTAAGAAAATTTTAATTCCGTTTGATAATAAAAAAGATTTATTTGAAGTTCCAGATGAGGTTAAAAAAGATTTAAAAATTGTTCCTGTTAAAACGTTAGATGAAGTTTTTAAAAATGCAATTTTGAAAAATGACAAAATATCTTAAAGGTATTTACTCAAGTAGTGATTTTTTTGAATTTGATAAAAAGATAGTACTTTTTCTTGGAAGAAGTAATGTTGGAAAGTCTTCTTTAATAAATTCATTGCTTAAAAAAAACCTTGCTAAAACATCATCTGTTCCTGGAAAGACAGTTGCAGTTCACATATTTTTACTAGATGAGATATACCTTATTGACCTGCCAGGTTATGGATATGCTAAAAGGTCACATAGTGAAATTGATAAATTTGCTACTCTTTCAACTGAGTTTATGAATTTTGCTAAAAAATATGAACCATTATGTCTTTTGCTAGTTGATTCAAAAGTAGGAATTACCAAAGATGATTTTTTAGCTATTGAATATTTAAAAAATAATAATTTTAATTTTTATATAGTTTTAACAAAAACTGATAAGACAAATCAGAGCTTACTTTATAAAAGCAGAAAAGAAGTTGAAAAAGTAACATTAAATTATTTTGAAACATCTTCTTTTAAAAATAGAGGTATTGATAAATTAAGAGAAAAAATATCGCAATTATTAGGAGTGATAAAATGAGAAAAGTAGTGATTTTTACAGACTCTACTTCAGATTTAACCAAAGAGTTATATGAAAAATACGATATTAAAGTAATTCCATTTTTAGTTAACTTTGGTGATGATGTATATAAAGATGGAATAGAAATTGATGTTGATAAACTAGAAAAACTAATAAATGATAATAAACATAAAAAAATAATGCCATCAACAGCAGCGCCAGGACCTGATTTATATAAAATGTACTTTGATGAGTATTTAGAAAAAGATTATGATATTTTATTTGTTGGTATTGGCGATAAGTTATCATCTGGATATAAAAATGTAAGTTTTGTAAATACAATGATCGAAAAAGATAGACTTTTTGTAGTTGATTCAATGAATTTATCATCTGGAATTGGTTTACAAGCAATAAATGCTGCTATTTTGCGCGATAGCGGAAAATCAGCAAAGGAAATATATGATGAGCTTACTAAAAGAGCAAAAAATGTATTTTCAAACTTTTCGGTTTTCACATTTGATTATTTAAAAAAAGGTGGAAGAGTAACAGCTACTAAAGCATTTTTTGCCACACTTTTTAAAATAAAACCAATTCTTGGTGTAAGAGAAGGTCTTTTAAAAGTTAGAAAACTTTCAAAAGGTAAGTTTATAAATTCATTGAATTTTCAAATCGAAGAGTTAAAATTCCATGTTGAGCATAACAATGTTTTAATGGACAGAGTTTTTATAACTCATTTTAACAGTGACGCAGTTGATTATTTTAAAGAAGAAATTATAAAACTTGGATTTAAAGAGGATAATATTTTAATTACAAAATGTGGTGCGGTTATTGGCTCTCATAGTGGTCCTGGAACACTTGGACTTTTATATGAGGTTAAAGATGGCACTTTAGAGTATATAAAAGAAGTGGAATAATTGAAAGATAAATTTGATTTTTTAGAAACTGAAAAAAATAGATACCTTAAATGGAAAGAAAATGGCTTTTTTGCATGCGATGAAAAAAGTATAAAAAAGCCTTTTACTCTTGTAATTCCACCGCCTAATGTAACAGGTAAACTTCACATAGGTCATGCTATTGATAATACTTTACAAGATATTATAATAAGAAAAAAAAGAATGGAAGGATATGATTGCTTATATCTTCCAGGAACAGATCATGCAGGAATTGCAACACAGGCTAAAATAGATAACCTATTAAAAGAAAAAGGAACTACAAGATATGAAATAGGAAGGGAAAACTTTTTAAAAGAAGCATTTAATTGGTCTTACAAATATCAAGATGAAATCTACAAGCAATGGCAAGCAATGGGGCTTTCTGTTGATTATTCAAAGATAAGATTTACGCTTGATGAGGGCTTATCAGATGCGGTTTTTTATGTGTTTAAAAAACTTTATGATGAAAATCTTTTATACAGAGATTATAGGATAACTAACTTTGATGTTGAGGCTAAAACCGCAATATCAAATATTGAAGTTATTTATAAAGAACAACTATCAAAACTATATTACATTAAATATCCATTTACTGATAATAGTGGAGAAGTTGTAATTGCTACAACAAGACCTGAGACAATGTTTGCAGATCAGGCGTTAATGGTTAATCCAAATGATAGTAAAAAGAAAAAATATATTGGGAAAGAAGTTTTTATTCCACTAACAAATAAAAAAATAAAAATAATTGCTGATGATTATGTTGATCCAAGTTTTGGAACTGGGGTTGTTAAAGTTACACCAGCACATGATCCTAATGATTTTTTAGTTGGAAAAAGACATAATTTAGATGCTCCTTTATGTATGAATGAAGATGGAACTATGAATGATTTAGCAAATAATTACAAGGGCCTTGATAGATTTTTATGCCGTGAGAGGGTTGTTAAGGATTTAAAAGAGAGTAATCTTTTAGAGAAAATAGAAGATTATAAAAACTCAGTCGGATATAGTGAAAGAACAAACAGTGTTGTTGAGCCAAGATTGTCTTTGCAATGGTTTGTAAAAATGAAAGATCTATCAAAACTTGCAATAAATACAAAAGTAAAATTTTATCCAACATCTTTTAGAAAAAATTTTAATAACTGGCTAGAAAATTGCGAGGACTGGTGTATTAGTCGTCAGCTTTGGTGGGGACATAGAATCCCTGTTTGGTATGATAAAAATGGAAATATAAAAGTATCGAAAGAAAAACCAGAAGGTGATTTTTATCAAGACGAAGATGTTTTAGATACTTGGTTTTCATCAGCTCTTTGGCCTTTCTCAACTCTTGGTTTTCCAAGTAAAGATTCTAAACTTTTAAGAAGATACTATCCTACAAGTTTAATGATTACAGGCTATGATATTATGTTTTTCTGGGTTGCTAGAATGATTTTCCAAGGCAATAAATTTATGGGGGAAGATCCATTTAAAGAATGTCTTTTTCATGGTCTTATTAGAGCAAGCGATGGCCAAAAAATGTCTAAATCACTTGGAAATGGAATCGATCCAATTGATATAATTAAAAAATATGGAACAGATTCATTAAGGTATTTTCTTGCTTCAAATTCAACTCCTGGGGTTGATTTTAGATATGATGAGATAAAAGTTAGATCGTCATGGAATTTAATTAACAAGCTTTATAATATCGCAAGATTTATAATTTTAAATATTCCATCAATTAAAAACTTAGATGATAAATTTAATGCTGAAAATATTTTTGATGAGTATATAATTGAAAAGTTAAATAATTTAATATCAGATGTTAACAAAAACTATGATGTTTATATGTTTCAAGAAATTACAAAAGATATCTCTAATTTTATCTGGGATGATTTTGCAAGTGTCTACCTTGAAACATCTAAGTATTATCTTAAAGGTGAAAATAGTTTAAATACATCTAAGATTTTAAAATATGTTTTAATTCAAATATTAAAACTTCTTCATCCAGTAATTCCGTTTGTCACAGATTATTTATATACTGAAATAACAGATAAAGAGGATTTAATGATTTCATCATGGCCTAGCACATTAAAAAAATATAATCTTGATAAATGCCTTAAGATAAATGAGATAATTACCCTAATAAGAAATACTAAGGCTGAGAATAATTTAAGCTTTAAAAATAAAATAGATGTTATTTTAGCAATCACTGATAAAAAAGATTTTAACCTATTTAAAAAGTATAAAGATTTCTTAGTATTTTTTCTAAATCTAGAAAGTCTTGAGATTTTAAATCACAGTGAAAATAAGGAAGGATTCATTTTAAAATCTTATAAAGGTATTGATTTATACTTTAAAAAGGAAATATTTGAGAAAAAAGACGATTTAGAAAATGATGCTATTAAAAAAAGAATCATAGTTTTAGAAAGTGAAATTTCAAGATCTGAGAAAATATTAGGAAATCCTAATTTTGTAAATAAAGCTAAAAAAGAAAAAGTACAAGAAGAAAGAGATAAACTAAAACTTTATAAAGATGAGCTTAGTAGTTTATTATTAAAGTTAAATGGAAAATAACATATATAATTTAATTGATTATATTCAAAGGCGAAAAAAAAGTATCAAAGAAAATATAAAAGAGCGATTTTTAAACGCTCTTTTTGATTTTAAAATATCTTTTAAAAATATTCTATCATATCATATAACAGGAACAAATGGTAAGGGATCAACTGTTAAGTATCTAACTAAAATTCTTTCTAAAAATAATTTAAAAGTAGGATCTTTTATCTCACCTTATGTTTATAATTTTAATGAGAGAATTTCAATAAATGATGAAAATATAAAAGATGATGATTTAGTAAAATATATTAGCATAATTTTAGAATATGAGAAAAAAATCTCTTATGAGTTTTCTTTTTTTGAAATTATTACCTTGATAGCTTTTATTTACTTTAAAGATAAATCGGTTGATGCAATTGTCATAGAAGTTGGAATCGGTGGGCTTTATGATATTACTAACTTAATAAATTATAAATACTCAGCCATAACAAACATCTCATACGATCACCAAAATATACTTGGAAAAAAGCTAAATGATATTTTTTTAAATAAGCTTGGAATATTAAAACCACATCAAAAATTTATAACAACAGTTGATAGAAAATATCATAAAAAAATAATTAAAAGAGCAAATCTTTTAAATTCATCGTATGAGCTAATCAGATTAGATAAAATAAAAATATTAAATAAATCGCCTTATTCATATATTTATGATAATTTAAAAATCGAACTATCATCATATGCCGAATATGAGGTTTATAATTCTTTGCTTGCAGTTAAATTATTTTTAAAAGAATTTCCAAATTATGACATTAAAAAAATAAATGAAGCCCTTAAAACTACTGAACTTTTAGGAAGGTTTGAAATATATAAAAACTATATTTTAGATGGAGCGCATAATAAAGCAGGCCTAGAGGCTTTTTTTAAGAGCCTTAAAAATAAGTATAAAATAGGTGATTTAGAAATAATATATTCGATATTAGATGGTAAAGATGCAAGAAAAAATATAAGTGTTATAAATAAGTATTTTAAAAAATCTAATTATTTAATATTCTCTGATCCTAGATGTTTAAACCCAGATAATTTGCCTTCTAATTTTAAAAGTGATGTATTAAAAAACGATCAAGAATTAAAAGATTATTTAGCTAAAAATGAAAATGAAAAAATAGTAGTTACAGGTTCAATTCATCTTTTAGGATATATAAAGAAATACTTAAAGTAAAATTTAAAAAACTATCTAATATATAATTGGTGATAGTTTGAATATTAAATTTAAAAATTTACCCACTTGGGAAAGACCAAGAGAGCGAATGATAAAATATGGCGTTAGTAAATTATCTGATGGTGAGCTTTTGGCTCTTATTTTAAAATCTGGAAATAAAAATGAATCAGTGATTGATTTATCTAATAATATTATTTCAAGTTATAAATCAATTAAAAATTTAGGTCTTGCAAATTATAATGAACTTTGCAAAATCAAAGGAGTTAAAAAGGCAAAGGCAACATCAATTCTAGCGGCAATTGAACTTGGTAGAAGAGTTTTTACAATAAATGATAATAAAATAAAAGTAAGAAGCAATTATGATATTTATAAAATAATTTATCCAGAGGTAAAAAATTTAGTAAATGAGGTATTTTATGTAATATCATTAAATTCTAAAAGCTATATTTTATCGATTGATAAAATATCAAGCGGAAATATTAACAGTGTTTCTGTTGATATTTCTACTATTTTTCATGTTGCAATTAAAAATATGGCAAGCGCAATAATTATCTGTCATAATCATCCAAGCGGAGATTCAACTCCATCTAATGATGATAGATTAACTACATCAAAGATTATTGATGCATCTAAGATGATTCAAATTAATGTAGTTGATCATATTATAATTGGACAAGACGAGGTATACTCATTTTTAAAAGGAGAAAAAGAATTTTTTACTTAGATAATTTTATTAACAGGATTTTTAATAATTAAATTTGAATTTTAAAAATAAATTGATATAATTTAAATATTATATTGAAAGGAATGAAAGCATGATAAAAAAGCTTATGAAATCACTTCGTGAATTTAAAAAAGAAGCAATTCTTTCAGTTTTTTTTATCTTTTTAGAAACACTAATTGAATGTGTTATTCCTTTTATTATGACTTATTTAATAGATGAGGTTAGTAAGGGTGATAGAGGAGCAACTAATATAAAACTTGTGGCAATTTATTCATCTGTTTTAGTTTTTATATCTTTTCTAGCACTTTTAGTTGGTGCTATTGCTGCTAAGTACTCAGCAGTTGCAGCATCAGGATTTGCTAAGAATCTAAGATATGATGTATACAAAAAAACACAAGAATTTTCATTTAAAAATATTGAAAAATTTACTCCTGCAAGTCTTCTTACAAGACTTTCAACCGATATAACATATGTTAGAATGTCCTTTATGGCAATTATTAGAACTGCTATAAGAGGACCATTTCTTTTAATATTTGCGGTTAGTATGTCATTTATTATAAGCTATAAAATGGCATGGGTTTTTGCTGTTACAATTCCTTTTATATTTATATCTATTCTTATAATTGTTTTAAAAGTTTTACCAATGTTTAAAAAAGTTTTTAAAAATTATGATAAGTTAAACCAAAGGGTTGAGGAAAATATTCTTGGAATTAGAATGGTTAAAAGTTTCAATCAAGAAAAATATGAAAAGGAAAAATTTGAAAAATCAAATAAGGAGCAATTTGTTGATTTTAAAAAAACTGATATGATAGCATCACTATCTGAACCCATAATGCAGTTTTCAACATTTTTACTAAGTGCGCTTTTAATTGGTATTGGTTCTATTTTCATTATTAAAAATTCAAGTTATAATCCTATTAGTAAATCTTATTCATGGGGATTTTTATCTCCTGGTCAGTTTTCATCACTGTGGGTTTATTGCATTCAAACACTAATTTCACTTATGATGTTTGCAATGGTTATTGTGATGATTTTAATATCTTATGAATCAGCAAGAAGAATCACTGAGGTTTTAGATGAGAAAATAGATATTAAAAACTGCGATAATCCGATTTTTGAAATTCCTAATTCTGTAATTGAGTTTAAAAATGTTTCCTTTAAATATGATGAAAAAGGTGATAACTTCGCCCTTAAGGATATCTCGTTTAAAATAGATGAGGGGGAGTTTATTGGAATAATTGGTGCAACTGGTTCTAGTAAAACAACTCTCGTGAGTCTTCTTGGAAGGTTATATGATGTATCAAGTGGTGAGATTTTAATTGGTGGAAATAATATAAAAGAATATGATTTAAAAACTCTTAGAAAATATATTTCATATGTCCCACAAAAAAATATGCTATTTTCAGGAACTATTTTAGATAATTTAAAATTTGGAAATGATAATGCAAGCAAAGAAGATATCAAAACTGCACTTGATATAAGTTGTTCGAGTGAGTTTGTAAGTAAACTTGATAAAAAAGAAGAAAGCCTTGTAATGCAACAAGGCGCAAATTTCTCGGGCGGACAAAAACAAAGATTATGTCTTGCAAGGGCAATCCTTAAAAAATCTAATATTTTAATACTCGATGATGCAACATCAGCAATCGATTCTAAGACAGATGCAAAAATAAAAAAGGATATGAAAGAAAGGCTTCCTAAAATAACTAAAATAGTTATTGCCCAAAGAATTTCAGCAGTAAAAGAATGTAAGAAAATAATAGTTATGGAAAGCGGTATGATAAATCAAATAGGAACACATGATGAACTTTTAAAAACTAACTTGATTTACCAAGAGGTATATAAATCACAAATAAATGAAGAAAAATAAAAAAGAAAAAGTAAAGAATCCTTTATTTAGGGTAGTTAAATTTTTGTTTAAAGAACATAAGCTTTTAATTATGGTTCTTTCTTTTGTCATTTTAATTTCATCAATAGGAGCAATTACATCATCGCTATTTTTTAAAAATGTGATTGATTTAGTTATTATGCCAGGAGTAGAAAAAGGCTATGATGTGGTTTATCCTAAATTTATGACGATAATCTTTTTAATGCTTTTTGTATATATTGTAATTATTATCTCGGATATTATAAGAACAAGAATTCTATCTTATTTATCAAATAAATTTTTATATAGTATAAGAAAAAAAATCTTTGATCATATGGAAAATTTAGGAGTAGACTTTTTTGATAAGTCAAAGCGTGGAGATTTAATGGCTATTTACACAAATGATGTTGAGACGTTAAAGGAAATTGTTAAGAGAATTTTACCAAGCTTTGTAAGCTCACTAATATCGCTTGTTGCAATTATCTCTGTCATGGTTTTATATAATATCTACTTTACACTAATATCTTTAAGCTCGCTTTTTATAATATTTTTATTTGTTAAAGTAATTGGAAAAAGTGCAACTAAGGACTTTACTAAATACCAAGAAATGATGGCTCAAAAAGATGCTTTTGTTGAAGAGATGATGAAAGGTCAAAAAATAGTTAAACTTTTTTGCTATGAGGAAAAATCCCTTGAAAAGTTTAATGAGTATAATGAAAATTTGTTTAAAACATCAAAAAGAGCAAATTATTTAGGAAACTTGATGCTTCCAATTTTCCATAATATTGGAAATATCTTATATTGTATACTTGCAATCGTTGGTTTTTTATTTTTTTATTTTAATGTTAAAAGTGTAACTATTACAGGTATGAAAGAATTTACGGTTGGAACTTTTGTGGCATTTTTGGCTTTATCAAGAAGATTTTCAAATAATTTTAATCAATTTGCACAGCAGATGAACATGATAATTTCAGGCTTTGCTGGTAGCAAGAGAATTTGTAATTTACTTGATAAAAAAGTTGAAGTTGATGATGGAATTGTTGAACTTGTAAATGCTGAATATATTGAAAATGAAATAAGAGAAGTAAATTATGAAAGCAAAATTTTAGCATGGAAGTTTTATGAAAATGAAAAAGTGTGTTATAAACTTTTAGAAGGTAATATAGAACTTAAGGATGTTAATTTTTCATATGATGGTAAAAAACAAATTTTAAAAAATATTAACATCAGTGCTAAGAAAGGACAAAAAATAGCTCTAGTTGGTCAAACAGGTGCTGGCAAGACTACAATTGCGAATTTATTAACGAGATTTTACGATATTGAAAGTGGAACAATTTTATATGATGGATTTAATATAAAAGATATTAAAAAAGCATCTCTTAGAAAATCAGTAGGAATTGTTTTACAAGATATTACTATCTTTACAGATACTGTTAAAAATAATATAAAATATGGAAATATAATGGCTGATGATAGTAAAATAATTGAGGCTAGCATGCTTTCTAACTCATATGATTTTATAAAAAGATTACCATATGGATTTGATACGATTTTAGAAAATAATGGTGAGAATCTCTCACAAGGACAAAAGCAACTTTTATCAATTTCTAGAACAACACTTTTAAATCCACCAGTTTTAATTTTAGATGAGGCAACATCTTCAATTGATACAAGAACAGAGCTTTTAGTTCAAAAAGGCTTAGATAATTTAATTAAAGATAAAACTGTATTTGTAATAGCTCACAGGCTATCAACTATAAGAAATTCTGATGTAATTTTAGTTATGGATAAAGGCGAGATTATAGAGTGCGGTAATCATATAGAACTACTTAATAAAAAAGGACTATATCATAGTTTATATACAGGTCAGCTAGAACTTGAATAATATAAAAAATTTGCATTTTTTTGCTTTTATGGTAAAATATATGCGTTTATGTTGTACCACATTGAAAAAGTTTAAAATCAATTGTGATTGCTTTAAAAGTGAGTCTCCATAAAAAAATAATATAAGGAGGAAACAAAATGTACGCAATTATTGAAACTGGCGGAAAGCAGTATAAAGTTTCTAAAAATGATGAGATTTATATTGAGTTATTACCTGAAAATAAAAAAGGTGATAAAGTTGAATTTAAAAACGTATTACTTGTATCAGGTGATAAGCCAAAACTAGGTGCACCATATTTAAAAGGAGTTAGCGTATCAGCTAAAGTTTTAAAAAATGGTAAACAAAAAAAGGTTATAATCTTTAAGTATAAAGATAAGAACAATGATGCTAGAAAACAAGGACATCGTCAACCATATACACTTGTAAAAATAGAATCAATTAACTTACCAGCTTAATGATTAGTTTTAAACTTCAAGATTTAAAAATTGAAGTATCAGGTCATGCTAATTTTAAAAAATATGGAAAAGATATTATCTGTGCTAGTGCATCAGCAATTATAATTTCACATATGAATCTACTTTTAAAATTGGATGATAAATCAAATTTTGATTATAAAATAGACGATGGCTATTTTAAATTAGAAATTAAAAACAAAAATAAGATAAATTATGAAATTCTTTTAAATGTTTATGATCATTTAAAAGAGTTAGAAAAAGAATATCCTAAATTTATAAAGGAGGTATAAAATGATTAAGTTAAATATTCAATTATTTGCATCTAAAAAAGGTGTTGGTTCATCTAAAAACGGTCGTGATTCTCATTCAAAAAGATTAGGACTTAAATTATCAGATGGTCAAAGCGCTAAGGCTGGTGCAATTATATATCGTCAAAGAGGAACAAAAGTTCATCCAGGTAAAAACGTTGGTCGTGGTGGAGATGATACTTTATTTGCAAAAGTTGCAGGTATTGTTAAGTATCAACGTCTTGGAAAAAACAAAACTCAAGTTTCAGTTATATAAGGATAACGCTGTTATCCTTTTATTTTTAATATATGTTTAAAGATATTATAAATTTAAAAGTTAAAGCAGGAAACGGAGGTAATGGACTTACCTCTTTTAGGCATGAAAAATTTATGCCATTTGGTGGACCTGACGGAGGTCGTGGTGGAAATGGTGGTAATATAATTTTTAAGGGTGACAAGAGTTTAAATAATTTATACAGACTAACAAGTTTTAATATAATTCAAGCTGAAAATGGCGAAAATGGAAAAAGCAAGAATTGCTATGGAAAAAATGGTGAGAATAAAATTATAAATGTTCCACTTGGATTAATTGTAAAGACAAAAGATAATAAGTTTATTGCAGAAATTAAAAATGAAGTTGATGAGGTTGTTATAGCTCACGGTGGCCGTGGTGGAAGAGGCAATTATTCTTTTAAGTCAAGTAAAAACCAAGCCCCAGATTATAGCGAAAAAGGTAAAAAAGGTGAGGAGCTTGAACTTGTACTAGAGTTAAAACTAATTGCTGAAATAGGACTTTTAGGTTTTCCAAATGTTGGGAAATCAACATTTTTAAAACAAATAACAAATGCTAACCCCAAAATTGCAAATTATCCATTTACTACTTTAAATCCTAATATTGCTGTAATGGATATTCATGATAAGCAAATAACAATCGCTGATATTCCAGGAATTATTGAAGGAGCAAATAAAGGTCTTGGTCTTGGTTTTGAATTTTTAAGACATATTCAAAGATGCAAAGTCTTTGTTCATATTATAGATTCTTTTGAAAGTAATCCCTATAAAAATTATGAAATAATACGAAATGAACTTTTAAGCTATGATAAGAATTTACTTGAAAGACCTGAGATTATCTTTTTAAATAAGTCTGAGCTTTTAGATGATAAAAGAAAAAAAGAAATATTAAAAGATTTTGCAAAGAAAAAAACAAATCTTATAATGGGGTCTAATTTTGATAGTGAAACTATTAAAAAATTAAAAATTATGATTTATGAAAAATATCTTAACGCCCCAGATGTTATCTATGATAAAACAATCGAAAATTACGAAAGAAATAAAGCATTAAATAATTTTGATGTGAAAATAAAAGACGGAATTTATTATGTATCTGGTGAGCTTGTTGAGGATTTATTTCATCGTGTAGATTTTAATAAAGACGATAGTGTACTGCGTTTTTCTTATCAGCTTAGAGAAATTGGTGTTGATGAAAAATTAAAGGCTATGGGAATAAAAGATGGAGATACTGTAAATATATTAAATTATGAGTTTATATATGAGTATTGATAACATAAAAAAAGAGGTATAGCGCCTCTTTTTATTTTGGTTTTAATTCGTTTTCAGTCTTTTAAACATCCAATTGGAATAACATAAACATTATCTTTTCTAAGAAAGCCATACTTTGTTCCTGTTATAACTATTTTCAAATCAGGTTCCCTAATAGGACATTGTTTTTCAGTTTTATTATATTCTTTTATTAGTCTTTCAATTTCACATAAGTGTTTTGCACCATCTTCTATATAATGTTCTCCTAGTTTAAATTCAATCAAGGCATATCTTCCATCTTCTAAGTGTAAAACAGCATCTGCTTCTAAATTATACCTGTCTTTGTAGTGAGAGATTAAACCACCTTGCGAGCTTGCATATATTTTTAAATCTCGAATACATAAAGACTCAAATAAAAATCCTAAAGTTTTAAAGTCTTTTGATAGCCCATCTGGATTAGTTCCTAATGCTGCAACTGCAATTGATGGATCAATGAAGTTTTTCTTGTCTTTGCTTCTTATTGCGGTTTTAGATCTTATTGAAGGATTCCATGCAGGAATGTTATCTATAATAAATAAATCTTCTAAAGCATTTATATACTCAGAAAAAGTTGGTTCACTTATAGATTCATTAGCTGTGACATCATTAAATATTTTTTTATTATCTACAAGAGTGCATATATTCCTGCTGTATGCCTCTAAAATTCTGCGGGCAGTAGATGGCCTTCTTTTGGTATTATCAATATTAGATATATCGACATTATAAGTCTGCTGATACAACATTTTAGCGACTAACAGTTTTGATTGTTTAGTTTGATTAAACAAACTAAGTGGCCATCCACCACGACAAATAGCAAATACTAAATCATCAAAAGATAAATTAGACTCACATAAAAAATTATCTTTGTATTCGCCGTTAAATAATTTTTCAAGACTAATACTACCATTAGATTCACCCGACTCATAAAGGCTCATTGGATACATTTTTAACCTTGTAATTCTTAAAGTACCAGTATGTGAAAGATTAGTTTTTATAGAACTCGATCCTGTTAATAAAAAACTTCCTTTGCTTAAGGGATTATCATCACAGTATTTTCTAATAGCTCCCCATATTCTAGGAGCTTCTTGCCATTCGTCAAATAGTATTGGCTTTTCAAGTTCTAAAAGCTTACTAGGATAATTGTTAGCAATTAAGATAAAGTTATCTTTTTTTTCCTCATCCTGAAATTCAACAACAGTATTAACTAATTGTTTTGCAGTTGTTGATTTTCCACATCCTTTAGGACCTATTATAAGAGATGCTCCAAAAGACTCCATATGTAGTTTTAATAATTTATCAATTATTCTTTTTTTATATTCCATTTTCATCAATAATATTATATAAAAAAAATCTATAAAGTCAATTTTAAACTACTTTTACTTTGGTTTTTTGCGCTATTTCATTTTAGTTTTTTGTGGCATTTTACTTTGGTTTTTTGTGGTAAGTTCGATTAAAATTTTAAAAAAGTAAAAATTATATATTTTTTTAATATATTATTGATGTTAAATATTGAACAAGAAAAAATTATAAATTCTAATTACAATAAAATATTTGTAAATGCTGGTGCTGGAACTGGCAAGACCTTTACTATTGTTTATAAAATAAATAAACTTTTAGAAAGTGGGGTAAATCCATCTAAAATACTTTGCATATCCTTTACTAATAAATCAGCATCTAATCTTAAAGAAAGAATAAATAAAAGCGGGGTAGTAGTTGCGACATTTCATAAATATATTTATGATATATTAAAAAACTCAAACATTATAAAATCTAATATAGTAGGTGATAATATACCATTTAGTAAAGAGGATTTAAATAAAATCTCAAAATATAAAAATGGTCAAATTAAAATAAAGCCTATTTTATATAATAACTATCAAAATTACCTTATAGATAATAACTTAATAGATTTTGATGATATATTTATAAAATTTTTAGAAACCCCATTCAAAAGCGAAATTGATTATTTGTTTTTAGATGAGTTCCAAGATACCAATCCCTTGCAGTATCAAATAATTAAAAAGATCACAAAAGATAATACTTATATACTAGCTGTTGGAGATATCAAGCAGTCAATTTACTCATTCCGTGGGAGTGATAAAAAAGTTATTGAAAAATTTATTAAAGACTATAATGCAAAGGTTTTAAATCTAAGCATAAACTACCGCTCAGCAAGTAATTTAATTACCTTTTTTAATAAAGTTATAAAATCTAAATTTGATTTTAATTTCACGCCACTTCTTTCATCAAACAGTGACATTGGATATATTTTTATAAATAAGTTTAAAGATGACTTTATTGAGGCAAAATATGTCATTGAGAAAATTAAATACTACCTACTAAAAGGATATAAAAAAAGTGATATCCTAGTTGCTTCAAGAGATATTACAAGACTTAGTAAAATAAAATCTGAGATGTTTAAAAGTTATTTAAACATCTCAGATGAGAAAAACAATATAAGTCTTTTAACAATCCATAAATCAAAAGGATTAGAATTTAAAATAGTTTTTATAATTGGACTTGAAAGGGGCTTTTTTCCTAAGAAAATGGAAAATACATATCAAAGTTATATTGAGGAAAAAAGACTTTTTTATGTTGGTATTACAAGGTGTAAAAAGATACTCCATCTAACATATTCTAAGGTATGTAATAATTTATATTCTAAGCCATCAATATTTTATTATATGAGTATTTTTAAAAAATTATAACTCATACTTTGACTGAAGCTTAGCGGGTGTTTTTCTTAAAAAAAGTAGTAGTGGTATTATTCCAATTATCAAAAATAAAACTAAAACAAGCGATAGAGCAAGAAAATATGCAATTGGTGTCATATTGAAAATATTAGTAAATCCGCTTGCATTTCTTCCGTTAAAAATTAAAATACTTCCGATTGAAAAGCCAGGCAAGAAAGAAAATAGATAGTAAACAAGAATTTCAAAAAAGTAAACTTTTGAAATTTCTTTTTTTCTAAGACCGATAAGTCTCATTGTCATAATTTCTTTTCCTCTTGAAATAGTAGATCCTCTAATCATAAAAAACAGTGAAAAAGATATAAAAAGTGAAAATATTATAAATAGTGAAAGTGATGATATTGCAGTAATTATTTTTATTTCTTTATAAACGCTATAAAAATAGTTATTAGGATTAACTATATAATAATCATCTAAAAGTCCCAATTCTTTTATTTCATTTTTAGCACTTTCTACATTATTAACCTCAATTATATACCCGTTTGCTTTTGGAAAGTTAATTAGTCTTGATGTATTTAAAATATTATTGTTTATATGCTTATATCCATAATCTTTAACAGTATCTGCTTTAAAAAGTTTTATGTAATCGTTTAACTTATTTTTAAAGTTATCACTCATAACAAAGATATTAGATTTATCTTTATCAAATATTAACTCATTAGTCTTTTTATTATATATTTCAAATGTTCCTTTTAAATTTAAATTGCCATCAATTATATTTTTAAGAGAGTATGGCATTGTAAGATTTGTTGTATATTTAGCAAGATTTTTTTTATCTTTATCAAATATTTCTTTGTCGATATAAGCCTCATCATCTTTAAGATTTCTAACTTCATCCTCGCTTACTAAATTACCATCAAAATCATAAAATTTAAAATAAAAATCTCCATGTTTATATAAGTATTTATTTGAAAATATATCTGAATAATTTGTCGTAAGTACCTCATTATTATCTGGGTTATCTAAATTTTTATAGGCTTTAAGCTGGGTATCTATTGATGTAGATATTATATTTTGCTTTACCTCATCATATAAATAATTATTTTTAAAATACATATAAGGATAATTTCCTTTGGTAATTCCTACTATTTTAAGATTCATAATTGAAGGATTTTTAGGATCTGGGAATGAATTATCCTTTAAGTGTCTATAAAGATTAAGATTAAGTAAATCTTTCTCGTTTTCATATATATTTATATGATTTCCTCTATGATTTTTTAAAATCTTTGAAGCGGCAGCAGAGGATAAAACTACCTCATTATCAGATTCTGGTTTTCTTCCAAGGTAAATATTTTCATCATTATAAACATTAGGTAAAAGTCCCACATCATAAAATCTACTTCCATTTATTCCAGGAGATACATAATTAAATATTCTATAATCACTCATGCTAAAAATATCTCCATAGGCGATAAAGTTTTTAAAGTCTTTTAATTTTTTTATTTTATCGCTTACGCTTTTATCAGGAAATTCTAAGTCATATTTAGAAAGAAGTCCAATCTGATTTTTTTTATATTTATTAGGGTTAATATCTCCACCTAAAATTGCTCCAAATCTTGCAACAATAAAAGCTGAGATAAAGGCTTGGATAAACATTATGAAAATAAAAAGTTTACCAAAAAATCTTCTGTTTAGAAAAACTCTTTTTAAGGCATTAAAAAATGCCACATGATTTTTAATAGTTTGTCTTTTCTTAATGCTTTTATTTTGAGGATTAAATTTAAATTTATCATTAGTTGATTCAATTTCATAGTCATTTTTATTATCGCTATCGGAGATGATTTTCCCATCTTCCATAAGTATTATCCTATCGCTGTAAATAGTTGCGATTTCTTTTTCATGAGTTACTAAAACTACTAATTTATCATTTGATAACTCTTTTAAAAGTTTGATAATCTCATCAGTGTTTTTACTGTCAAGATTTCCAGTTGGCTCATCGGCTAGGATAATATCAGGGTTAAAGATAATAGCTCTTGCAATACCGACTCTTTGTTTTTGTCCACCAGATAGATAAGATGCCAATCTTTTTTTACAATCAATAAGTCCTACACTTAAAAGGGCTTTTTCAATTAAAGCATCGTTTTCTTCTTTGTTAAAATATCCTGCAAGATTTAATCTAAGTTCTAAGTTTTCATAAACAGTAATATCAGGGTTAAGGTTATAATTTTGAAAAATAAATCCAATTTTTTCATTTCTTATCTTATCAAATTTATTCATCTTATAGCCTTTAAAAATTAGGTCATTAAACTTATATTTTCCGCTTTTAAAATCATCAATCATTCCCATCACATTAAGAAGAGTTGTCTTTCCACAGCCAGATGGTCCTGTGATTGTGATAAGTCCTTTTTCAGGAAGTTTAAGATTGATATTATTTAAAACATGAATTTCTTTTTTGGTGTTTTTGTTGTAGTATTTTTCTAAGTTTAAAAGTTCTATCATCTCTTAGCACCTCCTTTTGTAAGGGTTGTGGCAATGTTGTGTTTGTATAAACTTCCAATATATTTTATACTTGTTGTAAGAGATATATATAAAAGCGCTATATAAAATAAAACAAATCCTGTAATACTAAAAGATTCAAAAGTTCTAAAGAAATAAAACTTATATAAAAGTTTAGAAGAAATTAAAATAAACGCTAAAAAGAATATAAATGCGATATGCATTATTATTAAATTTTCAACAAAGATAAACTTATGAATATCTTTTTTATTTGCTCCCTGCGTTCTAAAAATATTATAATCTCTTTGCTTGACTTTAAATATTTGTTTAAATAATAAATTAGAAATAATTGAATAAATTATGATAGTTATAAATATTATAATAACTAAAAATATTCTAATAATATATAAAAATCCATCAATTCCTTCAATGAGGGTTGTTTCAAAATTTGTATTAACTAAGGTGTATTTTATATCAGATCCTGGAAGACCTTCTTTTAGTAATTCCTTTGATTTTTTAAAACTACTTTTAGATATATTATAGTTTAACTCAGTATCATTAACAGATCCAATAATCTTTCTAAAAAGCTTAGGATTAATAGCGATTAGTCTTTCATTACCTTCAACTTTATAATTATAAAATTTGGAATGTTTAACTTTTATATTAGTATTATCAATACTATGTATAAATGACTTTCTAAAATATTTAAAAGTATACTCATCAGGATTTTTTAAAACCGAATCTTCACCAGGTTTTATATTAAGCCTATTTAGATGAATTTCATCTTCTGGGATTGATTCATCAAAGATGAAATTTGTATCAAATTCAACTAATCTATTCCTTTGGTTTTTATCTTTAAATTCAAATAAAAAGTAATCTTTTCTATTTCTTGATGGTATTCCCCTTCCAAAGGAAGATGAGTAGTATGAAGACATAACTTCAAGATATTCAGCATATTTTAAAAACACATCATCATGAACAATCATTGCGGTATTAGTTTTAAAGTCAATCTCATTTAACTCATTGTCAATAAGTCCAACATTTTTAAATTCTAGCCTTTGCAATGAGTTAATACTTTTATTTAAATAATAATCTTTACTTATAAGATATTGATCAATTCTGTATTGCAATTTTTTAGTTTTTTCAATAACAACAGCCTCGCTAATATCCTTTGGCAGTCTTCCGCTTTTTAGTCTAAAGTTTTTAGCATATGAAAGTGGAATTAGGGTTGTTCTTTGACCGTTTATGTTGATTATTTTTTCAAGGTATCTAGCATTTTTTATTGGCTCTTTGTTTAGAATTTTATTTATCTTATCAATTTCATCATTTGAAAAAGGTTTATTATCATTTTTAAAAACGATATTTCTATTACTATCATTAAAGTTAAAATTATTATTTAAATTTCTTGATAGATTTTTAAATAAGCCATTTTTATTTAATAAATTTATTGATGCAGAAATTAAAAAGCCAAATACAAAATAAACTAAAAACATTAGTATTAGTTTTTTAGGCTGAGAGAAAAAGTATTTAAAAATAAGTCCGATGATACTTGATTTATTATTTTCTTTAACCGCATCATCTTTTTTTATATTTTCATCAGGTGATTTATCATCTGTTTCTTTAAAATTATCTTCTAAAAGTTTGCCATCAGATATTTTGATTTCTCTTGTTTTATAATTTAAAAGTTCATCAGGATTATGGGTTACAATTAAAACAAGTTTATCTTTTGATATTTCATGAAGAAGTTTTATTATCTCTCTACCTTGCTCTTTGTCAAGATTTCCAGTTGGCTCATCGCAGGCAATAATCGGAGAGTCTTTAGCAAGTGCTCTTGCAATAACAACTCTTTGCTGCTGTCCGCCTGATAGCTGGGTTGCTTTATGTTTGATATATTTTGTAAGACCTACTCTTTCGATTATCTCAAGTGCCTTTTTCTTAGCTATTTTTTTGTTTACTTTTCCAAATGTTAAAGGCATCATTACATTATCTAAAACCGATAGGCTTTCAACAAGGTTATACTCTTGAAAGACAAATGATATATTTTCTTTTCTGAATTCTTCAAGCTCAGCAGTTGAAAAATCGGATAATTTTTTATCATTAAAAAAGTATACTCCATCATCTGGCTTATCAATGGCTGCGATTATATTTAAAAGAGTAGTTTTTCCACTACCTGATTTTCCGGTAATTGCAACAAATTCTGAATGCGAAAAGTTAAGTGATATTCCATCAAGTCCTTTTGAAATATTACTTTTGTTATTATAAAATTTGTGAATGTTTTCAAGTTTTATTAAATATTTTTTATCATCTTTCATACTTCGTGAATTATCGGCATTATGACAGGATTTCTACCTGTTATTTGGTTTATATGATTTGAAAGAATTCTAATCATATCATCTTCAATTAACTTCGTGAAGTTAAATTTTTTATTTTTTAAAATATTTAAAATTTGTGCTTTGGCAATATTTGTAATTGATTGGATAAACTCCTCGTTATCTTTCATATAAATAAATCCTCTTGAGATAATTATTGGATTAGATAACAATCTAGCATTAACAGGATCAATTAAAACAATGATTGAAAATATACCATCTTCAGATATTACTCTGCGCTCTTTTATAATATTGTTGCTAATTGCAGAGTACCCAAAATTATCCATATATTGGTTATGGCATGGAATTTTTTTAATGTGTTTTAAATCATTTACAATATCTATCATCTCGCCATTATCTAGAACAATCGTATTTTCCTTTTTCATTCCGATATCCTGAGCAAGCTGGCAGTGTTTTTTAAGCATTCTATTTTCACCATGAATTGGGATAAAATACTTTGGTCTAAGTAGTGTAAGCATTAGCTTTAAATCATTTTGCGAGCCATGTCCTGATGTGTGAATGTCAGCAAGGGGACCATCTGTTATAACCTCGCAGCCTTTTTTGTAAAGAAGATTTATTGTTTGATTTATCGCATCTGTATTTCCTGGAATTACAGATGATGAAAATATTACGGTATCTTTGCTTGTAGCACTTAAAAATCTATGAGTGCCATTAGCAATTCTTGAAAGGGCTGCAAGTGGCTCACCTTGGGTTCCAGTTGATAGAACTACTAAATCTTGTGGCTTTGTATTTTTAATAGCTTCAGGTTTAATAAATAAATTAGGATCGACTTTTAAGTAGTTAGATTTTAAAGCAATCTCAATTGCTTTTTGCATACTTCTACCAAATACTACAAGTTTTCTCTTATTCATAATAGCAGCATTTATAATTTGCTCAATTCTATATATATTAGATGCGAAAGTTGCAATTATAATTCTGCCTTTAATTCTTGAAAATAAATCAACAATTGAATCTCCGATAACTTTCTCAGATTCAATTGGTGCTTTTTTTAAAGCATTTGTAGAATCTGATAAAAGCGCTAAAACACCTTCTTCTCCCATTTTAGCAAGTTTATAATACTCAGCATGAGGTCCTGCTGGTGTTAGGTCTATTTTAAAATCTCCTGTATGAAATATATAACCATTTTTAGTCTTAAATGCAACTCCATGCATATCAGGAATTGAGTGGTTAAGTAAAACAAAAGATACTTGTACATCATCAAAATTTAAGATGGTATTGCTTTGATATCTTAAAATATTGTATTTAATATTATGCTCATCAAGCTTAGCATTTATTAAATCATAAGCAATTCCGCAAGCATAGATTTTTTTAACTTCTAAACTCTTTAATAAAAAAGGAATTGCGCCAATATGATCTTCATGACCATGGGTTATAAAAAGCGCTACAATTCTTTCCTTGTTTTCTAAAAGATATTGAAAAGATGGAATTATATAATCAATTCCAGGAAGATTATCATCTGGAAATAATACTCCGCAATCAACTAGAAAAATCTTATCATTTATTTCTATCACATACATATTTTTTCCAACTTCACCAAGCCCTCCTAGAGCCATGAAAGAAACTTTATCATTTATATTTTTTTCTTTATAAAAATTATCTGGTTTTATCTCTTGCATAAAAACCTCCTTTAAAATAGAATAAATTTATAAAACTATTATACCATAAATAAGGTTTAATGATTAGTTAGCACTTTAGAATTTTTCGAGAAATTAAAGATATAAAGTTTAAATTTGTTATAATTTATTTATGAAAGAAAAAATTTTAGAAGAGATAAAAAAGTTAAGAAAAATAATAAATGAGGCTAATTTTTTATACCATACATTAGATAGTCCAGTAATTTCGGATTATGAGTATGATATGTACCTATCACGCCTTGTAAAGTTAGAAGAGGAAAACCCTGAGTTTAAAACTAATGACTCGCCAACTAACAAAGTAGGGGGAGAGGTATTAACCCGAGTTTGCCAGTTAATTAAATAATATTTTAAAATTCAAGAATTGCATTAT
>CAUUCL010000017.1:0-22798 GCA_963543845.1 uncultured Acholeplasmataceae bacterium
TTTGGATTTTCACCATTTAATTTATTCATAATATATGAAACAACCCTTTTATCATGAGTTTCATAATTTTTCAAAAATTCAAATTTAGATTTAAATTTATTATTTAAATATAAATTATTAGAGTTATAACTTAATTTATACTCACTCATAATATTAGGTATTACTTGTGTCTTAGTTTCATAAAGGCCATTTGAAAAAATATCAATATATTTATCATTTTTATTTAAACTAGCAGATTTTAATATAGTTTTTAAAGATGATGAAACTATATTATAATAATCATCTAAATATTTATCTATTTTCTCAAGACTTGCTCCTTTGCTTTTTCCATCATATTTTAAAAGACTAATTGCATTTTCCAAATAAGATGAATCTAAAACTTCACTTGCATAGTCTGAATTTATCATATCCTTGATTAGTCTTTGAATATATTTAGAATAATCTAAAAGATTAAATAAATTTGAATCAAATGATGTTGTAATAGCATTTAAATTATGTTTTTTTAATGTAAGATTAGCTCTTTTTTTATATATCTTAAATAAACTAGGATTGGCTAAGTCTTTATATATATCACTTACATCAAAACTCTTTAAGTCTTTATTTTTACCAATTTTGTAAATTACATCATTTAATAATTTAGAATAATCATAAGGTGTAGATATACTAAATAAACTACCAATCATATCGCTATGATCCATAGCATATTGTAAATTGGTAATTCCGCCTCTACCATGACCTATTAGATTTATTTTAGGAAGCTCATTTTTTTCTCTAACATATCTTGAAATTGCCTTACTTATGACATAATTAAATTCTTTATATACCCTATTATTGCTTAACTTACTATTAGAATATTCAAAAAGTAAGATATTATGCTTATTTACATTTAAAATTTCATCATATACATTTTTATATAAATTAGCTCTCTCACTTACTTTATTTTTAGGATTAGATATATTATCATCAATTTTTAATAGTTCAACATCTCCATAATTATCTTGAACATATCTAACATAGTATATGTCAGCATTATTAAACTTTTTATATAATCTTGTAAGCAAGCTTTCCTCAGCATAGGCGAAATTATATATTTTAGATTTTTCACTATCATCTATGACATTATATTTTCTCTCGTAATATCTAATATTTGAAAGGTTACTAAAAGATGCTAAATCATTGTCTATATTAGGAGTTAGAATAGTAAAATTTGCCTCTTTGCTAATTTTACTATCATTTTTCTTATAGACATTAAATATACCACCATTTTTCCTTAGGTGCCTATGATCTATATAATCATTTCTGTAAACAACTTCATGATTATTAGTCATGTTATATAAAAGCTTATGATTGCTTTTATCAAAAAAATCATATTCATCACTCTTACAAGATGATAGAATAAACGCTAATACAATTAAAGATAAAATCGAAATAGATAAAATTATTTTATTTTTTAATCCACTTGGCATATAACCTAACCTCCGTTTTTATATTTCCTATTTTAGAAACCACTATATCATTTTCAAAATCCCATTTTCTGATGCACTCTTTTTCCTTATACCATCCCGAAAATATGTATCCAGATCTTTTTGGTTCTGGTGGAATTAATTTTATTTTTTCATCATAATAATTATCAATAAAGTAGTAATCATCTATGTTGTTTGAATCGTTCATACCATCATAATTTAAAAAATAAGAAATATTAGCCTTTTTAGATGTCTTATTAGCAAAATACAATTTAATAGAATTATATGATACTTTTGTATTTACTGTATTGCATGATCTTTTTTCATCAAATATAAATATCCCTTTCAAATTCGGAAAATATTTTTCCAAAAGTCTAAAAATAGGTCTTCTATGTCTTCGATATTTTTCGTCATTTTTATAATTACAAATAGTCTTCGTCATAAAATACAAATTTTTCAAATTACTAGACTCAAATTCATCTATCCTACTATAACCTGGCATAAATAATGTTCTACTTTCAGTTATATAACCAATTGACACAATATTACCATCTATTTTTTCAGGAACTATAATTGTTTTTTTCTTTTTGGCTTCATCGGTTAGCTTATAAATGTAAAAATTGCCATCTTCTATATTCCCATAAAAATCTCCACGTTTAACCATTGTTTTAGCTATTTTCTTCCTAACACCACTATAACAGTCAACAAGTAAAACAAGCATACTAAAAGATAAAAAAGCAAGCAGTACATATACAACTTTATTCATTATTCAATCACCACCTTTACTTTTAAATTATCATTTTCCCAAGTATCATATCCAAAACCTGATGCCTCATAAAAAAGTGATATTATACTTGAATTATCTAAATTCGATAAACTGCATTCCTATAAAAATAAACTTCTCCTATTTTCCTAGAAAAAATCCTTAATTTCTTTTTGCTAATATTTTCTAAAGTAGAATTAACAACTACTTTAGTATTTTCACTATAAATAAATTTGAAACTAAAAACCGATATTCATTTTATTTCAAATCCACTTAGCATATAACCTTACTTCAGGTTTTATATTTTCTTTATTAAAAACCACCCTATCATTTTCAAAATCCCATTTTCTGATGCATTCTTTTTCCCTATACCATCCTGCAAATATATATCCAGATCTTTTGGGTTCTGGCGGAATTACTTTTAGAATTCCATTATCATAATTATCTATAAAGTAATAATGATCAACGTTATTTGAATCGTTCATACCATCATAATTTAGAAAATATGAAACATTAGCTTTTTTAGATGTCTTATTAGCAAAATACAATTTAATAAAATCATATGATACCTCTGTATCTACTGTATTACATGATCTTTTTTCATCAAATATAAATATCTTTTTTAAATTAGGAAAATCTTCTTCTGAAAGTCTAAAAATGGGTCTTTCATTTTCTCTATAGTCTTCGCCTTTTTTATAATTACAAATAGTCCTTGTCATAAAATACAAATTTTCTAATTCATCTGATTTAAATTCTTCTATCCTATAATATCTTGGCCCAAAAAACGCTCTTACACGTGCAGGATAGCCAATTGATACAATTTTATCATCTATTTTTTCAGGTACTATAATTGTTTTCTTCTTTTTAGCTTCATCGGTTAGCTTATAAATGTAAAAATTGCCATCTTCAATATTTCCATAAAAATCTCCACGTTTAACCATTGTCTGAGACAATTTCTTTCTAACGTCTCCACTACAATTATATGTGGTAGTTAACATAACAAAAGATAAAAAAATAAGCAACACATATACTACTTTATTCATCACCAATCCCCACCTTTACTTTTTAATTATCCTTTTTAAACTCTTTAAAATAAAAAAAAGACCTACTTAAAGCAAGTCTTTTGACACATAATCTACATCGTTTAATTTTTTCATTATAAGCGATTCCTTCATGTAATAATTATACATTAAAATAATAATTTTTGCAAACTATATATAAAAATGCCTAACTAAAATATCTAATCCTAAAATTTGTTAGAATATAAAATTCAAACTGCATAATTTATTCTGATAAAACCCAGTAGCCACCTTTTCTAGCACCGACTCTTTTAATTTTTTTCATTTCTTTTAATTCTTTAATTATTTCACTAACACGTGTAGTTCCTAACCCTATTAGGCTAGCTAACTTTATAATAGATGCGCTAGGATAATTTTTAATTGCTTCTAGTATTTTAATATGATACGGTAACAAGCCACTATAATTAAATGTTGTCATTGTTGGAATAAAAGCAAAAGGTATTGTAACTGTAATATAATTCTCACCGATATCAAAAGCATCTTTTCCATATTTAGCAATAATGGCTAAATTGCCATGTCCTGTTTGCTCAACTAAACCAAGTTGCCCCATTATTCTTTGCAATCCTATATTAATAGGATTAGATACTCCTTTATAAAAATCATCTACACTATAATCAAATGGCAAACCTCCAGTAGATATTATTTCAATTCTATTATCAAAAATATAAATAGCAGGAGGAATATTTCTTATCCATTTATTATGTAAACACGCATTAGTCCATGCCTCTTCAAAAGCGTGTCTATCAAATAATGCTTTTTCTTTTCTTTCTAATCCAGATTCTAAATCAATTCTTGTTTCATTTAAAGATAATACATAGTCATTTGCTTGTTTCATCGAAAGCAATAAACATTTAAAACCATATTCATTTCTTGATATCATTTTCCTTTTATCAAGTCCATCAAATCTTACAACTTTAATTGAAATATCATTTTCATCTGCTAATAAATTCGCTAAATAATTAAATTTTCCATTAATTAAAAAATGCATATTTTCATTAAATTTATCATTATTAATCGTTAATTTCTTTTCGACAAACATTTGTTTAAGCTGATTAAAAGTGAGATTTTGATTAAATGTTTCTAAATTTTCTATCGAAGATTTTTGTGATGAAAAAAATAATTCAGCAAGTAAATCTGGCTCAATATGTTTATTCTCGCTACCAATTCTAATAAGATAATTACCATTTGAGGAATAGGGTCTATTATTTCCTTTAGCAGAGACTTTAATAATTGTTTTTTGATTGTAGGTTTCAAAAGTAATTTCAGCAACAATAGATGGCTTTACCATCAAGGAAATTCTTGTCGAAATTTTTTTTATTGTCTCCTCACCTAATTGTTCATTCAATCCTAAAATTTTTCCTTTATTATCTACTCCAAAATAAACACTACCACTGCAATGTTTATTTAACATTGCAACCAAAGAGTTTATTCCATTATCTAATTGAGATAAGGAAGATTTAAATTCTTGCTTTTCATCTTCATATGTAAATTCTAATAACATTACTTTTCACCCCGACTTTATTATACACTTATAATACTTTTTTGTCAAATTTATTATACACTTATAACACACTTTATTATACACCTCTTTATATTTACCTCCTTATTAGCTATATATACAAAAGTTTTTTAAACTTTATAGTGGTAAATGGTATGCAACATAATTTTTAGTGCTAATAGTTCTTCTAAAGTTAAATTTGATATTTTAATTATTATCATTGGGGCGATTTTTATATTATAATTACATAATTTTTTGCCCCAAAAATCAAATGTAATTTTCGAGAAAATAAAAAATGCACATAGTGCATTTAATTATATCCTATTTATTTTTTAGAAGGTCATATAAAATGTCATATAATGCAAGAACAGTTTTCTTTAGTATTTTTTTTCTACTTATCTTTTTATAAGATAGTTTAAATATCTCGTGCATTTGTCCAAAAATTATACAAATATAACTTTCAAGATTTTCAGTCATCTCTTGAAGAATAGGTCCTGCGTTACCAGTAATACTTATACATATATCAGAATTAGTTATTTTTTTTAATCCATCACACATCTCAGTTGCTACAGCCTCTGATACGATACTATTTTCTAAAATAGTTTCCTCTCTTACACCAAGTATTTTCTTTTTAGCCTCATTTGAATATGTAATATAAGATTCTTTTAAAACTTTGCTAGCACCAGAATATTTTACAAGCTCGCTTACTAAAAGCCCACCTGTCATGCTTTCAGCAAAAGCGATAGTCTTATTTTCTAATTTTAAAATTTTAATTACTTCTTTTATTTTATTCATATTATAGATTAAATAATTTTATTGCATTTTTTTCTGTTTGCTTTAATACCTCATCAGCTGTCACATTTTTAATCTCTGCTATTTTACTTGCAACATGCATAAGATATATGGGCCTATTTATTTTTCCTCTATTTGGAGATGGGGAAAGATATGGTCCATCTGTTTCAAGAACAATTTTATCAAGTGGGATATTTTTAACTATATCAACTAATCCATCCGAGTTCTTATAAGTTAAAATTCCTCCAACTCCAATTAAAAGTCCTATGTCTAAAATCTTTCTAGCCTCATCAAGACTTCCTTGAAAGCAGTGAAGTACACCTTTAACCTTGCCTTTGTAATTATCTAAAACAGATATTACATCACACATTGCATCCCTTGCATGAACAGATATTGGAAGATTATTTTTTATCGCAAGTTCTATTTGAAATTTAAAGAACTTTTTTTGAATATCTATTGGCTCATTACTATCCCAGTGCTTATCTAATCCTATCTCACCAATTCCTTTGATGATATCTTTATTCTCATAAAAAATTCTTTCAATCTCACTAAGACTTTCGCCCTTAATATCTTGGGCATGAATTCCAATCATTGGGTATATGCTATTAAACTTCTTAGCTAACTTAATCGCATCAAGACTTGTCTTTTTATCTACAGATACACAAAGACATTTAATATTTTCCTTAGCATTTTCCAAAATTATCTCATCTATAAAATCTTTATATTTTTCATCTTGAAGGTGAATATGAGTATCAATAATCATTTTAATAAAACCATTTTAAAATTTTTCTTACCACGTTTTAATATTACATATTTATTAAAAAGCGTGTCAGATGGTTTTATTGATTGTTTTTCATCAACTACTTTTGTACCATTTAAAAGAATAGCGCCACTTTTAATAAATTCACGAGCCTCACGGTTAGATGATGAAAGACCAACTTTAGTAAGTACATTTAAAATACCATCATCTTTTAAAACCTCTAGCTTACCAGTTGATTTATATAATGTATCAAGTTCACCTTCTGATAAGTTTTCAATATCTCCTGAAAATAGTGTATTAGTAATATTTTTAGCAATTTTTAGTTCCTTTTCTCCATGAACAAATTTAACAATACTACCTGCTAGAATTTCTTGTGCATATCTTAAATGTGGAGCTTCCTCGTGTTTTTTAATAATTTCTAAAATTTCTTTCTTTGGAGTAAATGTTAAAAATTTAAAATAATCTAGTAAATCTTTATCGCTACAATTATAAAAGTACTGATATAGCTGATAAGGTGTAGTTTTATTCTTATCTAAAAATAGCGCTCCATCTTCACTCTTTCCAAACTTAGTTCCATCACTTTTTAAAAGCAAATGAGATGATAACCCTAAAACTTTGGTATCTGCTCCCATATTTTTTCTTATAAGCTCAAGTCCTGAGGTAATATTTCCCCACTGCTCAGATCCACCAAATTGAACCTCTACTCCATAGTTTTTATATAAATGATAAAAGTCAATTGCTTGAAGTATTGTATATGTAAATTCAGTAAATGATATTCCTGATTCAAGTCTTTTTTTGATTGTCTCTTTTGCAAGCATATAACTTATATTAAAAAGTTTTCCATAATCTCTTAAAAAAGAGACTAAATCTAATTTTTTAAGCCAATCATAGTTATTCACAAAAATTGTTTTCTTATTATCCAAATACTTTTCTAACTGATTTTTAATAGCCTCAGAATTTTCAAGCGCAGTTTTTTCATCTAAAAGTTTTCTCTCACTACTCTCTCTTGGATCACCTATTAATCCCGTTGCGCCACCTATTAAAACATATGGGATAAATCCTAAGTTTTCAAGCATTTTAATTCTTATAATTTGAACAAGATGTCCAACAGTTAGACTATCTGCTGTAGGATCAAAACCTGTATAAAATTTAAATCCACCTTTTTTAAATAATTCCTTAGCAAGATTTTCATCTGATACATCTTTGATTAAATTACGCCACTTTAACTCTTCATAAATATCCATTATATCACCCTAAATTTTTGTTGAATTTCTTTTGATAATACTAAAATTTAAAACTGTTTTTAAATTTTCTGTTCCCTCGTCCATAAGCTTTGTAAGCATACGCATTGAAACTGCTCCAATATCATATGATGGTAAATCTATTGTAGTAAGGGTTGGACGAGAAAATTTAGAAAGCATAGTGTTTTGACATCCTGCAACCTCTACATCATCTGGTATTTTTTTACCTATTTCAGTCATTGCATTTATAAAAGATACTGCAATTTCATCACTTGAGCAAATTGCTACATCTATTTTATTTTTACTAAAGTATTCTTTAAAATGCTCTTTGTTTATAAGATAGTCATTGCTTGTTTTAAATATCTTTTCACTAAATCCTGATTTTTGCATTGACTTTTGATAGCCTCTAATTTTATAATCATTTAAAGCACAAGGGGCAACTGATGTTATAAAATAAATTTCCTTTGCTCCATTTTCAACAAACTCATTACACAAATCATAAATTGCTTTTATATGATCTATATGGACTGTCGAAATTATTTCTGACTGCGGTGATACGTTAGCAAAAACAAGTGGTATTTTATTTGCTAAAATCATTTCCTTAAAAGTATTTATTGATCTTTCTGATAAGGTCTCATTAGCAAATATTAGTCCATCTACCTGATCAGCAATTATTTTTCCTGTTTCATCTCGTACATCTTTATCATATAAAATAGGATAAACTTTTATTGAATATTTATAATATCTTCCAATATCGCAAATACCATTAAAAAGTTCAGCTGCGCTTTCATGAAATAAATCTGAAATTACAACACCGATTGTCTTAGTTCTTTTTTTAGCTAATCCCTGTGCAACTGTATTAGGATGATAACCTAGCTCATCAATAATTTTTAAAATTCTATTGCGTGTTTTAACTTTCACCTTTTCAGGATCATTTAAAACTCTTGATATAGTTGTAAGCGATGTATTAGCTCTTTTAGCAACATCATAGATTGTAACTTTTTTATTATTCATCCTTATCTCCTATTATAAAATAAAGGTATTATAAAAATACCTTTAATAATTTATGCCTTTATTTAGATGTTTTTTCTTCCTTATCTACTACTTTACGCTCTTTAATTCTAGCGTTCTTAGCTGATAGATTTCTAATGTAGTTAAGTTTCGCTCTTCTAACTTTACCTCTTCTTAAAACATCGATTGTCTCAATTGCTGGTGAATGAAGTGGGAATGTTCTTTCAACACCAATACCGTAAGATACTTTTCTTACAGTAAATGTTTTAGAAATTCCTGAACCGTTCATCTTAATTACAAGACCTTCAAATGCTTGAATTCTTGTTTTATTACCCTCAACAATTCTAACATTAACTCTAACATTATCTCCTGGTTGAAAGTTAAGATTTCTATCTTTTAAATATGGAAGAGATACTTCTTTTAAAAGCTCTTGTCCTTTTAGTTTTTTTTCTGCCATGGTATATATCTCCTTTATTTTAGTAAATCATTTCTTTTTTTTATAGTATTTTTTAATTGCATTTCCTTGCGCCACTTATTTATTTTTTCATGGTCACCAGAAAGCAAAACATCTGGAACTTTATAACCCATATACTCAGCTGGCTTTGTATATTCGGGGTATTTTAATAAATTATTTTCAAATGTATCTTCGCTAACAGATTTATCATTTATAACTCCAGGAATTATTCTAGTGATACTTTCACACAAAACCATTGCTGGAACTTCTCCGCCCATTAGGATATAATCCCCTATTGATATTTCATAATCAATTACTTCTTTAACTCTTTCATCGATTCCTTCATATCTTCCGCAAATTAAAATTAAATGATTTTCATCTTTTAATTTTTTAGCGACATTTTGATTATATGTTATTCCTTGAGGAGATAAATAAATAACTTTTGAATCTTTTTTTCTGATATCCTTTAAGGCATCATAAACTGGCGGAAACATCATAAGCATTCCGACACCACCACCGTATGGAGTATCGTCAACGCTTTTTTGTTTATTTTTAGAATAATCTCTTACATCAATTAAATCGATATCTACTTTTTTATTATCGATTGCTTTTTTGATAAGTGATGTATTTAAAAAATTTTCAAAAATCCCCGGAAAAATCGTAAGAATAGATATTTTCATAGCATCCCCTCAATTGGAGATAATATAATTTTATCATCTGAAACTTCTATAAATTCTTCACAAAAAGGAATTTTAATTATTTTTTGATTATAGCTTATCTCTAAAATTTGCTGAGTTTTATTAAATATAATATTTACTATCTCACCAATTTTTTTATCATCTTTTAAAAATACATCCATACCAACTAAATCTTGATAGTGATACTCGCCTTTTTTTAAATTAGGAAACTCATCAGTATATAAAATACTACCTTTTATATTATTGGCTAAATTTATATCTTTTACCTCTTCAAAAGAAACAATATAAAATTTACTAGCCTTTTTAACATTTTCGATTGTAAGTGTTAATTTCTTGCCATCTTTAATAATATAAAATAAACTTCCTTTTTTAAGTCTTTCAAAATCACTTAAAAGATTTATTCTTAAATCACCTTTATAGCCAAAGGTATCATATATTTTAGCTACTTCAAAACTATTTTTGTTCTTCTTTGTCACCAGTAACAATGTTAAGTCTTACCTTAACGCCTTCAAGAGATGCTGCTGCATAAATAATTGTTCTAATTGCACTTGCATTTTTTCCTGCTTTACCAATTACTCTACCAACATCATCTGGATTAACCTCAAGAACATAAACTAAACCTTCTTCAGATTTTTCCTCTTTAACTTTAACACCTTTTGGATCTTTAACGATTGGTTTTACCATTTCCTCGATTAATTTTTCAAATTTAACTGCCATTTAAATCACCTTTATTCCTTTCTATTTTTTTGGTTGTGCTGCTTTTTTAACAGCTGGCTTTGTTTCTTTTTTTACTGTTTTTTCTTTTAGTTTTGCTTCAGCTTTTTTAGCCTCTGGCTTTTTTGGAACCTCTTTTTTAGGTGCTGCAATCTTAGTTAAGAATATTTTGTTTTTCTTAAATAATGACTTTACTGTATCTGTTGGTAGTGCACCATTACGATACCAATGATTTGCAACTTCGTTATCAACTTTTAAACTACCATCAACAGCATTATATGTTCCAATTAGCGCAAGGAATTTTCCATCTCTTGATCTAGTCGACTCAGCCGCAACAATTCTAAAAAAGTTATTATGTTTAGAACCAAATTTTTGTAATCTTATTTTTACTGCCATTTCATTTTCCTTTCTATAATTATGGCATAAATTATAGCAATTTTATTTATATGTGTCAAGTAAAAAAACTTAACACTTAAAAATTTAAATTCTCATCAAATAGTGGTGCTCTTTCTAAAATTATTTTGCCTCTTTGATTTTTTAACTGATTCTTTAATTTCAGTTCATATCTTTCATCAGTATAGCAATAAATCGCTTTTTGTCTATTTGATATATATGTTATTTTAATCGGCAAGTGTTTTGCAAAATGCAAGAACCTTGAATCTTCATAATATATAACATATGCCCTTTGAAAAGTATATTCATTTTTTATTTCTAAGTTATTTTCATTCATACAAATATTTTACCATTTTTATATCATTTTTAAAAATTATATTTTTATATCTTCTTTTAAAAATTCATAATACTCTCCCTGTTTTAAATCTTTTAATTCAAGGTTAGCAATTTTAGTTCTTTTTAAATTTACAACACTATATCCTATTTTTTTTACCATCTCTTTTATTTGATGATACTTACCCATTTTAAGTTTTACTATAATCTTATTTTTAGTAAGTCTTAAAACATCATGAACATATGATTTATATAATTTAAATTTATTATCTCTTAAAAGCATTGGTTCTTTTAAATTATTTATATCACTATCTAAAATATCTCTATCTAGTTCTACCTCATACTCTTTTACAATATTAAATATTGGATTTGCTATACTATTTGCAAATCTACCTGATGTAGTCAAAATTAAAAGTCCCTCACTGTCTAAGTCTAATCTTCCAGCAATTGAATATTTAAAATAAGAATATGGCTTTTTTAAAAGTTCGACAACACATTTATGCTTTTCATCTTTTCTTGCTGATAAATATCCTTTAGGTTTATAAACTACTAAATTTACAATATCTTTATAGATAAACTCATCATCAAATATTTTAAGTAAATCATTATTTTTTACATCATATTCTAAACTTGTAGTCTTAGTATTATTTACATATACATGACCATTTTTAATAATATCCGAGTTTACTTTTTCTTTAATGTTAAATTTATAAATTACTTTTTTAAGTTTCATTATTTTTTTATTCCTTTTTTTAGTGTATAATAATATTGTATTTAAAGAAAGTTGTGATATTTTGATTACAATGAAAAATATTATAGTTGAGGGTCATCCTACTTTAAAAAAAATAGGAAAAGAAATCAAAATTCCACTTAGCCAATCAGATAAAAGATTAGCTAAGGACTTACTTGATTTTATTAAAAATTCCCAAGATAGCACGCTAAGAGAAAAATATAATTTAAAAGAAGCTGTCGGAATTGCTGCACCTCAGATAAATATATCTAAAAAAATGTTTGCACTTCACTTTGATGATTTTCAAGGTGATAGTTATTCTTTTGTTGTAATAAATCCAAAAATTATATCAAAAAGCGATAATATAATTTACCTTCCAGATGGTGAGGGCTGTCTTTCTGTTATAAGAGAGGCTGAAGGAGTTACTCCTAGATATGAAGAAATTAGTGTTAACTTTTTAAAGTATGACCCATATAATGATTTATTAGAGGAAGTTCAAACTACATTAAAAAATTATCCTGCTATTGTTTTTCAGCACGAATATGATCATATACACGGTATTTTATTTACTGATAAATTATTTGAAAATTACGAAGATGGTAAATCGGTATTTTTAAATTATCCTGAACTTGAATTTCAAAACAGTTCAGATGATTCTACATCTTAAAGATTTTATTTAATACATCAATTTGGTTTATAAATACCTCATCCATGCTTACAAGCTTTTCAGAGTTGCCTTTTACCTTTAATGCGAAAAAGGCAACATCTTTTTTATATTTACCTCTAAACTTATAAGAACCAAACTTTTTTTCATCTTTATCATAATGCGATAATACATCAGGAATATTAGTATCAAATATAATACAACCACTGTACATATTCTCATATAACCTTTTATAAAAATCAATTAAATCAAGCGTGCCATATCCAATTAAGGCAGGCTTATTTTCCATGTCTATATCGCATGCTTTAATAGCTCCTACATATTTTTTAATTATTCTATACTCTAGCGTGTAAGATAACTTATTCAAAAATAAATCCATCGGAGAAAAATAAACCTCACAATTTTTAGCACTAATTGCCTCCATAAAAGCTTTTATATCAACAGCTTTTGTATCTGGTAAAAACTCAATTAAAATGGTTTTATCACGATAGGTATTACTAATTCTTTTAATATAGTTTATATTCTCATATGTTGTAGCATCTTCTTTAAGATTAACTATTAAATACTTAAATTTTAAAGTGTTACATACTTTTTTTAACTTTTCCGATATTATCTCATTATCTAAATTTTTATTTGTTAAATCAAGCGCTAAAACATTTATATTTTTTAAATCAGGTATATAATTATCCTCACTAAAACTTGTGAAATGCTCACCTGAGATATATCTTAGAACAAATCCAAATGTCTCGTCACTTTTTTTAAATATCTCAATTTGTTCAGAAATAGAATTACTAAAATAATCATAGTATGCTAATCTAATCATTTTATCTCCTTTATTATATTTAAATATGCTTCATTAAAATCTAAACCTTTTTCTGATATTTTTAAATTAGATGATGCTAAAACTTCAAGTTTAACTATTTTACTAATTGTCTTATCTACTAAATCTAAAAAGTTAATATCATTTTTTTCAATACTTTCACAGACTGAAATTTTAGGTTTTGTAGCAGGGGCTTTGGGAATATATGCCGTGCAGCAATCACAAAATGGTTTTATTGAAATATCATATGTTTCATATTTTTTAGATAACTTAATAATATCTTCTTTATCATATGTTGCAAGTGGACGGATAATTGTTTTATCTGATACCTTATCAATTACTGTTAAACTTTCAAGAGTTTGACTTGCAACTTGACCGATAGAATCGCCACTTGCAATAATATCAATATTTTTAATTGTGCAAAAATCACTTACAATTTTATACATTGCTCTTCGCATAATTGTTATTATGTATTGATCTTTTATCTTTTTTAAAATCTCTTTATGAAAATCCATAAAAGGAACAATATATAAATTTATTCTCTCATCTGGCATATATCTTGCGATTATTTTAGCTAAATCGTACACCTTATCAATTGATTCAAGTGGAGTGAGTGGGCTTGATTCAAAATGAATTAAAGAAAGGTTGATACCTTGTCTTATCATCTCAACTGCTGCAACAGGTGAATCTATTCCACCACTTAAAAGTAAAACCGCTTTACCTGCTGATTTTGTTGGTTTTCCACCAAGTAGTTTTATTTTAGATAAATATATTAAAGTATTCTCTTTATTTATATCTATATATAAAATATCTTTAGCATCTTTTAAATTAGGAGTTATTAAATCTTTCATTTCATCAAGTATTTTTTCTGCAATTATAACTTGTAGTTCATTGCTATTTTTAGGAAGAGTTTTATCTAATCTTTTAACTACTACCTTAAAACTTTTAGATTCTTTTATTTCTTTTTTAATTATCTCAATGGATTCTTTAGAGATCAAATCAATATCACTTTTAACAATATAGCCAATACTATATGAATAAAATCCTGGGATATGATTTAATTTATAAATTATTTTATCGATATCACTATCTTTAAAATCGCTTAAAATAATTTTAGAGTACTCTTTATTTATACAAAGATTAAACTCTTTTAAACTTGAATGTGTGTGATATATTATCTTTTGTCTAAAGTCTTTTAAATTTTTGCCTTTTAACATCATTTCGCCATATCGCAAAATAATAACTTTTTTAATCATTTAATCACCTATAACAATTTAATTATAACAATTTTCAATCTTTTAATTTTATTTATTTATTTAATTTGACAAAAACTATTTTTTTTGGTAGTATATTCTGCGGTAAAGCAGATTTAATTTATTTTATCTAAATCCCTACTCTATAGGAGATTGTAGTAATCTATTGCTGCTTATAGATGAGGCAGATATCGGGATTTAATATTATTTAATTAAATATTTTACCTAAAATATAAAAAGGAGGTAAAATCAATGTCAAGATATCTTGGACCAAAATGGAAAATATCAAGAAGATTAGGGCAATCAATCCTAGAAGATGGTAAAGAGCTTAAAAAGCGTCCTTACGCCCCTGGTCAACATGGTTTAAAAAGAAGAAAACAATCAGACTATGGTCTTCAGCTTTCTGAAAAACAAAAAGTTAGATTCATCTATGGTGTATCTGAAAAACAATTCGTTAAAACTTTCCGTGAAGCTGATAAAATGGTTGGAGTTCATGGTGAAAACTTTTTAAAGCTACTTGAATCTCGTCTTGATAATATCGTTTATAGAATGGGATTTGCAAGAACAAGACAACAAGCAAGACAACTTGTAAATCATGGACACGTTCTTGTTGATGGAAACAAAGTTGATATTCCATCATATCGTTTAAAACCAGGACAAAAAATTGCGATTAAAGAAAAATCTAAAAAACTTGCAATAATCAAAGATGCAATGGAATCTAGATACTCTGTAGTTCAATTTGTTGAGGTTAACAACGACAAAAAAGAAGGAACTTTTACACGCTATCCTGATAGAAAAGAAATTCATCCAGACATAAACGAACAACTAATCGTTGAGTTTTACAACAGATAATAATTAGCAAGCCAAGGCTTGCTTTTATTTTGCCTTTTATTTAAGCATAAAAAAAAATAGGTGTATCAAGTTCTTGATACACCTATTAAATTATCTAGAATTATTTTTCTTCTTCAGTTTTTTCTTCTGTAGTTTCTTCTTTTTCTTCTAGCTCAGCTTTGTCTTCGAAATCTTCTTGTACACCTTCTTGAAGGTCTTTTTCTTGTTGTTTTTCAGCTTTAGCTACTTGGATTTTCTTAACGATTGCCATAATAGCAGGAACTAAAATTGCGATAACTAGAATAACGATTGCAGCGATAGTTGTGCCAGACATTTTTTTATTTTTATCAGCTTTTGGTGCTTCAAATGTTACACCAAGTTTAATCTCTTTTCCATCTTCTCCAACAGTAAATGTATATTTACCATCAGCATCTTTTTGAATTTCATTACCATTAACTGTAACTTTAACAACATTCTTGTCTTTTGGAACTGATTCAGGTTTAATAGTAAACTTAACTATTTCACCTTCTTGATACTCTTTACCAAATTCAACATTATTTTCAAATACAAATTTATCTTTATGCGCTTCATCTGCAAAAGTTAATTTTGATTTTGCTTTATCTTTTAACTCTACTGATAATGTAATATCCTTTTTTTCAACTGTTACTGTATATTTACCATTTTTATCAGCTTTTAACTCAGTTGTATCATTTAATACCTTATCAAGTTTTTTCTCTTTAGGGAATTTATCTTTTTTAATTGTAAAAGTAACCTTTGTTCCTTCTTCAAGTTCGGCTCCATCTTTATGATTTTTATCTTCGAACTCAATATATTCTTTCGAACCATCTTTAACATTTAATTTATGTTTATCAGCTGCATTAACTCTAGTAAATGCTACTGAAAATAATCCTACAACAAGTAACAAAATAAAACTTAATATTAATGATTTTGTTTTTTTCATTTTAATTATATCCTCCATTTTTTATTTTTCATTTTATAAATTATATCAATTTTAAATATTTTTTTCAAATCATAATGCTTTTAAAAGCATTTAGCCATATTTAAATATGAATCTGCATCAAGAGATGCTCCACCAACTAATACACCATCGATATCTGATTGATCTAGAAAATCTTTTAAATTACTTGCTTTAACAGAACCGCCATATAATATTCTAATTTGGTTTGATTCTTTTTGTGAGTATAAATCCTTCACACAATTTCTTATTGCAAGAATTGTCTCATTAGCTTTACTTGGCTCAGCAACTTTACCAGTTCCTATTGCCCAAATTGGCTCGTAGGCAATTATTATTTTATGAATATCTTCTGCTTTTATATTCATTAAAGCAATTTTAATTTGCTTTTCTAAGTGCTGTTTAGTTTTTCCTGAATCAAATATTTTACTATCTTCACCAACACAAACTACAGGAATAAGATTATGCTCTAACGCTTTTTTTACTTTTAAATTAACATCGCCATCTTTTTCATTGAAGTATTCTCTTCTTTCGCTATGTCCTATTAGAATATAGCTTACACCAATGTTTGTAAGCATTGATGCTGATATTTCTCCTGTATACGCTCCGCTTTCAAGATAGTGCATATTTTGAGCACCAATTCTTAGATTTTCTTGCCTTTTAACAAGTGTTTTTAAATATATGCTTGGTGCAAATATTACGCTTTCATACTGATTATCAGGATTAACAAGGTTATTAACTTTATAAATAAAATCTAAAGCCTCATCTCTTGTTTTATTCATTTTCCAATTAGCAGCAAAAACTTTAACTCTATTATTTGACATTATTTTTTATCTCCTACTAATTCTTCAATTTCTTTAATAACTTGTTCGGTCTCATCTTTTGCTCCACAAGCAACAAGTCTTACATTCTCGCCATATGGAACGGCTAAACTCATAAGTCCTAGAATAGACTTTAAATCAATTGTTTTATTTTTATAATATAAAATAACATCAACAGAATACTTTGATGCTGCTTGCACAATCTTTGATGCAAGCTCAGCATGTATTCCATTAGTAGATTTTATAATTATTTCTTTTTCTGTTTGTGTTTTCATATTATTTATTTTTAATACAAGCCACGCCTGGAAGCTCGGTTCCTTCTAAAAATTCTAAAGATGCTCCACCACCAGTTGAAATGTGAGAAAATCTTTTATCAAGACCAAACTTAGAAACTGCTGCCGCTGAATCTCCACCACCAACAATAGTTATCTTATCTTTAGTTTGAGCAAGAGCAATTGCTATTTTCTTTGTTCCCATTTCAAATGTTTTAAACTCAAATACTCCAAGTGGACCATTCCAGAAAATTGTTTTTGCTCCACGAATATATGTTATAAATTTTTTCATTGATTTAGGTCCAATGTCAAGTCCCATTTCGTTATCTGGAATATCTTTGTATGTTCTTTTAGCCTTTGGAGTGTCTTTTTTAAACTCTTGACCTGTTATGATATCCTCGCCAAATACAAGTTTATCTTTTCCAAGCTCCAAAAGTTCTTTAGCAAGTTCAATCTTATCATCTTCGCAAATTGATTTTCCAACGCTATAACCTTGGGCCTTAAAAAATGTATAGGCCATTCCACCACCTATAATAATAGAATCTGCAATCTTAATTAAATTCTTAATAACTGCAATCTTATCAGATACCTTAGCTCCACCTAAAATAGCAACAAAAGGTCTTTTAGGATTTTCAAGCATTTGACCTAGGAATTTAATTTCTTTCTCAATTAAAAATCCTGCATACGCTCCGCCAAGATTAGAGGCAATACCAACATTTGATGCATGGGCTCTATGAGCAGTTCCGAATGCATCATTAATAAATACCTCACCTAATGATGCCCAGTATTTTCCAAGTTCGGGATTATTTTTAGATTCTTTCTTTCCGTCTAAATCTTCAAATCTTGTGTTTTCCATCATTAGAACCTCGCCATTTTGCAACTTGTTTATTCCCTCTTCAAGCTCGGCTCCTCTTGTTTTATTTATAAAAACTACCTTTCTACCAAGTAAATCACTTAATCTTGTAGCAACTGGAGCAAGGGTATTTTTTACAAGATCAGATTCTTCCTTAACTCTACCAAGGTGAGATAAAAGTATAACTTTTGCTCCCTCTTTAATTGCATACTCAATAGTTGGTAGCGCCGCTTTAATTCTTGTATCATCTGTTATATTTCCCTCACTAATAGGAACATTAAAATCAACTCTAATTAAAACTTTTTTACCATTTAGTTCTACATCTTTAATTGTTTGCTTCATCTAGAACACCCCTTTTAATATCATATATATTATAGCACAGTTATTTTATTTTACTTTTTACCCATTGCTTTTATTCATCTTTTTCATCATTATTTGAATTATTGCTCATTCTATCTTGAAATTTTTTAAACTTATCAGTTTTATAACTTGCAGTAACATATGTAACCTCTACACTGTTTGGCTTTTGAAACTCAGCCTCTGTCATATTACTGCCTGCTTCTTTTTTAATAGTTGTATTTTTCAAGTATTTTTTAATATATATAATGTTTGCAACTATATAAACTGGAATTATTAAAAGTCCAAAACTATATAAAATAATCAAAGTTACATCATTTGCTTGTTTAGATTTTCTTATATAAGATATTGTATTTACAAGCAATATAACTCTAAAAATGATAACTGGGAAAAATGGTATCAAAATATAATATACTGAAAAATCATTTTTAATTCTAGAATCCCTTAAATCCATTAAAAAATACATAAATGCAAAAAGCATAGCAAATGCAGCTATTTCAAAAAAAACACTGACAAAAGCTAATATCGTTTTAAAAATTAGTTTCTTTTTCTCAATATATTTATTCATTCTTTTCTCCTATAATCATTTTTAATCTTTTGGTTAATCTTTCTTCACCCATTATTTTTTGGATATGATAAAAATTAGGAGTTGATTCTTTTCCAGAAAGTGCAACTCTTAATATTCTTGCACAATCAGAAATCATTCCTTTAAATTTATCAGGATTTTCTTTATATTCTTTTTTATTAAGAGCATACCCAAATTTAGTTGCTATTTTCTTTAAATTTTCAAACCACTCAGATTCATCTAGGTTATAGACATTATTGTTTTTTATATACTCTTTTATTAGATTAAAATTTTCAGGATTTTCCTTAACTTCACTATATACTTGATTTTCTTTAATACTATTTAAAAAAATCTCATCATCCATAAATCCTATTAAAGGAATTATCTCAGAAAAATTAGCATAATCTTTTCTTGGTTTAATACCGCCACGTTCAATTGAGATGATTTTCTCAAAATATGTTTTATCTTTATTTATAAAGTTAAATAAACTAGGAGAATACTCTTTAGCATATTGACTGCATTCTTTCACAAAGTCTTTTGCAGATAATTGACCTAGATACTCTCTTGCAAAATAATTAACTTTTTCAATATCAAAAAGTGCCCCATCAAGACTCATTTTAGAAAATGTTAGTTCAAAATCAAATATCGACTTATCAGGATTTTTTATTCTCCACTCTTCAAAATTAGAATTAGCAATCGTTAAAAGATATTCTAAAAAAGGATATGCTGGATAGCCTTTTTCTAAAAAATATGATACTGCTGCTTCTGGATCTTTTCTTTTTGAAAGTTTTCTTCTTTGTCCATTATCCGTTTTCATAATAACAGGTAAATGAGCATATTCTGGTCTTTTAAAACCCACACTATCAAATAATTGCAAGTGAATAGGAAGACTAGAAAGCCATTCTTCTCCTCTTGTAATATGTGTTGTTCTCATAAAATGATCATCTACTAAATGGGCAAAGTGATATGTTGGAAGACCATCTTTTTTCATAATTACGATATCTTGAATATTTTCAGGAAGCTCTAAATCTCCTCTTATTAAATCATGGCATATCACCTTGTTTTCTTCTTTACCAGGTGATTTAAATCTTATAACATATTCCATATTATTCTTAATTTTACCAATTGCATCATCTACAGATAAGAATCTATCTCTTGCATAATTTCCATAATAGCCTGGATTAATTTTATTTTTTTCTTGTTCTTTTCTTAAATTATCTAATTCACTAACCGTAAAAAAACAAGGGTATGCTAGATCTTTAATAATTAACTCTTTAATTACAGCATCATATATCTCTTTTCTTAGACTTTGCACATATGGAGAATATATTCCATCTTTTAAAAATGATTCATTAGGAATAATCCCAAACTTTTCAAGCTCAGTTAAAAGTACATCTCCGCTTCCTTTTATCTCTCTTTTAGTGTCTGTATCTTCTAATCTACAATAAAAAACACCTTTTGATTGAACTGCTAAACGCCATGAAATAAGGCATGCAAAAAGACTACCTGTATGCAAAAATCCTGTTGGCGATGGTGCAAATCTTGTAACCATCGCATCTTTTGAAAGTTTTCTTAATGGGTATTTTTTTTCAATATCTGCTATTTTTAATTTAGTATTCGGAAATATTAAATTTGCTAAATCTTCTCTTGTATAACTCATAAATTTCCTTCTTTACTAATATTTTCCTTTTCGTGCTTTTGACTAAGTTTATTTATTTTCTCATCTTTTTCTTTTATTACATTCATAAAGTATTCTTCTAACTTTTTAATGTCGTTTTTCATTTCATTATTTTCAGTAGCATATTTTTTTTCTAGCTCGTCAAATTTATTTTTATAAATATCATAGATGTTACTGTTTTTATTTTTTCTATACTGAATATAATAAATTGTTAAATAAACAACCTGAATAATCGCAAGCGCACCATTTATCGCATAAACGGGTATTGACTGAATAAGTATTCCATAGGTTGCAAATATTACACATCCAAAAAAATTTATACTTCTAATTATAGGTGCTTTTTTAGGAATAAAACTAACCATTATAAAAATACCTGCAAAAATACCTATAAGTTCAATGTTATTCCATTTATACGCTAAAATATTTAACAACATTTTATCTCTCCTTTTATATATTATTATAACAAGATAGCAGATAATTAACTTAATATAATATATAATCTGTGCTTTAATAATGTAATTAGCATACTTAAATGTTATTTATAATATTTTATATCTACTTATAAAAGTTGTATCATATATATGTAAGATAAAGGAGGTATTTCATATGAAAGGCAAACAAAGAGAAAATTATGGCAGCTGGATGCCAGCTTGGATTTTGGTATTAGCAATTATTTTTAATTTATTATTTTTAGGGCATGCTATCTTTTTTGCATTAGCCAATACGATTATAACGAATTTTATAGTTAGAATTTCACTAATGGGAGTATTTTTAGCTCTTCTTGGAATATTTTCAATTTTACTTATCCAAGTAACTGTTATGAGAATTGAGTTTAGATATGATATAAACAAAGATACTATCGCAACAAGAATTATTGAAGGATTATCTGATTATATAAAATTAGATAATGGAAAAACTTTACTTGATGTTGGATGCGGAGCTGGTGCTCTTTCAATATCGTGTGCTAGAAAAAATCCAAATGCTAAAATCACAAGTATTGACAGATGGGGCAAAGAATATCCTTTTTACAGCAAGGAAAGATGCGAAATAAACGCTAGATGCAATAATTTAAATAACATTACCTTTTTGAAAGGGGATGCCACAAAGCTTGATTTTCCTGATGAGAAATTCGATGCTGTTATAAGTAATTTTGTATATCATAATATACCAGGTGATAAAAAAAATCATATTCTTGAAACCTTGCGAACTCTTAAAAAAGGTGGAACTTTTGTTATTCATGATATTTACTACAAGGGTATTTATGGCGACATAAAAAAATTTGCAGATAAATTAAAAGAAATGGGATATGAAAAAGTTGAGTTAATTGATACTGATAATGGTAAATTTTTCAAAAGATGTACTGCTAGATTTTTATTTATTAGAAATAGCAAAATATTATATGGAATAAAATAATTTATTAAAGGAGATAATATGCCACATATAACTATTAAACTAATTGGTAATCCTACAAAAGAAGAAAAAGAAAGAGTATCCGAAAGGATTTCTAAAATTATTGAGGATGAACTTGGTAAACCTAGAAAGTATATATCTGTTGCAATTGAAGGTGTGGAATTTTCAGAATGGGAAAATATATACAATACTGAAATAAAAGATAATAAAAATATAACTTTAAAACCAAAATACACTAATCCTAAAACATTTGAATAATAAAACGGCTGTAAGAAAAAATCTTACGGCCTTTTATTTTAGTACATTAACGTTCCAAATGTCCGATAAAAAACGTTCCAAATGTCCGATAAAAAACGTTCCAAATGTCCGATA
>CAUUCL010000018.1:0-20392 GCA_963543845.1 uncultured Acholeplasmataceae bacterium
ATATATATATATATATATTGCAAGGGAAGTGCTCAAAATATTAGATTATGATTTATTTATGGTAAAATAATTATGTTAATGGAAGGTGACTGAGCAATTTTTATTGTTAGGAAAGTCCAAGCTAGCACTTGCTGAGATGCAGGTAGTGTTTGTGCCTAGGGAAAAAATAACCTAGGGGATAAAGAAATTTATTACGGCGAACTAATTGCCCTACGGGTAAAAGGTTTATAAAGTGCCACAGAGACGAGTTAGTAAGTAATTACTAAGTGAAACGCGGTAAACCCCTCAAGCTAGCAACTCAAATTATGGTAGAGGCATGCTCTTTAACTAAATGAAGTTAAATAGTAAACGCAAGTTAGATAAATAGTCACACTTAATTTATTAAGAACAGAACTTGGCTTATGCACATTAACATTTTTAAATAGCGTAAAGACGCTATTTTTTTTATTTTTATATATAATATAACTATGGTATATGATGTAATTATTATTGGATCTGGAATAAGCGGAGCAAGTTGCGCTTATTATATATCCGAGTACAATTTAAAATGTTTAGTCTTAGAAAAAAATGGTGAGCTTGCAAGCGGAACAACAAAAGCAAACTCTGCTATTATGCACGCTGGATATGACCCTGTTTATGGTAGCCTTAAAGCAAAATATAATATTCTTGGACAAAAACTTTTAAAAGATGTCTTAAAAAGGCTTGATGTTCCATATAGAATGAATGGCTCATTTGTTCTTGATTTTGATAATTCTCCAAAGCTTGATGAGCTTTATCAAAGAGGAATAAAAAATGGAGTTAAGAATTTAAGAATAGTTGATAGAAATTTTATTCTAAGAAAAAATCCTTTAATAAATAAGAATGTTAAAAGAGCACTGTATGCAAAAACTGCTGGTGTTATTGATCCATTTTTATTTAATATTAAAATGTGTGAAAATGCTAAACTTAATGGTTGTGAGTTTTTATTTAATAAAGATGTTACCGAGATTAAAAAAGAGGGAAACAATTTTATAGTAAAAGCAAAAGATAGCTGTTTTACTACTAAATCTATTATAAATGCTGCAGGGCTATATTCAGATTTTATAAATAATTTGGTATCAAGTAAAAAATATAATATTATTCCTGTAAAAGGTGAGTATTATCTTCTTGATAAAAGTGAAAAAAGCCTAACAGAAAACACTCTTTTTCAGCTTCCAACAAATAAAGGAAAAGGTATTCTTATTACAAAAACAACAGATGGAAATATCCTAGTTGGACCAAATGCCATAAAAGTAGATAATAAAGACGATAACTCAATAGGTATTTCATCAATTAAAGAAATGTTTGAAAAAGCTAAAAATACTATACCATCTCTTACCTTAAAAAATGTAATAACTACTTTTGCTGGTGTTAGAGCAACCCTTGAAGGTGAAAGTGATTTTATTATTGGTGAGGCACCTGATGTTAAAAACTTTTACAATCTTTTAGGAATTGACTCCCCAGGTCTTTCGTCATGCCTTGGATATTCTAGTGAGATTGTAAAACTAATTAGTAAAAATTTAAATCTTAAAAAGAAAACTAAAAAAGAAATTAAATGTCTTACCTGCTCACAAAAACATTTTAACCTTTTATCTAATTATGAAAGAAAAGAGTTAATTTTTAAAAATAAGGAATATGGGCAAATTATATGCAACTGTGAAAAAGTATCGCTTGCTGAGATTAAAAATGCCATCAACTCACAAATTCCTGCTCAAACCCTTGATGAGATAAAACACAGAACCAGAGCAGGTGCTGGAAGATGCCAATCTGGATTTTGCCAAAATGATATCGTAAAAATTATTGCAAAAGAACTTGGGATATCTCCTTTAGAAGTTACAAAAAAAGGAGGTAAGTCTTTTATTTTAAAAGATAAAACAAAATGAAAGAATATGACGTTATTATAATTGGAGCAGGTCCTGCAGGACTTGCAGCAGCCATTGGTGCTGCTAAGGAAGGCGGAAATATCCTCCTAATTGAAAGAGGCAAATGCCTAGGTGGAGTTTTAAATCAATGCATCCATCCTGGATTTGGAACTAAAAAATTCAAAGAAGAGTTAACAGGTCCTGAGTATGCCGAAAGGTATATAAATGAATTAAATAATTATAAAAATATTAAAACCCTTCTTAAAACTACTGTTTTAAATATAAATAGTAAAAATATGGAAATAACTTATTTAAATTCTGACGGAATTACAAAAACAAAAACTAAAGCAATCATCTTTTCAACGGGCTGTCTTGAAAGAAGTCAAGGTAATATTAAACTTCCAAGCAAAAGGCAATCAGGAATAATGACGGCTGGTATTGCTCAAAAATATGTGAATTTAATGGGTTATCTTCCTGGAAAAGAGATTGTTATTTTAGGTAGTGGTGATATTGGACTTATTATGGCAAGAAGACTTCATCTAGAAGGGGCTAATGTAAAAATGGTTCTTGAGATAATGCCAGAATCAAGCGGTCTAAAAAGAAATATCGTTCAGTGTCTTGATGATTTTAATATACCTTTAAAATTATCTCATACCGTATTTGATGTTGTTGGAAGCGAGAGAGTTGAAGGAATATACTACGGAATGGTAGATGAGAATTTAAATCCTATCCTTGAGACAAAAGAATTTGTTAAATGCGATACTCTTATCTTATCTGTCGGATTAGTTCCATATAATATTTTGCTCGAAAATTTAAAAATGGAATTTAATCCCAAAACACGATCTCCGTATGTAAATCAGTTTTATGAAACTAAATATAACAATATTTATGTATGTGGTAACTCTCTTCATGTAAATGATTTAGTAGATAATGTTTCAAGTGAGTCGGAATTGGCTGGGAAATTTTCTATTTTAAATTTAAAAAATAATCATGTAAGAAAAAATATCGAAATATCTCTTAATGGAAATATTTTATATATAATGCCATCGATGATTGATTTAAGTAATATTATAGATAAAATTACATTCTCATTTAGAGCATTTAAAAAAGTAGAAAAAGCTAAATTCATAATTAAAACAAATGATAAAATTATATTTGAGCGAGAAGTTAAAAATTTAATTCCTAGTGAAATTAAAAATATAATTGTTTCAAAAAGATATCTTGATAATTTAGAAAATGATATATTAGTGGAGGTTATATGATAAAACTTACATGCATAAAATGTCCTGTTGGATGTGAACTTGAGGTAAATAAAGATGAAAATAACAGCCCTAAAATTACAGGATATATGTGTCCTCTTGGAATAAAATTTGCAACTCAGGAAATAATAGAGCCAAAGAGAGTTCTCACAACAACTGTAAAAGCAGATAATAATATTTTAGTTCCCGTTAAATCATCAGATGAGATAACACTTAAAAATTTTAAAAAGGCAATGAATGAGATAAATAAAATTACCGTTAAACTTCCAATTAAACTAGGAGATATTATAATTAGTAATATCCTTGGTGAAAATTGTGATATAGTTGCAACCAAATCTATTAATAAAGGAGAATAAACATGAAAATAAATAAGAATCTAAAACTAATTACTACATTAGGTAATACTAAGGTATATATTCACAAAAATGCCAACTTTTTATACTATACTGATTTTAATCAATTAGAAGATGGATCAGATTTATGTGTTTCAGCAGTTTTTCAAGAATTAAACCCTGATGTAGTTAAACTTTTAGTAGGCTATCTTGAACTTAATAAAAAAATAGAGAAATCTGGTGAATACGATTATAATGATTTCAAGAAATTTAAATTAGAAGATTTTGAAAAAATAAACGAAAATTCAAGATTCGTAATTGAGCAGTATCAAAAAAATGGCTACCTTGATAATGTCGAGGTGAGAAAACCAAATGACTGGAAAGATTTACCTAAATTTATCCAAGAGTATATAAAACTTGAAAAAGCTTATATACTATCAAAGGTAGAAATGGATCAAGATATATATAAATATGTTATATACTTTATCCAAGATGGATATTTAAAAATAGTAAATTTTATAGTCTATAGCATTTACGAAAACGATATAAAAGAAGATCATTTATATAAGCAAACAATTGCCATAATAAACCCTCAAATAGCGATAGAGACTATTCAATTATTCTTAGATAATATGGAAGAAACACCAGGTGATTTAGATATTAGTTATGCTTAAAAAATAGCTTTTGCTTTTTGCAAAAGCTATTTTTAATACTTGATATCTTCAAAGTTTGACTTTAAGGTATATACTGAAAATAAAATTATAAAGTAAAAGATAAGATATAAATATCCACTATATGTCTCATATATTGGACTATTTGATATTGGAATTAGATACTTATAAAAAGATATTAAATCATTGTAATCTGAATATATAATTCCTAAAATTGTAAAAAGTGGGACAATTAAAAAAGTAAAAGTTCGATTATCGCTTCTAATAAAAATTAGCAAAATAAATATAAATAAGATAAAATCAATCATCGGTTTAAAAAGGCTTAGTAAAATGTTTAAATCTAAATTAAAATGTCTTACAAACGAGATTGACATTATAATATTTGATATTATCATTATTAGATAAAAGTAAAATGTAAATAAAATAAAAAATAATAGCTTATATAAAAAATATTTAAAACGTCCTGTGCTTACAATTTTAGGAATGTGTAGACTATTATTATGATCATAGATTAAAACTGATAGAAATAAAAACATAAGTATTTTATTTACAAAGATTATCTTTTTAAAATATTCGTTAAAATCTAGCATAAACAAATCATCTACACTACTACTGTCAGATTTTAAAAATAAAATAGAAATTCCAATTTGTAAAAATAAAATGAAAATTGCAATTATTCTAATTTTTAAATTTACAAAATGCATTTTAAAATATTTAATCATAAAAAAACCTCACGAGGATTTAACTTTTTAAAATACTTTTGATTATGACTTGATACTAAAAATGCGCTGCCATTTATTTTTTCTTTTTCTATTTTTTTAATTACTATTTTAATCATATCTTTATCAAGAGCTGTTAATGGCTCATCAAGGATATAAAGATCACTTGGAAAAGATAATGTCTTTAAAATAGATAGTTTTTGTTTATTTCCTTTTGAAAGTTTTGATATTTTAATATTTTCAGGTATATTTAAACTATTAAAAAATTCTCTATCAAAACTTTCAAAATAATCCATCTTAAAATCATCAATATAATTTTTAACTAGCATATAATCAGGAAGTTTTACCTTTTCTGGCAAGTAGCTTATTTTTAAATTATCATGATATAATACTTTTCCTTTACTTGGATATATTAAATTTAAAATAAGTTTTATAAGTGTAGTTTTTCCAGAGCCATTTAAGCCACTTAAAATAATCACATCGCCTTTATTTATTTCTAGGTTAAATACTTTATCCTTTAAATATTTTTTGCTAACATTTTCAATTTTTACTAAATATGGCTTCATTTACTAAATCACCTCTACATAATAGCTGATCAGCAAATACTCCACTAAAAATCTCAGTCTCTGATAAATTTCTTCTAAATATCTCGCTTGTTGATGTATCTTTAAACTCAATTATTAAAGGGACTTTTTGCAGAAAATAATCTTCTTTTACAACTTTTAAAATTATTGAATTTTCATCATTTTCTTTAACTTGCTCATAATCTAATTTTTTTAAATCTCCATCAAATGAATAGTAGATGTTTTCTACTTTACAATTATCTTCTAAATCATAAATAAGTTTTATCTCATTAGGTCTATAAATTAGTGAAAGACTTCCCTCATGATAGGATAATACTTTATTTTGCTTTAATAAAAATCTTTTATCAGTATTAAAGTTGTCTACTTTTATAATTGAGAGTTTGCCGATTGAAAAGGTATATCTATTTTTATTTTTTAAATTAAAAACAATATTAGCATTTTCTAAATATAAATTATCACTAAATCCACCTAAATCAAATACGTAAGTTTTTCTGTAGAAGGATTGATTGTTATAATTTTCCTTATTAGTCTTGTTTTTATTTATATCTAAAAGAGTAATTTCTTTTTCATAGGCTTTATCTTTTAAGTATATATTTTCTATGTTTTCTTTTTTATCTAAAATAGAGTTAAAACTATCCTCATAAATATATTGATTTAGCAAAAACTTTTCATTATTTAATATATTATACTCAGTTTTAGATACTAAAAATTTTGTATTTAAGGGCTTTTTTGTTGTAAAAATTACAACTAAAATAATAAAAGTTGAAATAACTATTGCAGGAATAAATATTGAAAGTATAATTTTTGTTTTAGCTCTCATATGCTTTTTCCTTTAATATTTGCTCATAATAACTATTTACAACACAATACTCAAAAACTCCACTATGTGCTCTTACCCAAAATATATAAGATGCAACTGCTCCATTTACAACTGTTCCAACTCCTTCAATACTGTGAGTTAGCTTTACTCCTGGCTCAATTGTGATTTTGGTTTTTTGATTTTTCACTCTCTCAATATCAATCGTCTGCTCATAACTTAGTGAAAAACTTTTATTTATTCCGCCAGAAAAACCTTTTGGTGTTGCTTTTAAATCATATTTACCACTTCTTCCGAATGTAAAAAAGTGCTTTCTATGATATCTATCTTTTATCTCAATTTCTTGGACAGTTTCCTTATATCCAAGGTTTAAATGAGTAAATAATGTCTGATATCTAAATGATACTTTTGCAGTATTTAAACCATGTACCCTCATTCCAAACATCTTTCTTTTCATGACATGCTTTAGCGCTAAATCATATAGCTGATCATTTGTATAATATGATAATAAATGTCCATTTGAAACTTTATTTATTCTTTCAAAATTTACACCTATATCAGTTTTTATTGTTTTCTTTCCATCAAACACGCTAAGTGCTGATACACTATCTGGAACTAATACCATAGCTAAAATTAGCACAAAAGCAAAAAGAATACTTATTAGTGTTTTTTTCATTTTATCTCCTCCTAATAAAATAATAAAAAAAAATTAAAATTTTACTTTTTTAAAAAAATAAACCCGCTAGTTTTTAGCAGGTCAAATTTTATTTCGAGATAAAAATAAAAAGGCTTAAAGCCTTTTTACATTGATGATTGAAAGTAAACTCTTAATTTTAAATTATCCTTTAATGTGTTTCTTACAGGATATGCGCTTCCTTCTTCAGGATAGATAATATTATTAGGATTAGAAAATAAAAGTTTCACAAGCTTATGATAATAATTGCTTGGTCCAAGGCGATATGCCTTTTTAACTAATTTTTCATCAAATATTAAATCTCCCATAAAAAACATATTATTTATTGCCACAAGCAATCTTCCTGATGCTTCTTCTTCTACAACTGGAATAAGTCTAACATTAAGCTCTGGCAAATTTATACCAATTACATCCTTAACAAATATAAATCTTATCATTGATAAGTTCATAACACCTGCAATCTTATTTACATAAGTACCATTTGTATTAGATATATAAACAGGAACATCCCCAAATGCTGCAATCAGCGGTAAAGAGTTAGTTTGGACCTTAGTTAAAAAAATAGCCTTTAGACTATTTGAACCAATAGCATTTCTAATTGATTGGAAATCTCCCTTTGGATCAACTAAAAATGAACTGTCAAGATGGTTTATGATATATCCTTTTGCTCCTCTTTTATCCTTAAGTGCGAATACTGTCATTATTATTTTTTCTCTTTATGTAATGTGATTTTTCTTTGTTTTGGGCAATATTTTTTCATTGCCAATGGTTCAGTTACAGTTTTTTTATTTCTATCAGTATAATAATTTTCACTATTACACTCACTGCATACAAGTTTTACGAAAGTTCTCATAAAATCACTCCTCGCCTTTCATACTATATAAATTTTAGCATAATAATTCTTTTTTTCAATTTTTATTGCTTAAATTTAAAATTTTGATACATTTTGTAATATTTTATAAATAATGGCGGAGCAGGAGAGATTCGAACTCTCGCGACGATTTCTCATCCTAACGCGTTAGCAGTGCGTCCTCTTCGGCCTCTTGAGTACTGCTCCGATTAAGCATACACTATGTATGCTTTATTTTATTATTCTTGATTTATAAAATCTTTATCCATTGCAAGACCGACTTTTTCTTTTTTCTCGTCAATATTTAATACATAAACCTTAACAATATCACCAACATGTAAAACATCACTTGGATGTTTTATATATCTTTTAGCAATTTTAGAAATGTGTAAAAGTCCATCTTCATGAAGTCCAATATCAATAAATGCTCCAAAGTCAACTACATTTCTAACAGTTCCTTCAAGTTCCATTCCGATTTTTAAATCAGCTAATGTTAAAATATCTGATTTTAAAATTGGTTGTGGAAATTCATCTCTTGGATCACGTAGTGGTGCGATGAATGCATCAATAATATCTGAAAAAGTATACTTATCAATTCCCATTTCATTAGCAACTTTTTCTCTATTTATTCCCTCTGCTATTTCAGCCATTTCAGGTTTACCTAGCATTTGTTTAGTTATATTAAATTTTGCCATAATTTTCTTAGCAACATCATAACTTTCAGGGTGAATACTTGTCATATCTAATATCTCATCACCATCAGTAATTCTTAAAAATCCAATTGCTTGCTCATAAGTTTTCCCGCCAAGACTTGATACTTTTAATAAATCTTTACGGTTGTTAAACTTTCCGCCTTCTTCTCTTTGCCTTACAATTGCATCAGCTGCTTTTTTATTTAAGCCTGATACATACATTAAAAGGGCTTGGCTTGCTGTGTTAACATTAACACCAACTTGGTTAACGGCTTGTGTTACTACAAAGTTAAGCGATTCTGATAACTTCTTTTGTGTAACATCGTGTTGATATTGACCAACACCGATTGATTTTGGATCAATTTTTACAAGTTCACTTAGTGGGTCTTGCAATCTTCTTGCAATTGATGCAGCTGATCTTTGCTCAACTGATAAATCCGGAAACTCTCTTTGCGCTTCAGGACCTGCTGAGTAAACTGATGCACCTGCTTCATTAACTATTACATATTTGGTATTTTTTAAATTGGCCTCTTTTAATAATCCTGCGATAAACTTTTCAGTCTCTCTTGATGCAGTTCCATTTCCAATTGAAATAAGTTCAATGTTATATTGGTTGATTATTTTAATAACTTTAGTTTTAGCCTCAGCAATTTTATCATCACCATGGATGATAGGATAAATTACATCAATTCCTAAAACTTTTCCTTCTCTGTCAACTATTGCAAGTTTACATCCTGTTCTAAATGCTGGGTCAACGCCTAGCACCATCTTACCTTTTAAAGGTGGTTGAAGTAAAAGCTTTTGCAGATTTATTGAAAAAACGTTTATAGCCTGCTCTTCTGATGTTTCAGTAAGTTCTGCTCTAATTTCTCTTTCAATACTTGGATAAATTAATCTTTTTAAAGAATCATCAATTGCCTCAATAATGTATGGAGTTGCTGTTGAATCAAATTTTTTAATAAAGTTTTTCTTAAGATAATCAAACATAACTTCTTGATCAATTTTAATTGATACTGTTATTACCTTTTCTTTTTCAGCTCTATTTATCGCAAGTACTCTATGAGGTTTAATCTTATTAACTGGCTCTTGGTATTCATAGTAATTCTCATATACTAACTTTTCATCTTCAGCATCTTTTTTCTTAGTAGAATTTATAATTCCGCCCTCGTATAATATCTCTCTTAAATCTTTACGATACTCAGGCTTATCTGAAACAATTTCCGCAATAATATATTTAGCACCTTGAATAACTTCATCAATATTTTTACAAGGTTTTGCAGGAGCTTCAACTTTAATATTTACATACTTTTCAGCCTCTTTTAAAACATCAGAGTTTGGGTATGTTAAAAGCCATTCTGCAAAAGGTTTTAAACCTTGCTTAATTGCCTCAGTTGCTTTTGTTTTCTTTTTATCTTTAAAAGGACGATATAAATCTTCAACTTCCACAAGCTTAGTAGCCTTTAATATTTCAGCTTTTAACTCTGGTGTTAACATTCCTTTTTCATCAATTAGTCTTATAACATCTTCTTTCCTTTGGAAAAGATTATTTTGATATACCCATTCATTGTTAATGGCATTTATTTGGTCCTCATCAAGACCACCTGTTGCCTCTTTACGGTATCTTGCAATAAATGGTACTGTGTTATCTTCTGCTAAAAGTGTTACAACAGTTATTACTTGTTTTTCTTTAATACCTAAATTTTGCGCTATTTCTTTAATTATTAGTTCATTCATATAATCACCTATTTTAAAATCTCAGTCAATTTACCTTTTATCTTATCAAATTCAGTATAGTAACTTCCAATTCCGCTACTACTTCCTAGTGCATGTAAATTAGCTGAATCTACCTCAAGTAGGAAAAACTTCTTACTATCTATTTCATCAAGTAATTTTTTTAAATCTTCTTTTTCCTTTAACTCATCATCAGATTTAATAAGGTTAGATGATTTTATAAATTGTTTTACATTTTTTAAAAGTTTATCTTTTTCTTTAACTTTATCAAGATTAACCCCAACAAAGCCATAATTTCTCTTTTCTTTTTTAATGATATTTTTTACAGTTTCAATTACGCTCTTATCAACAGTTGAATCATAAAACATCATATAAGCCTTATCTTTATCAAATAATTCTTTTTTTGCCTCATCTGATAATTCTTGAAAACTTTTCTTATTAACTATTTTATCAAAAGCATCATGATCAATTAAAGTAATTTTGCTATCTTTTAATGGATCTAAAATTTCTTTGTCTTTTTTAACTTTATTCAAAATTAAAACCGTAATAATTGTTGTAAGAAGTGCAACAAGTAATACCGATAAGACAACTATTCCAAATATCGCAATTTTCCTTGCTCTTTGCTCTTGCTCAGGAGTAAGGTTTGTTTGTCTTTTATTTTTTTCTATTCTTTCATCCATCATAAATCGCTCCAATCAAGTAAATATTATAATAAATTTTACCTTTTTTTTCAACTTTTACCCTTTAATAAATCATAAGTATGTAATATTTTGCTAATCCTGTGATTTAAACCCGATTTAGATAATTTCTTATCATACATATCATAGTATATCTCACATATCTCACTAAGACTACTTTCAGCGTTTGTTTTAAAAATATCGATAATCTCTTTTATTTTCTCGTTTTTTATTATATCCGATTCAACAGTTTCAAGATAATTTATAGCAGATAATATTTTATTGTTTTTTGTTAAAATCTTTTTTTGATTTGCTATTTCACAGTTTAAAAGCCTATTTATAGAATTGTTTATATCTCTTTTAATTCTTAAATCCTCAAAGTAAAACAGCTGTTTATTAGCACCAACTAATCTTAAAAAATCGGCTATTTTTTCTGCTTCCTTTAAATATGTAATATAGCCATTTCTTCTTTTTATAATCTTTGAATTTAAATTAAAAGCATTCATCATTCTTTGAATAAAAATAACGTCTTCTTTGCTATTTGCAAATATTTCAAGATGATACTCAGCATTTTCTGGTGAGTTTACAGAACCACTTGACAAAAACGCACCTCTAAGATATGCTCTTTTTTCACTTTGATCATTTGTTAAAAAATCTTTTTCATCACTTAATCTATCAATTAAGCCATGTTCACTAATAATTTTTTGAACTTCCGTATTTACTGTTATTTTTATATTAGTCTTAGTCGTTAGTTTTTTCTCTTTTAAAAACTCAAGATCAGTTTTAGCAGGATATAAAATTTTTAAAATTTTCAAAAACCTTCTTGCGACAAGCGGAGTTTTAGTTTTAAATACTATAACCTCGCTGTCATTAAATTTTTCAACATTACTATTTAAATGCAAAAAAGCCAGCATTTCTGCTAGCATTTCTTCCTCCGATGAGGAAATATTTGAAATTTCTTCTTTTAACTCTTTTGAAAAACTCACTTATTTTTTAAATAATCCATTACTGAAAAAGCTGCTAATGCTCCATCTGATGTTGCTGTTATTATTTGTCTTTTCTCTTTTTCAATACAATCTCCACATGAAAATAATCCTGGTATTTTAGTTTTCATATCTGAATTAGCAGGAATATATCCATCTTTATTTAATATATCACCCTCTAAAAAACTTGTTGCTGGAATATGACCGATATATACAAATGCTCCTTGGATATCTAAATATTTCACATTTTCATTTTCTTTAAACGATACTTTATTAAGTAAAAAATTGCTATCTTTAAAAAACTCTAAAACCTCAACATTATTAAAAATTTTAATATTTTTCTTTTTGACTATCTCATTTAAAGTTACTTGCTCGCAAAAAATATCACCTGATCTATTTAAAATTGTGACACTTTTAGCAATATTGCTTAAATAAAGCGCTGCCTCACAAGATGCGATTCCACCGCCAATAACTGCTACATCAAGACCTTTATATAAAGATCCATCGCAGTATGCACAATAACTTATTCCAGAACCCAAAAGTTCTTTTTCGCCTTTTAAATTTAAAAGTTTAGGCTTTGCTCCTGTTGATATAATCACAGTTTTTGCTGTATACTTACCATTTTTTGTAAAAACATTAAATAAGTCTTTATCTTTTTCTAATTTAACTACCTCATCATATACAATTTCAATATTATTTTCTAAAAGATGATTTTTAAATTTTTCACCTAAAGATACTCCATCAATTTTACTAAAGGCAGGGTAGTTTTCAACAAGACCAGCTGATAAAACCTGACCACCTACTGCTTTTTTTTCTATAACTAAAATATTTAAATTTGCTCTTTTAAGATATATTGAAGCAGCAACTCCCGCAGGACCTGCTCCGATTATAATACTATCTAATATCATAATTTATCCCCTCTACAATAGATGCAACTTCTAAAAGATTAAAGCAAACATTAGTTGGATTTTCTAAAATTGCTTTATCAATATTTTTAGAATATGCAACTGCAACAGATCTTATTTTAGCAGAATTTGCAGCCTTTATATCAGTTGCATTATCTCCTATAAAAATAGCATTTTCTTTTTTAATATTTAAATTTTTAATAGCATAATTTATTGGATCTGGATTTGGTTTTTTTAATTTTGTTGTATCTTGCGAGACAACTATATCAAATAATTCATAAACACCCATTAGTTTTAATCCATCAACCACAATACTATCTTTTTTACTTGAAACAATTCCAAGCTTATATCCTTTAGCCTTTAGTATATAAACTACTGCCTTTGCAAACTTAAAAGATTTAACCATTTCTTTATTATGAACCTTAGACATTTCAAGACGATAATCTGAGATTGATTTATCTATTAAATCTAAATCTGTTGTATACTTTCCAAATGTCTCATTTAAAGTAGGTCCTAAAAAGGAAATATACTCATCCTCAGTTAAATCATCTTTATTAAAATTTTGGCTAAATACTTTCTTATAGCAATGTCTTATAATTTTTTCAGTATCAAGAAGTGTTCCATCAAGGTCAAAAAGTACAGTATTTACACCATCATTTGAGGCAAGGTCATGAACTGCTTCATCAAAATAATATGGTATTACCTTATTTTTCTTTTTAGCAATAATTCTTCTTATAACATAAACGCTAAGTGAAATTGTAAAATATACAATAAACTGAGGCCATGTATTAACCGCAACACCACCTACCATTAACTGGTCTGTCCTTAATGGTTCAATAATAAATCCTCTCATAAGGGAGTAGTAAAATAAGTATATACAAAACATATCACCGACTTTTAAAACTCTCATTCTGCGATAGATTAAAAAAGATATTAAAAGTAAAAAGTTAAAAAATATTTCATATAAGAATGTTGGGTGAAACCAAGATGGCTGTGCTATACCATTTTCAAATTTCATCTGATGCCAGATAAATGGTGCGATTCCCTTTGGAACATATCCTCCAACCTCACTAATTAAACCACCGTGTGCTTCTTGGTTAAAAAAGTTTCCCCATCTACCAAAGATTTGACCAATTAAAAAACCAATAACAATTAAATCAAGTATTTTAAAAAGATCATACTTTAACCACTTTTTAAATAAAATAGCACTTAAAACAGCTCCAATAAATGCTCCGTGGATTGATAGTCCACCTTTTGTAATATCAATAACTGCTCTAAATGAATTATATCCCGACTTATCAGGGTCAAATGCTACATAATATAATCTAGATGTTAAAATTGCAATTGGAATAATAACTAAAAGACCTGTTGATACTTTATCTTTATCTATTCCTAATTTTTTTATCTCATAAAAAGCCATTACTGCCGCAAAGATAATTCCAGTTAAAATAAATACTGCATACCATTTAACAGTTAAACTACCAAGTTTAAAAGCATAATCACGATATGGCTGGCTTTTTAAACTAAGACCTTTTGATGCTGTGTTAAATCCTCTTGTTGCAATTGCAATTAAAATGATACAAACAAATGCTGCTGAAAGCCAGATTAAAACTTCTTTATAGTATTTAAAAAATCCTATTTTAAACTTTTGACCAAAAGTCATTTTATTCATCTTCATCTTTTTCTCCTCTTGCTCTTTTAGCAACTTCCTCGCTAAATTCAACAGCCGAGTTAAATCCAAGTTTCTTTAATTTATAATTCATCGCAGCAGATTCAACTAACGTTGCATTACTTCTACCAGGTTGGATAGGAATTGTGATTTTTGCAATTTTAGTATTAAAAAATTGAACATATTCCTCATTTATTCCAAGTCTGTCATATTCTTTCTTTTGATCCCATTTTTCAAGTTCTACTACAAGTTGAACTCTTTTTCTAATTCTATATGATGCAGAACCAAACATTTTCACAACATCAACAATTCCGATTCCTCTAATTTCAAGATATCTTCTTAAAATCTTCGGAGCAGTTCCTGTTAAAGTTCCAACTGTTGGCTCTTTAATTTCAACTAAATCATCACTTACTAAAATATGACCTCTTCTAATTAACTCAAGTGCTGTCTCACTTTTACCAATTCCTGAATCTCCCTTAATTAAAGTTCCTATTCCATAAATATCAACTAAAACTCCATGTTCAGATAAAACAGGTGATAAATGATCATGTAAATAGTAGTATAAAAGTCCCATTAAAGGGGTTGTTTTTAAATCACTTTTTAAAAGTGGCACCTCGCACTTATCGGCATTTTCTTTAAATAATTTTAAAACCTTTTTAACATCTTCATTACCAGAAAATATAATAAATGGTGGTTTTAAAGAAAGCAGTTTTTTAACAATCTTAGATTGTTTTTCCTTATCATAAGACATTAAAAGTTTAGTCTCTTTAACACCAATTATAAGTGCTCTTTTCTCATCAAAAAATTCAAAGTTTCCACAAAACTCAATTCCAGGTCTATCAATTTGATCAACCTCGATATATTTATCTAAATTACATTTTCCAACAATAACTTCAAAATCATTATCCTTAACAAGTTTAGATAATTTTACTCTTCTATTTATTTCTGGCACTTATATCCCACCTTTACATTTATTATACAAAAATATTTAAATATTAAACCAAAGTTAGTCTATTATAAATTCAAAATTTTCTTTAAATACTTGCCAGTGTAAGACTTACTAACCATTGCCACTTCCTCAGGACTTCCCTTAGCAACAATTTCTCCACCTAAATTTCCGCCCTCAGGACCAAGATCAATAATGTAATCGGCTGATTTTATAACATCAAGATTATGCTCAATTATAATCATTGTTGCGCCTTTATCAACAATTTTTTGAAGCACTTTTAATAAATTATTAATATCATAAGGATGAAGTCCTGTTGTTGGTTCATCTAAAATATATAATGTGTCACTTGCAATTGTTTTATAAAGCTCACTTGCAAGTTTTACTCTTTGCGCTTCACCACCTGATAATGTTGGTGCAATTTGACCAAGTTTTAAATATCCAACTCCTACATCTTTTAAAACTTTTAACTTATTCTCAATTTTAGGAATATCTTTAAAAAACTCATAGGCATTATCAATTGGCATCTCTAATACATCATAAATTGATTTATCCTTATATTTAACTTGCAATGTCTCATCGTTATATTTTCTTCCATGACATGTCTCACATTTAACAAATACATCAGGTAAAAAATGCATACTGATTCTATTTTCACCATCACCACGGCAAGACTCACATCTTCCGCCTTTTATATTAAATGAAAATCTTCCCTTATCATATCCACGTTCTCTTGCAAGTTTTGTAAGAGAGAAAATATCTCTAATATCATCAAATACTCCTGTGTATGTCGCAGGATTTGACCTTGGAGTTTTACCAATTGGATCTTGAGATATTTCAATAACTTTTTTAATTCCTTTAAATAACACCTCATCAACATTATCTTTATCTGTGTTAGTTTTATTTATCTTACTCTTAATTTTAGATAATAAAACATCATGAATTAAAGATGATTTTCCGCTTCCTGATACACCAGTTATAACGTTTAAAACATGTTGCGGAATTTCGATATCAATATTTTTTAAATTATTCTCATGAGCATTTTTTATTTTGATAACTTTTTTAAAATCGACGTTTCTTCTTTTAGGTACTTTGATTGATTTTTGCCCACTTAGATAAAGTCCTGTTTCACTATCTTTACACTTTAAAAGCTCATCAGGTGTTCCGCAAAATACTAAATCCCCACCATAAATACCTGCCTTTGGACCAATATCAATAACATAATCACTTTCCATAATTGTCTCTTCATCATGCTCAACAACACAAACCGTGTTATTTAAATTTCGCATTTGTTTAAGTGTTTTAATTAGTCTTTCATTATCTTTTTGATGAAGCCCAATTGATGGCTCATCTAATACATAAATAACCCCACTTAAATTTGAACCAATCTGAGTTGCAAGTCTTATTCTTTGGGCCTCGCCACCTGATAAAGTATTAGCCTTTCTTGATAGGGTAAGGTATGATAGTCCTACCTCTTTTAAATAGTTAAGACGTGATTTTATCTCAACTAAAATACTCTCGGAAATTTTTTCCTCGGTTTTTGTAAGTTTTAAGTTATTAAAAAAGTCAATTGCATAATCAATTGAAAGGTTGCATACATCAGATATACTTTTTCCATTTATTTTAAAAGATAAGGCCGCATCATTTAATCTATCCCCATGACACTTAGTGCAGGTTTTCTCACTCATAAATTTTTCAAGCCAATCTCTAATCCATGTAGATTGTGTTTCCATATATCGGCGCAGAAAGTTAGTTATTATTCCTTCATAGTTTTTTCTTGTGACATTGCCAGATGATGATGTAAGCAAAATCGGAATTTTTTTCTTATCATTGTATAAAATAATATCTAGTTTATCTTTGGGAATATCTTTTATCTTAGTTTTTATATCAAGGTCTAAAAACTCACATACTGCTTTAAGACTTTTTTTATAAAGATTAGAGCTTTCAGCATTTTTAAATGGAATTATTCCATTAAGAAGGCTTTTATCAAAATCTAAAAACAAATTTAAATCAATATCTTTTTTATATCCAAGACCATTGCAACTAGGACATGCACCAAGAGGAGTGTTAAAAGAGAAAAGTCTTGGTTCTTTTTTTATTTTTAAATCATTGCTTGAAAAGTTATACTCTTCATTAAATTGAAATATTTCATCATTTATTTTCAAAAAACAAAAACCATTTGAAAGTTTATAACAAAGCTCAATTGCCTCATAAATTCTCGATTTATTATCGGTATTTAAAATTAGTCTGTCAACTATAACTTTTATATTAGATAAATCTTTTATATTTTTTAAATCATCATTTTCAAAATCAATTTCAAAAGTATCATCAACAATTCCTCTTTTAAAGCCTTTTTTCAAAATATCATCTTTTATCTTTGAGATATGTTTAAAGTTATTTAAATATGGAAATCCAATATATAATTTTGAGTTAATCTCTTTGCTAAAACAAAAATTAACAACATCTTGGATGCTGTATTTAAAAAGTTCACAACCAGTTTCCTTATCAAAAGGATGCGATATATTAGCATATAAAAGTCTTAAAAAATCATATATCTCAGTAACTGTTCCAACAGTTGAACGAGGATTGTTAGATCTTGTTTTTTGATCAATACTAATAGATGGCGATAAGCCTTCTATCTTATCAACTAATGGTTTTTCAAAGCTCCCTAAAAACTGTCTTGCATATGAGCTTAGTGATTCAATATATCTTCTTTGACCTTCTTTATATAGTGTATCAAATGCAAGGGTTGTTTTTCCACTACCTGAAACACCTGAGAAAACAACTAAACTATTTTTAGGAATTTCTACAGTTATATTTTTTAAATTATTTTCTTTTGCGCCTATTATTTTTATCTTGTTATCATTCATTTTTTAAATTCTCATACTCTTTTTCTGTAATTACCTTAATATTATTTTCCCTTGCTTTTTCAAGCTTGCTACCAGGGCTATCACCACATATTAAATGGGTTGTTTTTTTAGATATACTACTGCTATACTCGCCACCATTTTTTATAATATCATCTTTAATATCATCTCTTTTATAGTTTAAAAAAGTTCCTGTTATCGCAAAAACATAATTCTTAAAAACTCCACTTTTTAAATCTTTATACTCTAAATTAAAGCCGTTTTCTTTGTAAAATTTAACTAATTCTAAGTTTTTATCATTTTTAAAAAACTCATAAATAGATCTTGCGATTTCCTCGCCTATTTCATGAATATTAGTCAAAGTAGAAATTTCAGCATTTATAATATTATCAATATTTTTTAGATTTGATGTGATTATCTCGGATGTTTTTAATCCGACATTTTTAATTCCAAATGATGCAAATAATTTAGAAAATGGTCTTTCTTTACTTTTTTTAATTTCACTAAAAATATTCGAAAGTTTTTTATCAGCAAATCCTCTGATTTCTTTTATTTTACTAGCCATATTTTCTAAATTATATAAACTTTTAACATCTGTTAATAAGTTATTATCTATTAAAATAGCAATTTGTTTATCACTTAAACCCTCAATATTCATAACTGGTCTTGAGCAAAAATAAGTAAAATAGCCTATTTTTTTACTTGGGCAGTTAGAATTGGGGCAATAAGTTATAACTCCGTCTTCTTCTTTTTCAAGCAAAGTATCACACTTAGGACAATTTATTGGCTCAATAAATTCATTTAAGGAATCTTCTCTTTTTTTAAGTTCCACACCAAAAACTTTTGGGATTATCTCGCCAGCTTTAAAAATATATACATAATCTCCAACTCTAATATCTTTTTCTTTTATATATGAAAAATTATGAAGAGTTGCTTTTGATATAACAGATCCTTCAAGTAAAACAGGTTCTAAATCTGCAACTGGTGTAACTACTCCTAATCTTCCAACTTGTAAAATAATATCTTTTAATTTAGTTAATTTCATAACTGGTGGAAACTTATAAGCTGTTTGGCTTTTAGGATATTTTGCAGTATATCCAAGCATTTCTCCATCTTGAAGATTATTTAACTTAATCACAATTCCATCGGTTTGAAATTTATTTGTTTTTTTACAATTTGAAAAATAATTAATTATCTCATCAATACTATTAGAACTTGATAAAAGTTTATAATTTTTATTTGTATTAAATCCTAACTCGCTTAAAAAATTAAGAGCTTCAACTTGGGTTTTTATATTAAATTTATCATAATCAACTATCGTGTAAATAAATGAATCAAGGTTTCTCTTAGCAACGACTTTTGAGTCAAGTTGTCTGATTGTTCCTGCTGTGGCATTTCTTGGATTTGCAAATAATTCAAGACCCTCATCAGCTCTTTCTTTATTAGTTTTTTCAAAACTTTTATAAGGCATAAAAATCTCGCCTCTTACTGTAATATCGATTTTCTTACTAAGAGATAATGGGATTGTTTTAATGGTTTTTACATTATTTGTAACATCCTCTCCAACTAATCCGTCTCCCCTTGTTGTGGCTTTAGTAAATTCTCCATTTTTATATATTAAATTTATCGCAAGACCATCTAGTTTTTCCTCAAAAATAAAGTCTGAGTTAGGAACTTTTTCCTTTATATCTTTTATAAATTTTAAAATCTCAGCAGAGCTAAAAACATTTGATAAACTCATCATCGGCTTTTCATGGACAACCTTTAAAAAACTAGTTAATACCTCTCCCCCTACTTTGTTAGTTGGCGAGTCATTAGTTTTAAACTCAGGGTTTTCCTCTTCTAACTTTACAAGGCGTGATAGGTACATATCATACTCATAATCCGAAATTACTGGACTATCTAATGTATGGTATAAAAAATTAGCCTCATTTATTATTTTTCTTAACTTTTTTATCTCTTCTAAAATTTTTTCTTTCATAAATAAATTATAACAAATTTAAACTTTATATCTTTAATTTCTCGAAAAATTCTAAAGTGCTAACTAATCATTAAACCTTATTTATGGTATAACCCGAGTTTGCCACTTGTAATTTATAAAAATCCAGCAGATTTC
>CAUUCL010000019.1:0-15971 GCA_963543845.1 uncultured Acholeplasmataceae bacterium
AAAAAACGCACATTTTACTGTGCGTCTTTTAGAGCCTTATTTCTTTACAGCCCCTATTTAACACCTATAATGTTGTTTAATTCAATTGAAAATAAAATTCCTGTATTAGGCATATCAAAACTAAAATTACCATTAAGAGCCGATACTATTTTTTCTTCTAACTCATCATGACATATTACCATAACAATTTCTTTTTCAGGTTCTATTTTAGCATCAAAATATTTTTCAGCATAAATACCTGAGCCTCTTGCATTTATAATTGATGCTCCTCTTGCACCTAGCATATTAGTCTTTTCAATTACTTTATTAGCTTTTCCTTTATCAACAATAACAAAAACTGCTTTTTGCATACCTGAACTCTCCTTATAAATTCTACTTTCAAAACCTTTAAAATTGGATATTCTATAAATTGGAATAGTATATAAAAATCCCTTATTTTTAAATTTATCGGGAATTTTTTTATACAAACTTTTAATATTTTCTAAATCATCATCAAGACTAATTATTCCAATTAACATCTCTGATAAAAAATTCCCAAGACCAATACTATTTAAAAACTTACTACCACTAATCTCGCTTGTTGGAATTGTTAAAAATTTATTTATATCATCTTTAAAAACTTCCTTGCACGCTATATCAAGATATGTTCTTGGAAAATTTAAAATTAAAAGATTAGGATTATTCACAGTCTTTTCCTTTGGCTAATTCATATGTGCTTTTTGCAATCATTAACTCCTCATTTGTAGGAATTACTAAAGCTTTTATTTTAGATGATTTTTTAGTTAAAAAAGTAGCATCTGATATTTTTTCACTATTTTTTACATAATCTACTTTTAAACCTAAAAACTCAATTTTTTCAAGAATACTTTTTCTTGTAGAAACAGAATTTTCACCAATCCCTGCTGTAAATACTATTGCATCAAGACCGCCAAGTAAAACATAGTATGAGCCAATATAATCACAAATTCTTTTAACCTGAATATCAAGTGCTAGTTTTGCAATTTCATTTCCTTCTCGCATTGCTTTTATCACATCTCTTGAATCACTAGATATTCCAGATACTCCTAAAAGTCCTGATGATTTATTTAAATCTTTGACAATCTCAGATACACTTTTATTTGTCATTTTATTTATATACTCTAATATTCCTGGATCGATTGAGCCCGATCTTGTTCCCATTGGAATTCCATCAAGAGGAGTTAGACCCATTGTAGTATCAATTGATTTTCCATTATGGATTGCAGTTAAACTTATACCATTTCCTAAATGGCAGACAATAAGTCTTGAAGATTTTTTATCTCCTAATATTTTTCTTGCACTTTTTGAAACATACTCATGACTTATTCCATGAAAGCCATATTTTCTAACCATATAATCTTTATACCATGAATAAGGAACTGCATATGTATAATTTTCTTTTGGAATAGTTGAGTGAAAAGTTGTATCAAAGCATGCAACTTGAACTTGATTAGGCATTGTTTTTAAAAATGCTTTTATCCCAACAAGGTTTGCAGGATTATGAAGTGGTGCAAGAATTGAAAGCTCATCTATTTTACCAATTGCCACATCATCTAATACAACTGGATTTTTAAAATACTCTCCACCTTGAACTACTCTATGACCAATTGCTTTAATTTCAGAATAATCTTTTATGATGTTATTTTCAATTAGTAAATCAAGTAAAATCTTACAAGCCTGTACATGGTCTTTAATCTTTTCCTTTTTCTCAATTTTTTTACCATCATATTTTAAAGTTACAATTGCATCATCAAAGCCAATTCTTTCAATTAAACCTTTTGTTATTATTTTTTCATCTGGCATTAAAAATAATTGAAATTTTAATGATGAACTTCCTGCATTAATTGCTAATATCTTCATTTAATAAATCCTCCTTAATATTTTTTAAATAATCTTTACCCTTATATACCTTAGGCTCATAGTAAGATAAGTTTTTGAAATTGTTTTTATAACTTGCAAAAAAAGCAATAACCGCAACACTGTTAGATAAGTTTATACTCCTTACTTTATCAGTAGTTGGTATTCTGTAAACATTTTTTATATTGTTTTTTAATACCATCTTAGGAATACCCGTTGACTCTTTTCCGAATATTAAATATATCTTTTTATTTTTAATCTTATAATTTGCTTTAGTATAGTCTTTTAAACCATACCTTGAATAAAAATAATAAATACTGTCTTTTCCTTTAGTTTTATTAAAAAAATCCTCAATATCCTCAAATAAATTTATACTTGCTTTTCTAAAATAATCAAGTGCTGATCTTTTTAGATACTTTTCATCAAGAGAAAATCCAAGTGGCTTTATTAAATTTATTTTAATATCAAGCGCAACACAAGTTCTTATAATATTTCCAGTGTTTTGCGGAATCTCAGGTTCAAAAAGGACAATTTCAAATTTATTTTCCATTTTCTTCATCTACCATTTTATTTTTTAAATTGTACAAATCTTTTGACAAATCTACATAATACTTATGAGGGTTTGTAAATCTTTTAACCTCATCCCAAAGACTTTCAATCTCTAGTATATTATACTCTCTTAGCTCATTAATTGACTTTTGTTTATAAATAAGCTTTCCGTCTTTAAATATTTGCTCAGTTAATTGTCTTAATTTATAATTTTTAACAAGTTTTTCTTTTCTCGGTTCAACTGGATCAAATAATAAATATGGTTTTTTAGGATCTATTTTCTCATTAAATAAAGTAATTAAATCAGCAAATGCTTTACCGTTTTCATCATAAAAGCGATAAACTTTTTTAAATCCTGGAATTGTAGTTTTTAAAATGGTATCTGATATTTTAATTTTAGGAACTAATTTATCATTTTTTAAAATTGCTGATAATTTATAAACTCCCCCAAATACTGGGCTTGATTTAGATGTGATAAGTCTTTCTCCTACACCATATAAATCAATTTTAGCGCCTTGGTCTTTTAACTCTTTAATGATATATTCATCAAGTGAGTTTGAAATAATTATTTTAGTATCAGTTAATCCTTCATCATCTAGCATTTTTCTGGCTTTTTTACTTAGGTATGAAATATCACCCGAGTCAATTCTTATTCCCTTAAGCTTTAAATTATTTATTTTTAAATATTCTTTATAAAGCTTAATTGCATTAGGAATTCCTGATTTTATTGTATTGTATGTATCAACTAGTAAAACTATATCATTAGGATAAGTTTTTGCATAGGCTAAAAAAGCCTCATACTCACTTTCAAATGCCGATATATAAGAATGTGCCATTGTGCCAAGGGCTGGGATTTTATATTTATAATCTGAATATGTAACACTTGTTCCGCAAACACCCGCAATATATGCTGCCTTTGAACCAAGAATAGCCGCATTTATTCCGTGCGCTCTTCTTGCGCCAAACTCCATTACTAAAGCAGGATGAGCGCATCTTACAATTCTTGATGCTTTAGTTGCAATTAGTGATTGATGGTTTATAGCAGCAAGAAGGTATGTCTCAATTATTTGACACTCGATTAAAGGAGCCTTTACAGTTATTATTGGCTCATTTGGAAAAACTACACTAGCTTCTGGAATTGCATAAATATCTCCTGTGAATTTAAAATCTTTTAAATATTTTAAAAACTCATCTGAAAAAATTTTCTTACCTTTAAGATAGGCTATTTCATCTTCTTTAAATTTTAAATTTTTAATATACTCAATAAAATCACTAAGTCCACATGTAATTGCAAAACCTGCATCATCTGGATTTTCCCTATAAAAGTAATCGAAACAAGCGATGGTATCTTTCATACCTTGCATAAAATAACTATTAGCCATTGTTAGCTCATAATAATCAAGCATTAGCGAATAATCCATAATATTCTCCTTTTATATTAAAAATTACAAAATAATCTAATAACATGTATATTATACTAAATATACAATTTATTTTCTAGGCTTGTTACAAGTTTTTCAAAATCACCATTTAAAACATACTCTCTTTTAATTTCTTTATAGTTAAATTTATCTTTTAAATAATTAGAAATATGTATTTTAAACTTTAAAGTAGCAAGCTTTTCTCCATATAATTTAATCATTAAATTAAAGTGCTTTTTTAAAAGATTTATTAAATCAATCAGCTCAAAATTATAATTATTACCTTTTTCTTTTTCTAATATTTCTTTAAATATATAAGGTCTTCCAATGGCTGCTCTTCCTATCATAACAGCATCACAATTAGTATAATCTAAAACATATTTTGCGCTTTCATAATCTTTTATATCACCGTTTGCAATAACGGGAATTTTTACGGTTTCTTTTACCTTTTTTATTAAATCATATCTTGCAAAGCCTGAATATAATTGCTTGACAGTTCTTCCATGAATTGCAATTGCAGAAGCACCTGCAAGCTCGATTTTTTTAGCAATTTCTACAACATTTAAATTATTATCATCTAAACCTAATCTAACCTTTACACTAACTGGCTTTTTAACTGAGTCTACAATTTTTTTTACAAGATTGTAAACCTCATCAGGATTTTTAAGCCAATATGAACCAGCCCTGCTTTTTTTAGCAATCTTAGGAACAGGACAACCCATATTTATATCAATAATATCTACGTAATCAAGTCCATCAAGATAAATCGCAAGTTCCTTTAAATAATTTATATCACTTCCAAAAATTTGAACAGAATAAGGTCTTACATCATCATTTTTAATAAGTGTAAATGTTTTATCATTTTTATAATGATAGGCATGATCTGATACCATCTCAGATACTCCAAGTGATGAGTTATACTCAGAGCAAATATATCTAAAAGCCATATCACTTACTCCCGCCATTGGCGCAAGAATTAGCCTATTTTTTAAAACTACATTTCCAATTTTTATCTCATCGCTTAATTTTTTCAAGATTTAACTGCTCCAATTTCTATAAGTTTTTTATACACTTTTTCCTTTGGAAGGCCTGATACGCTATAAATATCTCCATCTAAAAAATTCAGAAATTCTTTTGCCTTTCCTTGAATTTCATAACTTCCAGCCCTTCCTAGCGATTCACCAGATTTTATATATTCATTTATTTTCTCATCTGATAAATTTTTAAAATATACTTTTGATCTATCTGAGAAAATGTGCATTTTTCTATCATGAATAATACAAACACCTGTGTATACTTCATGAAAGTTGTTAGAAAAACTTTTTAGCATTTTAAAAGCATCTTTTTCATCTTTTGGTTTACCGTAAAATTTATTGTTAAAGTAAACTAAGGTATCAGCTGCAATAATTGTTGCATCTTTATTTTCATCATACACCTTGCATGCCTTGCCAAATGCTATTTTTTTTACTCTTTCATCAGGATTTAAATCAGTAACTGAAAGCTCATCAAAACTACTGACAATAACCGAAAAATCAAGATTTAACTCTTTTAATATTTCTTTTCTTTTTATTGAATTACTCGCAAGAATTATCATATTATCACCTAATATATTTATTCTACCATTATTTTAAAACTTAATTTAAAATCTACTAAAATTAAAATTTATTTTTCTAAAAAATTAAATCTTAAAAAAGCAAAATAGGTAAATTATGGTATAATTATCTAGAAAATATGAAAGAGGAATTTTATAATTTTTACAAAACTTTAGATGCTATTATTGATAGAAAAAAAGATGTTTTAATTGTTTCATTAAGTGGTGGGGTTGATTCAATGGTTTTAACTGAACTACTTTTAAAAAAACAATATAACATTTTATGCGTTCATTTTAATCATAAAAAAAGAAAAGAATCAGATCAAGAAGAAGAATCTATTAGAAAATACTGCAAGAAAAATAATATTTTACTTGAAACTTATACTGTAAAAATTGATAACCCTAAAAATTTTCAAAGTGATGCTAGATCATTTAGATATAAAACATTAAAAGATGTCTGCAAAAAATATAACACCAAATATATCCTTACAGCTCATCATTTTGATGATTTATTTGAAACTATCATCTTTAAAATGATGCGTGGCTCTAATTTGAAAGGTTATAGCGGAATTAGCCTTATTACAAAAAGCATTGATAATTTTACTTTTATTCGTCCACTTATAAATTATCAAAAAGCTGAACTTGAAAATTATGCAAACCAAAATAAAATTAAATACTTTACCGATAAGTCAAATTTTAGTCTATCTTATACCCGCAATAAAATAAGACATTTAGTTATTCCAAGCATTAAAAAAATATCTAATAATTTAAAAGAACAAATTATTGGATATAGTAAAAAATTAAATAATGCCTATAATTTTATAAGTAAATTAGCAAACAATTTTATAAATGAGTATAATGATAAATTCCCAATATCTGATTTTATAAAATTAGATATTGCTATAAAAGAGGAAGTTGTTGCAAATCTTTTAAATAATTATAATGTGAAGGTTAAGTATAATCTAATAAATGAAATAATAGATAATATTGAAAATACTAAACCAAACATTATTAAAAAAATTAAAAATATTAAATTTATAAAAGAGTATGACTTATTTTATTTTAAATTAGATACTAGTAAAAATAATATAGACAATTTTATAGTTAAAGAATATAACAAAAATCAAAATGAAATTATTTCTTACTCACAAACTGACTATAATTTTAAAATGCCAATGGGAGTTATTAGTTATACCGATGAGGTTAAAATGCCACTTATAGCATTTAAAAAAAGCAAAGAGGATAATATAGTTTTAAACTATCCGTTTGGAACAAAAAAACTAACAAGGCTTTTAATAGATAGAAAAGTTGCAAAAGAAAAAAGAGATAATATCTGGATTGTAAAAGATAGTAATAATAATATTTTATGGATTCCTAATTTATATTTAAACCAAACAATAAAAGGAGAAAATAAAATATATTTAAAATACGAGGAAGAAAATGAAAAATAATATAATAGATAGAATTTTAATTTCTACTAAAAAACTTAATAGATTAAATAAAAAGCTAGCAAAGCAAATTGAAAAGGACTACAAGGATAAAGAATTCATTATGGTTGGTCTTTTAAAGGGATGTCTGCCATTTCTTACTGACCTTTCAAAACTTATAAGGCTTGATTTTGAAATTCATTATATGGATGTATCAAGTTATAAAGGTTTAGAAAAAGAAAGGGAGGATATTCTAGTTAACTTAGACCTTGATAAAGACTTAGATATAAAAGGAAAAAATGTCCTTATTGTGGAAGATATTATTGATAGTGGTAATACTTTATATACTGTTAAAAATATGCTTGAAAAAAGAGGCGCAAATGTAAAAATAGTTGCCCTTTTAGATAAACCATATAATAGAGTAAAAAATATTACTGCTGATTATGTTGGAACTAAAATACCTAACTTGTTTGTTTTAGGATATGGACTTGATTATCTTCAAAAATATAGAAATCTTCCATATATTGGAACAATCAATAAAAAATATATAAAATGAGGTGATATTATGAATACACAAGACCCTAAAAGACAAAAGAAAATATCAATATTTTGGATAATACTTCTATTTTTAGTAGTATCTATTGGAATATTTTACTTTATATCAAAATTTACAAAGCCTGCTGTTTATGAATATCAACACTATTCTGGCCTTGTTGAAGATTTAAAAAATGATCAAATGTATAAAGATCCTAAAACAGGAAAAATTAGCACTTATATAAAAGATGCTGGTGTTTCTAACTTCTTTATTGTTTACGGAAGATTTAAAAACAATGCCAAAGATAAAGAAAAGGCTGGCAGGACATTTAAAATTACTCTTTCAAGAAAACAATATGATACTTTTTATGAAATGGTAAAAAATGATGTTGATGAAGATAAAAGACCAATTTTTGAGGCTATTCCACCAAGACCATCAGTATTTGGAATAATAATTCAACTTCTTCCAATTATTCTAATTGGTGCACTAATTGTTTTAATGATTAAGAAAATGCGTGATATGCAAGATCAAGGACCTGAGATTTCTAAATCAAGCGCAAAACTTTCAAAGGAAAAAGCGGTTAAATTTGATGATGTTGCAGGCGCTGATGAGGAAAAACAAGAACTTGTTGAAGTAATTGACTTTTTAAAAAATCCTAAAAAATATCGTGATATTGGTGCAAGAATACCAAAGGGAATTCTACTTGTAGGTCCTCCTGGAACTGGTAAAACATTGCTTGCAAAAGCTGCAGCTGGAGAGGCAAATGTTCCATTTTTCTCAATTAGTGGATCTGACTTTGTTGAAATGTATGTTGGTGTTGGTGCATTAAGAGTTAGAAACTTATTTAAAGTTGCTAAGCAAAACTCACCTTGTATTATCTTTATTGATGAAATTGATGCTGTTGGTAGACAAAGAGGTGCAGGTCTTGGTGGTGGTCATGATGAAAGAGAGCAAACTCTGAACCAACTTTTAGTTGAAATGGATGGTTTTTCTCCTAATTTAGGAATTATCATAATGGCTGCAACAAATCGTCCTGATGTATTAGACCCAGCACTTTTAAGACCAGGCAGATTTGATAGACAAGTTACAATTAGTCTTCCTGATGTAAACGGAAGAACTGCAATTTTAAACGTTCACTCTAAAAATAAAAAATTTGAAGATGATGTAAACTTTGAAAATGTTGCATATAGAATACCTGGATTTTCTGGTGCTGATATTGAAAACTTATTAAATGAGGCAGCACTTTTAGCAGCTCGCGATAATAGAAAAGTTATAAATGAAAATGATATTGACGAGGGAATTGACCGTGTTATGATGGGACCTGCTAAAAAATCTAGAAAATATACACCTGAGGAAAAACTGCGTGTAGCATTTCACGAGGCAGGACATACTGTAATTGGATTAAAAGTTGAAGATTCTAACGTGGTTCAAAAAATAACAATCATCCCACGTGGACAATCTGGCGGATATAACTTAATGGTTCCAAAAGAAGAAACTTATTTTTCAACTAAAGAGTCCCTACTTGCAACAATCACAGGCTATCTTGGAGGTAGAAGTTCTGAGGAAATCGCTATAGGCTCTATTTCTAATGGTGCTCATAATGACTTTGAAATTGCAACAAAAATTGCTCGCTCAATGGTTACAGAATATGGTATGAGTAATTTAGGAACTGTTCAATATGAAAAAAATCAAGGAAGTGTTTTCCTTGGTAGAGATTATCTAAAAGAAAAAGATTTTTCTGACCAAGTAGCACTTGAAATTGACCGTGAAGTAAGAAGTATTATTGATAGCTGTCATGATAAAGCAAGAAAAACTTTAAAAGATAATCTTGAACTACTTTGCAATATTACAAAATATCTTTTAATTGCTGAGACTATAAATAAATCAGATATTGAGGAAATTCACAAAACAGGAAAACACGAAAAATTTGATGAAAAATTAAAATTATATCTTGAGAGAATGTCTTCGCTATCAGATGAAGAAAAGAAAAAAGATGTTTTAACATTATTTGAAAACATTAAAGAAAAACTATTAAAAAAACAAAACAAAAAGGAAGAGGCTAAATGAAAAGAGAATTTAGTGATCAAGAAATCGTCAGAAGAAATAAAATCGAAGAGTTAAAAAAACTAGGAGTAAATCCTTTTGGGCAAGCTTATAAAACAACTATAAGTGCAAAAGAAATTATTCAAAAATATGAAAAATTTACTAAAGCAAAACTTGAAAAAGAACATATTGTGGTATCTGTTGCAGGTAGAATAGTTTTAAAGCGTGGTCAAGGAAAAGCAGGATTTATGCACATTAAAGATAATGACAGCAAAATCCAAATCTATATTAGATGTGATAATTTGCCTAAAAAAGATTTTGCCGTTTGGAAATTATCTGACCTTGGCGATATTATCGGAGTAAAGGGTTATTTATTTAGAACTAATACAGGCGAGCTTACAATTCATGTTGAAAAATATACTCACCTTTCAAAGGCTTTAAGGCCACTTCCTGAAAAATTTCATGGTCTTCAAAATGTTGAAGAAGGCAGAAGAAAACGTTATCTTGATTTAATTACTGATGATCAAAGTTATCAAACTGCTATTTTAAGAACTAGAACAATTAGAGCATTTCAAGAATTTTTTGATGGTGAGGGATATGTTGAGGTTGAAACTCCAATTCTTCAATCAATCCTTGGAGGAGCTAATGCAAGACCATTTAAAACTCATCATAATGCCCTTCATATGGATTTTTATCTAAGAATTGCCACTGAAATTGCACTTAAAAAATTAGTTGTTGGTGGAATAAATAAAGTATATGAAATAGGAAGACTTTTTAGAAATGAAGGTATGGATAGTATGCATAATCCTGAATTTACTACAATCGAGGCATACTCAGCATTTGATCAGATGCCTGATGTGATGAAAACTATCGAAAAGGCATTTAAATTTGTTGTTAAAAAAGTTCTTGGTAAAACCGAAATTGTTTATCAAGACTTTAAAATTGATTTTTCTAAACCATTTAAAAAAATACATATGGTTGATGCAATAAACGAAAAAACTGGAATTGATTTTTTTAAAATAACTGATTTTGAAAAAGCATGTGAGATTGCAAAAGAGCATCACATTGAAGTTGAAAAACACTTTAAATTAGGTCATATTATAAATGCCTTTTTTGAAAAATATGTTGAAGAGACTCTTCTTCAGCCAACATTTGTATATGGTCATCCACTTGATATATCACCACTTGCTAAGAAAAATAGTGATAATCCTAACTTCACTGATAGATTTGAAATGTTTATTTTAGGAAGCGAGTATGCAAATGCATATAGTGAGCTTAATGACCCAATTGATCAAGAAGAAAGATTCCTAGAACAAGTTAAAGAAAAAGAAAAAGGACATGAAGAAACAGTTGAAATGGATTATGACTTTATTGAAGCATTAGAATATGGTCTTCCTCCAACTGGTGGACTTGGAATTGGAATTGATAGATTTATAATGCTTTTAACAAATTCTAAAAGCATTCGTGATGTTATATTATTTCCTCATTTAAAAGAAAAAGAGTGAAAGAACTTTTTAATAAAGACTGGAAAATTATAAAAGATAATAAAAATAGGCTAAGACCATATCTTAGCCATTTTTGTATCTCTAAATTAGAAGATGTTACCCTGCCAGATGATCAAAGCATAAAAAATGAGTTTAACAAAAAATGTATTGGTCAAAACGAGGTAGCTCTTCTTGATGGCGGGATTTATTGGTATATAAAAGATTTTTTTATTGATGATTTAAATAAAACTTACTATATAAAATTTTTAGCAGCTTATATGAATAGTAAAACATATATAAACGAGAATTTTATATCAGATCATCCAAATGGCTATACTCCTTTTGAATATGATATAAGTAAATATTTAAAAATAGGTAAAAATAGAATTGCTATTAAAGTTGAAAATATTATGCCATCTTCAAGATGGTATTCAGGAGTTGGAATTTATCAAGACTGCTATTTATATAAGAAAAATAAAATCCATCTTGATTTATCATATACATATGTTACAACTCCAAGACTAAGACAGACTATTAAAAGCAATAATATTAAAGTTATAGTAAAAAACAAGATAGTAAATAATCACCAAAAAGATATTGAATTTAAGGTTATATATGAATTATTAGATTTTGATAAAAATATATTAAATACTTTTGAAATTGATAAAATATACCAAGTAAACGCTAATTCTAGCCTTGAAATTGAAAATGATTTTTTTATAAGTGATATTAAACTTTGGAGTTTAAATGAACCTAATTTATACTATATAAAAACTTATATCCAAGATACTAGTTTAAACACGCTAGATGAAGAAGAAGTTTTATATGGTTTTAGATATCTTAACTTTGAAAAAGATGGATTTTACCTAAATGGTATTAAAACTAAAATAAATGGTGTATGTCTTCACCATGACAATGGAATGCTTGGCGCAATCCAGGTAAAAGAAGCAATTTATAGAAAGTTAAAAATACTAAAAGAAATTGGGGTTAATGCCATCCGCTCATCTCATAATATGGCATCTGATTTATTAGTTTATTATTGTGATTTATTAGGATTTTTACTTTTAGATGAATTTAGTGATACATGGTATAAAGAAAAAAAAGTAAATGATTATGCTAGATTTTTTGAAAAAATAGCAACCGATCCTAAAAATAAAATAGGTGATACTTGGGGTGTGTTTGATTTAAAAGAGATGATAAACCGTGATAAAAACCATCCGTCTGTTTTCATGTATAGCCTTGGAAATGAATTAGAAGAACTTTTAAATCCTGATGAAAAAGCGGTAAGAACATGCAAAATCTTAATTAGTACTGTAAAAGAAATTGATAAAACTAGACCTGTAACTATTGCTAGTAATTCTTACCAAGATAACTACAATATCGAAAAAGATAAAATCTCAAAATTGCTTGATATAGTAGGACTGAACTACTCGCAAAAAAATATTGGTAAAATTTTAGAAAATAATCCTGATTTTATTTTTCTCGGAACTGAGATATCATCTTCTTTAAAATCTCGCGGGGTTTATATAAATACTAATAACAATAATAAAGTTGATGTGGTTAATGAAAAAAATAAAATTCTAAGAGATAAATTCTTTTTAAACTCTTATGGAAGCGATATCCCGACATGGGGTGATATTGCATCTGATTCCATAAAATACTACTATGAAAATAAAAATTATTTAGGCGATTTTATCTGGACTGGATTTGATTATCTAGGTGAGCCTACTCCATGGCTAAATATAAAAAATACGCCACCTGTAAGTTCTTATTTTGGGCTTTGCGATCTTGCAGGATTAAAAAAAGATGAGGCTTATCTTTATAAATCATATTGGACTAATGAGCCATTTATTCATATTTTGCCACACTGGAATTTTAATTTTGAAGATATTAAAAAAATTGACAAATATGGAACAAATATAAAAAAGAATATTCCTATAAGAGTTTATACAAATCTTGCAACATGCGAGATTTTCTTAGATGATAAAAGCTATGGTAGATTATCATTTGATATAAAAAAGACAAATAATAAATTAGAGTATAAGCATAAATATGATAATTTATATCTTGAATGGATTATTCCATATGATGAGGATAAAAAAATAAAAGCTGTAGGTTATGATGAAAAAAATAATCCTATAATAATTAAAAATCTTGAAAGGATAAAATCAGAAAATAAAATAAATCTTAGTCTTGATTATCCAATAAATGATGCCGATATATTTTTTATTAAATACATGATATGTGATGAAAATAATAATATAAATCCTATATCTGATTTACTAGTTGATTTTAATTTAATAGGTGATGGAATAATTATGGCAATTGATAATGGAAATAATACCAAATCAGATAAATTTTATGTCAATAAAAAAAATACCAAACTTAAATGCTTTAATGGTTGTGGTATAATTGTTATAAGAAAAAATAAAAAAGATAATGTAAAACTAATTGCTAAATGTAAAAATCTTCCAAATCCAATTAGTAAAATAATTTTTTAATTAGGTGATAAAATGAAAAAAATAAAATATTTAATTCTTGCTTTATTTATGCTAGTTCCACTTTTTATTCTTTCGGGATGTAAAAGTGAATATGAAGTAAAGTTTTTAAAATCAGATATAGCACAGCATGATCCGATAAAAGTTAAAAGAGGAGCATACTTAAAAAAAGAAATTGAAAGAAGAAATCTGAAATGGAAAGAGTTAGATGGTAGAAAGTATATATCATATTTTAGTGTTGAGACAAAAGATGATGTAATCGAGCTTGATGATAATTTTAGAGTATATTCTAATACTACCGTAAGATTGCAATACTCTTATAAAAAACAATCCTCAACTGTTCACTATGATACTAAAGGCGGAAATAAGGTACTTCCTACAATTTGCTCAGATAACACTTACAGAGCAGTTTTAAATGCTACTATTCCTGAGAAAAAAGGGTATGCTTTTACCTATTGGGAATATAATGGAAAAGAATTTGATACTAACTTAAACATCTTTAAAGATAAAGATGGAAACTTTATAAATCACATAACTTTAACTGCAAGATGGGTTAAACTAAAAAACACAGTAAAAGTAAAATTTGATTTAAGCAAAATATATAAAATTAAAGATCCTGTATTTAAGGAAAGATATGATGGTGTAAGAAAAGTTTGGAGAAATAATGAATATGATCCTAAAAAAGAAAAACTTTTCTATGATTACTTCTATGTTGAAAAAAATAGCAAATGGAAGTTTGAACAACCAAGTGCTGAGGTTTCATACCATAAATTCTTAGGATTTGAAATAGATGGAAAAATAGTTGATTTTAAAAATTATGTATTTACTAAAGATACAATCGTTAAACCTGTATTTAAAGAAATTGATAGAGTTAAACTTACCCTTGATACAGACGGGGGAGATAATTTAGATGAGTACGAGCTTTACAAAGGACAAACTTTAAATGATATAAAAGTTTATAGACTTCCATATCCTAAAAAAGCGGGTGCTAAATTTGTTAAATGGGTTGACGAGGATGGTAAGGCTGTAAAAGAGTTTAATAAGCCAATAACTAAGAATACAACTTATAAAGCAGTTTGGACTGATGAGAATAATTTACTAGTTCATTTTAAAGATACTGAACTTGATGATATTATTGTTAAAAAAGGAGATACTATAAATAAACCTGAAATAGTTGAAAAGGTAAACCAAGTTTTCTTTGGTTGGGCAAAAGATGGCAAGTTTTTTGACTTTACAAAACCTATCCTAGAAGATACTACTTTAGAACCTGTTTATAGAGATTTTCTTGATGTATTTGATGCAGATAGCGTAACTTATGAAGGAAAAACTGGAATTGGTATTACCAAATATAAATTAAATAATATTTATACATATTTAAAAATTCCTACTAAATTTAATGGAATTGATGTTATAGCTTTAATGGGAGATGGATTTTATGGATATACTAAACTTGAAAAAATAGATTTCCCAAAGACCATGAAATTCTTTAATTCAAAGAGAGTTTTTGAAAAAACCAAATGGCTTGAAAACAATTTTACAACAGGCGTTTTAGCAATCAACGGCTATTTAGTTGCAATTGACCAAAATATTAAAGTATTAGATTTAACTAAACCTGATTTCGGGCAAATTGATAATATCTCGCCTAATGCCTTTATAAATCATCCAAATCTTGAGGAAGTCGTTATTCCAGAGAAAATAGAAAAGCTAAATGAAAAACTTTTCTATGGATGCATTAAATTAAAAAAAGTAAAACTTCCAACATCTCTTAAAGAGATAAAAGATGAGGTTTTTAAAAATTGTCAAAGCCTAGAAGTTGTTGAACTTTATGATTTAGCAGCCCTTAATAAAATCGGAAATGGAGCATTTGAAAATTGTGTAAATTTAAAAACCGTAACAATGCCTCCTAATAAAGATGTTATCCTTGGTTATGATTTATTTAACAATACTAAAATTGAAAAATTTGATTCTAATGGATTATTCATCTTTGGAAAAACACTACTTAGAGTATCTGAGGATGTTGAAATTGTAAATTTACCTGATAATGTTGAAATTATTAACACTAAAATATTTACCTCAAACCCTGTTAATCCTAAATTAAAAGATATAAGATTTAACTCTAAAACTTATAAGATATGCGATTATGCTTTCTATGGAGCTAAGAATTTAGGAAATATTGATGAAAATAATCCTAGTGCTGATCCTAATAATCCTAGTTTATTTGTAATACCTAATACTGTAAGAGAAATAGGAAAGTTTATCTTTGAAAAATGTGATTACATCATAAAAATGGGAAAAGAGAAAAAGACAACTATTGTTAAGATAAACCATAAATACAAAGATAGACCATCTTCTATAAACTATAATTGGAATAAACTAGAAAATAAAAATTATACTTTTAAATATATCTGGATTCAATGGTATGACCCTGTTGGTGGAACAATTGAAACAATAGCATAAAAAAATACCGCATCTTGCGGTATTTTTTTTTTATGTGGTTCTTGTCCAAAGTTTATGGTCACGGTAGAATTGTTCCTCCTTCGCTCACACT
>CAUUCL010000020.1:0-14590 GCA_963543845.1 uncultured Acholeplasmataceae bacterium
TTACCTGCTCATTTACCTGTTCATCTAGTGTTTCAGCATAATTTAAATTAGGCAATGATACTTAGAAAAATTATCTATGACCATAACTTGGACAAAAGCCCCAAAATAAATCATCTAGGATTAGGATAAATAAAGTAACTTAATAAATTTCTTATTTTTAAATTGCGATCATCTTTACCATATAATTTTTTAATTTGCAATTTTTACTTTCAATATATTTAATAGGACCTTACTTTCCTTTATATATTATTTTACCATAAATATGCTTTTATAAGTTATTAAAAAAAGCGCCATTATTTTATGACGCTTTTAAAAATTATTTTAATATTTCAGCGATTGCCTCTTCAGAATAATTTTCATTTTTTAAATTCATGTAGTGAACAAAACGCATTTGAGCATCGTGTTTATTAGCTTGAAGCAATTCTTTTGCATGTTCTGGATTAACCATTGAAAGTCTGCGATATCTATTTTCTGTTAATAAATGTTCCTCGTATATATCCCAATTAGGTTTTCTAGGTCCATCAAATTGGAATGGATTTAAGCCTTGCTCTGTTCTTCTTGGGTCATATCTGAAAATTGGCCAGTATCCACATGCATTGGCAAGTTTAGCTTGTGATTGTGAATTAGTAAGTCCACCAGATATACCATGTTCAATACAAGGTGCATAAGCAATAACTATACTTGGTCCATCGTATGATTCAGCCTCTTTTAAAGCTTTAATAACTTGACTTGCATTTGCACCATGGTTAATTTGAGCAACATATACACTACCATAACTCATTGCAATTGATGCAAGATCTTTTTTCTTAGTTTTCTTTCCGCCAGCTGCAAATTTAGCAATAGATCCAAATTGAGCAGCTTTTGAAGATTGTCCACCAGTGTTAGAGTAAACCTCAGTATCAACAACTAAAATGTTAATATCTTCCATATTAGCAATTACATGGTCAATTCCACCATAACCAATATCATATGCCCAACCATCACCACCGATAATCCATTGACTTGTTTTAACAAGATAATCTTTAAGCGATAATATCTCTTTTGCATATTCTTTATCTGATTTTTCAAGACATGCAATAATCTTTGGAGAAATCTCACGAGTAAATGCTCCCTCGTTTTGTCTTTCCATCCACTCGGTTAAAAGTTCTTTCTCGCTAGATTCCATATTTTCAAGATTGTTTACAATAATAGTCTCAATTCTATTTCTCATAGTCTTATGAGCAACTCTCATACCAAATCCAAATTCAGCGTTATCTTCAAATAATGAGTTAGCCCATGCAGGACCAAAGCCGTTTTGATTAGTTGTAAATGGAGTTGATGGAAAAGATCCCGAGAAAATAGATGTACAACCTGTAGCATTTGCAATAACCATTCTATCTCCAAAAAGTTGAGTAATAGCCTTTATATAAGGGGTTTCACCACAACCAGCACATGCTCCCGAAAACTCAAATAATGGTTTTCTAAAGTTAACATTTTTAACAGTGTCATCACCAAGTTCTTTATAAGATACTTTATCAAAGAAGTACTCGGCAATTTTTTGTGAACCTGATTGAATTTCTTCATGAGCTGATACCATTTTAAGAGATTTTTCTTTAGTAGGACAAACCTCAACACAAACTCCACACTCAGTACAATCAAGAGCGGAAACTTGAATTGAAAATTTATAAATTTCCATTCCTTTTCCTTTGGCCTGAGCAAGTTTTGGATTTTGTTTAAGATCTTTTAATTCTTCATCTGTTGCAAGAAATGATCTAATAACAGCGTGAGGACATGCAAATACGCATTGGTTACATTGAATACAAGTTTCACTATTCCATGTTGGAACAAAGTTTGCAACTCCTCTTTTTTCATATGCACATGATCCATTAACCATATGAGCATCACCATATTCAACAAAAGCAGAAACTGGTAAATCATTACCTTCAATTGCATTTATTGGGTCAGCGATTTTCTTAACAAAATCAGGAGCTTTTTCATCTCTTTGATTTTCTCTTTTTGGATCTAGTTTTGCCCATTCAGGCTTAACATTGACTTTAATAATTTCATCACTACCAGCATCAATTGCTTCGTAGTTCATTTTAATTATTGCCTCACCCTTTGAACCATATGATTTAAGAGCATATTTTTTCATTAGCTCATTAGCTTTTTCAAAAGGCATTAAATCTTCATTTAATTTAAAGAATGCTGATTGCATAATAGTATTTGTTCTTCTTCCAAGACCAATTTTATATGCAACGTCTGCCGCATTTACAATATAAAAGTTAGCTTTCTTTTTAGCAAGTTGGTATTTAACTAAATTTGGTAAAAATTCCTCAATTTCACTTTCAGGAACTCTAGTGTTTAAAAGGAATGTTCCACCTTTTTTTAAACCTTTTAGCATATCATATTTAAATAGATAACTATCTGTTGAGCATGATACAAAGCCAGGTTCTGATACAAGGTAAGTTGAACCAATAGGTTTTTTAGAAAATCTTAAGTGCATTCTAGTTACACCACCAGCTTTTTTAGAATCATAAGATGCATAAGCTTGTGAGAATAATTTAGTATTATCACCAATAATTTTAACGATATTTTTACTTGCACCAACTGTTCCATCACTACCAAGACCAAATAATAAACACTCGTTTATATCGTGATCTAAATCTAATTTAACAGTTTTTAAAGATGTTTTTAATACATCATCATTTATTCCGATTGTAAAGTGATCTTTTGGTTTTGCAGATGCTAAATTTTGATAAACTGCTGCAATCATTTGCGGAGTTGTATCTTTTGATGAAAGACCATAAATACCGCCTATGATAAGTGGTCTTACCTCATCGTTATAATATAGTGTTTTTACATCAAGAGCAAGTGGTTGATCAAGAGCACCTGATTCAATTGTTCTATCCATAACTGCAATTCTTTTTACAGTTTTAGGCATTTCTTTTTTAAAGTATTTTGCACTAAATGGTCTGTATAAATGAACTGATAGAACACCAACTTTTTTACCAGATTTATTAAGTGTTTCAACAACTTGTTTAATAGTTTCATTAACAGAGCCAATTGCAACAATAACATCTGTTGCATCTTTTGCTCCGAAATATACAAAAGGGGCGTATGTTCTTCCTGTAACTTTAGAAATTTCTTTCATATAATCAGCTACTACATCATCAACACCAATATATCTTGTCTCATGTGCCATTCTTGCTTGAAAGTATACATCATCAGATTGCGCAGAACCACGAGTAACAGGATGATTAGGAGATAGTCCTAATTTTCTAAATTCAGCTAATTTTTCTCTATCTAATAATCTATCAAATACACTATAATCCATTACTTCAACAGAGTTTACCTCATGTGATGTTCTAAATCCATCAAAAAAGTGAATAAAAGGAATTTGGGCTTTGATAGCTGATAAATGCGCAACTCCACCTAAATCCATTACTTCTTGAACAGAATTTGATGCAAGCATTGCAACACCTGTTTGTCTTGCGGCCATAACATCTTGGTGATCTCCAAAAATTGAAAGTGCATGTCCTGCAATTGATCTTGCCGCAACATGAACAACACCAGGAAGACCTTGTCCTGCTATTTTATATAAGTTAGGAATTTTTAAAAGTAAACCTTGGCTTGCTGTAAAAGTTGTAGTTAAAACTCCCATTTGAAGCGAGCCGTGAACTGAACCTGCAGCACCAGCCTCACTTTGCATTTCAATAACTTTAACAGGAACGCCAAATAAGTTTTTAGCTCCCTTTGCAGCCCACGCATCAACATGCTCACCCATATTTGATGATGGTGTAATAGGATATATTGCGGCAACCTCACTAAACGCATACGCACAATGCGCTGCTGCCTCATTACCATCCATTGATTTAATAATTTTTTCTGACATTAAAACAACCCCTTTCAATTGTTTTTTTATTTACTAATCTAAATAAAATTATATCACAGTAAATAGTTTAAAGCATCAAAAATTTTAAAAAAAATCACTATTTAATTTTTTTATAAATAAGTAAATATATAAAGAGTGGAAAAACTATTATAAAAACAAAAACTACTTCCCAATTTTGGAAAGTAGTCTTATAAAATTAGTAGTCAAACTCTTTATCGAACACCATCTTTAAAAAAGTTGGGTTGAATACTTTAACATCAAAGTTCTTACAATTCATACAACCTTTTTCATAATATATTACAAGGTTGAAACAATTCTTAAGAGTACCTGTAAATTTTTCAAGCTCTTTTGGAAGATAAATTTCCTCAAGATGTAAATTTCCATTAAAATTAGCAGTAATTTCTCTTACCCTTCTATCAACTTTTAAAACCTTATGTTTTAAATACTTAGGATAGGCGATAAGTTTTTTATAATCACTTGTGTAAAATATTCCATCTTTTAAAATATAGTCTGTATTATCAAGTGGCTCAATTGAATCAACATTTACCATTTCAGCGCCGATTTTTTCAATATTTTTAGGAGTTATAATACTTGCAATATATACCTTTTTAATTTTAGTATTCGAATATCCAGAAACTAAAAAATCATTACTTTTAATTGTAATAGTTGATACTTTATTTGGTATATATTCTGGATTTAGATAATTCTTACCAGTAAATGTTATGCTTGTAAGATTTGATAAGTTATTAGAAAATCCTTCTTTTATTTCTAAAACATCGCTTGGAATTGTTAGATTATCAGTTTCATCTCCTATGTAGCGATATAATTTTTTCATATCATTTGACAGGATAAACTTATCAACTATTTTAAACTTTTGATTATTTTGGCTAACTGATACTTTAGGTATTTTTTTAAGATATGAAAAGCTATCGTCTAAATCTTTTTCTAAAATCTCAGCATCATCGCCAAAGATAACTTCACTTAAATTTAAAAACTTATCATATGAAATAGTGCTATCTAATTTTGAGTTAATTGTAAGTTTTTCAAGATTTGGGAAAATTATATGTAAATTTTGAACTTCTCTAATATTGCTTGATAGGCTAAGCGTAGGTTGTAAGTTTTTAATTAGTTTATATTTTGAATCTGCAAAATGATAAATTTTTTCAACACTGTCTTTAATTTCTACTTTACTTATTTTTAAACTACTTATATAGTTAAAGTGAATTTCTTTATTATCTAATGTAATTTCTTCAATATTATCAGACATAAAGTAGGCTCTTTTATCAGTGTTTTTTCCAATATATACAGTTTTTAACTTATCACAGTTATAAAATGCATCTTCAAGTACATAAGCATCTTTTTTAAGATTTTCTAATTTTTCAAGCTCACTACAATTTTTAAACGCTTCTCTTTGAACTTCACTAACATTTGAAAAATCAAACTCTTTAATTTTAGTATTTTTAAATTGTCTTTGGGCAATTTTTTCTATTAAATTAGAATTTTCTACTTGATTTAAATTTTCAGGGAAGATCGCATTTACAAATTTAGCATCATCTTGAAAGGTTACTTTTAAATTAGTTTGAACTTTTGAAAAATAATTAAACTCTACTTGATTAGTATGCTCATTTAAATTTTTCTTAAATACTAAATTATTAACATTATCTCCAAGATAAACTTTATCATTTTTTGCATTTAAATCATTTATATTAAATATAACTTTCTTTAAATTTTTATTATTAAAAGCAGATTTTAATAATCCATCATAGCCATTTATTTCAGTAGTATCACTATCTCCAAAATATCTTGCGATATATTTTTTAGCATTATCTTTATAAAGAATAAATTTATTTGCATTATCTATTTCATAAGTTGTATTTCCTGCTTCAATTGTGAAGTTTTTAATACTTGGGTGGTATAAAAAGTTAGGCGATACTTGATCTTTTAAAATATTAAATGTATCAATATTTACTCCATGTGGAATATATGCAACTTCTTTTTCATCGCTTGTGTAAATCATGTTGTTTTTTTCTTTGAATCTTGAATTAGCATTACTGTATAAAACTACTCTTTCAATTTTATGATAGTCGTTAAAAAATTCACTATCAAAGTTAAAGTTATTATCAACATTATTTAAAGCAATTTCAGTTATATTTAATTTATTTAAAGGAAGTTTTATATCAGGTGATATTTTACTTATTAAATTTATTTTAGTAATTGAATAATCTTTTAAATAATATAAATAATAATTATCTCCTTTTAAAAGATATCTTTGGTTGTCAAATTCTTTTACTAATTTATTTTCACTTGAAACATCAAAGTCAAACTTATCACTATGATCTCTTTTAGCATAAAATAATTTTTCTAAATCAGTAAAATTCTTACCTGCATAAATATAACTAATTCTAGTTGGATCAATATAGTTTTTAATTCCTTTTACATCGTCTGATAAATATATTTTAGTATCAAGATTTTTGAAGTTTTTAAACTCAAGTATTTTATCTGGTGTATCTACTTCACAGTTTTTATCCATTTTTATACTTTTAAAAGCAAAGTTAATTTTACTTACAGAAATTTTATTTTGGATGTGTAAATCAATATTTTTAAAATCACCAAAATTAGTATTTTTTATATTATAGTTATTAACTACAATCTTATTTAATTTTGGAGCTCTTTTAATAAAGTTATTATATAAAAACTCTAAATCATAAAATCTAATTTCTTCAAGGCTTGAAAAATTATCAAATGTATCTTGTAAAAGGCCTTTAACATTTAATAAATTTAATACTTTAATATTACTATTTTGGCTAAATACAAATCTTCCAAACTCTCTTACAGATGAAGGAATTTGAAAATTTACTAAATTAGGAGTATTTTTAAAAGCATAGTTTCCAATTTTTTTAACTGAATCTCCAAGACTAAGCTCTGATAAATTCTCTAAATTATAAAATGTTGAATCCTCGATATTTTCCAAAGTCTTTGGAATTATAACTTTTTTAATTTTCTTACAATTATAAAAAGCACTACTTCCAAGATATGAAATTTTAGAAAGGTCTAACTCAGTTACATTTTCACAATCTTTAAATGCCATATCATAAACTGTTTGAAGTGTTGCTGGAAATAAAACTTTTTCTAAACTCTTACAATTATAAAAGGCGCTATCTCCAATTGTTATAAGATTAGTTTTTTCAAATTCAAAGCCTTTTAAATTTATACAATCTCTAAATGCAAATCTTCCGATTTCTTTTATTTTAGAAAAATCAGCCTCAATCTTTTCTAAATTAGTACAATTATAAAATGCAAATTCAGGAATTCTTTCAATATAATCATTTAATCTAACATTTCTAATTTTTCTAAAGTTCATAAATGCCCCTTCACTAATTCCAACAACTGGAAGACCTTTATGAGTTTTAGGAATTGCTACATCGCCTGCATAATCTCTTTTAATCCTATCTAAAATATAACCTGTTTTAGTATCATTTAATGTATACAAAAAGCCTTCATCAGGAACTCCGTTATAATATTTTACATAAAATTCCTTACCACTTTCTGTAAGTTTATAATTTTCATCAATTAAATTATTACTATCATCTCTTACGCCATCAAAGTATTTATTAAATACCTCTTCAAAATCGCTTTGTTCATGCAGAATGCTAGATCCATATCTAACATTTTTTTCTACTTTTTTACCTAAAATATTTAAAACATATGTTAAGTAAACATCATCATATATTGGTTTAAGAACTAATTTATCATCAGTAATTTTTGTATTTAAGTCAAAGATAGTATTATTTGTCTCATCAAAATAATTAACAACTACCTTACTTTTATCATCAGGATTTACGCTTCCGATTTCATATCTTTTTCCATCAAAGATGAAATCATCAGCTTTTAAAGTTTCACCATGAGTTACATAAACTTCCTTATATACATCATTTCCTAATTTATCTTTTTTAAAATTAATTCTTACAAGGTGCTTTTCTTTGGCCCATTTTGCAACAAGAGATAAATTTTCTGTAATTGGTTTATCTAAATCATATAACTTATCATCTTTATACCAACCAAGGAATATGTGATTGTCTTTAGTTGGTCTTGTTGGAAATAATCTAGTGTTATATTCAACATCATATTTATGAGTATTTTCACCATTTTGAGGATTTAACTCTACCTTATAAATTTTCTTTGTGTATTTAGCATATAACTCTAAATTTCTTACAACCTCTTTACCAAAGTAAAATAATTGGTTATTCAAATACCAGCCAATTAAATCATGACCTTTTTTACCTCCAATATCAACACCGCCTAAAATCTCACCATGGCTAAATTTTTTCTCAAGTCTTACAGGATTGTTATTATCATCTTCATAGTTAAATCCAACGGTATAAGATATTCCAAGTTTATTATCATCAATTTTTTTCTTATTTTTTTCACAGCCAAAAAGAATAAATACTAAAAGTAGTGAAAATACAATTTTAATTATTTTTTTCATAAAATCACCTATATCTTTTTAATATTAAACTCAATTAGCATTCCATCTAAAATTTTATATTTATCTTTTGGTGAAATTGGACCATTTAAAAATTCTAAATTATTAACAGAATTACCATTTTTATAGTATATAAATCCAGAGATTGTATATTTTTTAATATCAAAGTAATCTTCGAATTTATGCTTAGTAAACATATAAAATGCACTTAGGAATAAATTTTTAACACCCTCATAATCATCAAATATATTTTTACCACTTTCAAAATATACCATATCTTGATAGTTATTCTTATATGCATATGGGAATGCTCCTGTGAAATCTTCTTTTCTTGTAATTTTATTTTCTTTTATCTCATCGTATATTTGTTTTGAAAATTTAAGAGAAAAGTAAACATACTCTAATAATTTATTAGTATTTAAATCTCCAACTGCATAATTTACATGATATGTACTATTTTTTATGTAGTGTTCAGGATTTACCTCATAATCACTAGGAAATAAATTCTCAGGATTTTTTAAAAGCTTATAGCCAAACTCATAAAGTCTATCATTTAACTTCAAATCCTTATAATTAAAAGGACTGTAGTATGATTTAATAGTTTTCTCCCATAAAGTCTTACCATCTTTTAAATATCTGTATGATACATCAATATTTGTTTTTTCAACACTTAAATAAATCGGAAAGTAAAACTTGTTATTGTTTTTAATATAATCAAGTTTTGAAATTTTATCATCAAATTCTAAATTCTTTCTAAATAGATAATCTGTGCTAATTGATAATATTTTATAAACCTCTCCCTTGTATGCAAAATATGGGAAAGATAAATAATTAAGCTTTGAAATATTCTCATCTTTAGATGTTTGAAGCTTATCATTATAATTTAGCGCCTCTTTTAATTCTGGAATTATTTCATACTCTCTTTCACAACTTGTCTCAGCAAAAAAGTTTCTACCGTTTATATCATATGCCATAACATTCATATTTGCAACAAAGTTCTTGTGAACTTTTAAAAGAATTTTACTTCCTGTTTTATTGTAGCTATATTTATTTTGAGAAATAAAGTATTTTCTTAAAATCTCAACTAAATCATTATTTTTATTTAGATTAGTTAATTTTTCAAAATATGTTTCATATAAAATATCGCCATTAACTACATCTGTTTCAAGAATTGGCAGATCGAGTTTAGCACTTCTTAAAATTTCGAAATATAAGTTTTTGAAAAAGTTAGGAAACTCAATTTTTACATATGTTATTTTATATCTAAAATATACAATTGAATCAGTTTCAATATCCTTAGCATAAGTTTTATTATCTATTTGTGATAGATAATTTATATCTGAATACATTCCTAAAAACTCATTACTTAAATCAAAATAAGGTAAAGTCTTTCTAATTTCTTCAAGCTTTTTCATTAAGTGTTCATATAAGTTATCATCTTCTTTTAAAGTTAGTGTTAGATATTCATAGTTTTTATCATGTTTTCTGCTTGGTTTATAATCTTCATGAGGAAGATTTACTGTAGTTCTAATTTTATTTTTAATAATTGGTTCTAAAATAATATCTTCTTTTAAATTATAAAATTCACCTTTTTTAATTTTTTCAAATGTAATCTCGCTATTATCGTTAACTACTTTCCAGCCATAAAAATACTTATCAGCTCTTTTGTAGTATTTATCATTTTGATTAAATTTCTCATCTTCTAAATCAACAGGCATTTTACTAATTAACCCGCAATCAAGTTGATAGTTAAAAATTATCTCGTTTTCTAAAGTTCTAAAAAGAAGATTAGCCTTTTTAACTTTTATTTTAGAGTATACATCAATAATTCTATATCTTTTTCCGTTGTAAGTTTCAGTTTTTATATTTCCATTAGGATGATAGCATGGTTTAGTAAAATCATACTTAGAATCTTTATCGTTTAAATCTGTTAAAAAATCCTCGATTTCATACTTATTAGAACCATCTATTTTAAGTTTATTACCACTGTTAGTTATATAATCATTACCTGATTCATCTTTTAGAAAATAACTTTGATTAGGCAGTGTTATCCTCTCTCTTATTCTAGCAAGTTCATCTAGACTAAAATTATTACCACTTTTATTTTTCATCTCATAAACTTTTTTATTAAATTCATTATGAAATCTAAAAATAGTATCATTTTCAGATGCAAAATCATCAATATATAACTTGTTTATGCTTGAATTAGTTTGAAAAATATTTTCTAAATCTTTCTCACTAATATATTCATTTCTTGCTTTTTGTAAAAATAATTTATTATATTTAGGATTTACACTATTATCAGGAAGATATACATCTTTTATACTAGCATCAATTATTTTCCTAAATGCTTCCATAGTATTTAAGCTATAATTTTTCATATAGTCTAAAATCTTTTGATAAAGTTCGGTTTTAGATGCTTTGTAAATTAAATTATTTTGCTCATTATATAGAAAAAGTTGCTTAGTTAAATCTATTTTAAAAGGAACTTCTCTATACTGTGATGTATAAATAGAAAAGACATTATTCTTATCTCCATCAAATGAGATATACATATAAAATTTATTATCTGGATTAAGAATTTCTTCCTCACTTATTTTACTAATTTCTTTTTTATTTCCATCTTTATCTTTTTTATAAAATTGGAATCTAAACTTAGTTTGGTTTTCATCTTTTGCATGAATTAACTTTTTTAAATCATCAAGTGATACACCATTTACAATTTTATTAGGCTTGTAGATTATCTCATCATCTAATACGCTAATATCATTTTCATTAGAACTTCTTACATAATCAGTAATCTTAGTTATAACACTTGGTTTAATAAATTTATTTTTAATTAAAATTAAAGAACCAACACTAATTAGAATAAATACAAGAATAAAAAGGATAAGTGATGCTGCCCATTTAAGGGTTCTTCTTTTTTGAAGAAGTTTTATCTCAAATAAAGCTTGCTTGTTTTCTTCACTTGTCTCATCAATATCATCAAATTGGCTTGTTGATGCATATGCATCATTAAAATTATCATTTTGCTCAAGTTCTTGCTCGGCTTTTTCAATATCGATAACTTCACTAGAATCTTGCTCAGAGTAGTCTTGCTCGCTTTCCGAGTTAAGCTCTACCTCATATAATTCTTGTTCATTTTCTAAACTAGGATCTTTTTCATTTATCATAAATTATCTCCTTAATTAAACTCTAAAGTTAAAACTAAATTACTACCGCCATTGTATCCATTTTCCCAATTAAGAGATGATACAGAAGTGAAAAAATCATCCAATAATAATTTATTATTAACACTCTTATTATGCCAATTACTATTTAATGTAAAACTATTTTCTGGAAGTTTTCCTATTTTTTGACTAAATAAATTAATAGCATCTTTTATCTTATACTCTAATATGCTATCGTTTAAAGTTGTATCAATTGGATGCGAGTAGTATTTTACATCTTGAGTAATATTTTTATATTTTAATTGGAATTTAAAATTTAATTTTTTTAATCCATAATAATAAGTATACTTAGTTTCTTTATGTTCATAATTTGGCCAAAGACCTGCTGCATCATAAAATTCAAATCTCTCAGGGTCATTTATTTCATCTGATGTAATATCTCTATGACCTAAATTTCTAATGTAAGTTTCTGTAACATTATTTAAAAGCGGAACATTAGTTATTTTTTTAGTAACTAAATACTTTCTTACTCTTAAAGGATCGTTTATATCCTTAGATGGATCTATAAATACCTTTTCAATTTGAATTACACCATCTAATCTAGTTTTTAAAATTGGCAGGCATTCATACTCTTTATTATCGTCTTGTTTTTTAATTAAACTATTTAAATTATCACCATTTTTAAATGTGATATTCTTACCAACTATCTTATAGCCAACAACTTCTTTATTTTTGTCTTTTGGAAAATAGTTTAAATTTATTTTTTGGTCTTTGTAGATATAATATCTCTCATTTTCTATTTTTAAAGAAATTCTAGGAGAGTAGATATTAACAGTAAATTTAAACGCTTTATCGCCAATTTTTTTATTTAAAAAACTATCTGATTTTGGCTCAAAGATACTATCAGGATATTTTTCATCAATCATATCCCTATAATCATTTAAAACATCCCTAAAGGTTTGATCCTTTTCATAAAACTTAGTATAATCGCCAATATTATTAGGATCTAAGTAATTAGTTTCACTATTGTAAAAATAACTTATAAAACTTGTTGTAACAGGTATTTTGTTATATCTTATTTCAACTTTTAATCCATACTCTAATAAATCATGAAATGTCATATCATCTCTTAGAATATCGCCATTTGCTAGATAGTAGTTATTAAAGCTATTTTCATTTTGCTTATAACCTGCTACCTCTTTAATTTTTTCATGAATTTTTAAAAGCTCATTAGCCTTAGATAAAACCGTCTCATTATCTTTACCTTTAATATATCCAAGATTTAAATTTTCTAGGTTTAAAAGTTTAAATTCAACATTTACATATTTTTTAAATTTAGGAAATGCATAAATACCTTTTTTATTTTCAGGAAGTTTAGAAAGATCAAATTCCATATTATCAGATAAAATGGTATTATCTTTTTTTACCCAATATTGAAAGTATTTATTTTCATTATCATCTTTATAACTTCTTAATTTATAGAAAAACTCATAACTTCCATCTGCTCTTTTTTTAAGAGGAACTTCTTTTTTAACTCTACCGAAGAATTGATACTCATCCTCAGATTGAAAAATATCATCCTCATCCATATAATATAAATCCACTGCTATTCTTTCAAATTTAGGAGAAAGCTTATAAGTTTTAAATGGATTTGATGGAATATTTTTTTCAATATCAAACTTATCCCCACGGCGAATGCCAGCCTCTGGATAATCTAACTCATAATACCATCCTAAAAAGCTGTGATATTTTCTTGCTTTTAAAATTTCAGATGATGAAAAATCAGAGTAGTTATCTTTGTTTTTAAGTGTTGGATAAACAATTTTATCTTCTAGTTTTTTAATAATCTTTTTCTGACTATCATCTATTTTAGAGCCTTGTTTAAAACTAATTTTTTCATATCCTGTGCCAAGTAAGAACATATATGATACTGTAATTCCACTTGTGTTTTTATTATTTGAATATAGAACGTTTTCTTTAATTTTTTCATCAAACTTATTATCAAGCAATCTCTCATGATTAAAGTTTTGCAGTCTATCCTCATCTAAAAACCATGTTTTTATATCTTGAAGAATTGGTTCATTAGATGATAAAAATGATTCAATTAAACCACTTTTAATCAGTTCACGCTTAAAAAATTCTAAAAATGAATCTTTATTTTTTAAATACTCTTTCCATGATACTTGAACATCCCCTCTAGGAGTTTTTAAATTGATTACATTTTTAAAATCAAATAATAAATTAGCATATGTATATCTTCTAATATTTCTAAATAATATCTTAACCGCATAATTATCTAGTTTATCTTTGTTTTTATAAATTTCATTAAGATTTATATCTGGTATTTGCGTCATATTAGTAAAATTATTTTTATCATTTGTGTTTTTCTTATAGTAGATAAATTTTAAATCTGATGATTTACTAAAATATAACTTTTCAAGTTCAAGATTACCATTAAAACTATAAGGAGAGGCAGTTAGTGTTTTATCACTTAACGGCTCTAGCGCCTCATCAGTTCTATTTTTCAAATCAAAGTTTTCATTATTTAATGGTCTTTCTTCTGTTAGTTGAGTATATAAAACTGATCCTAATACAATAATTACAGCAGCTAAAATTACTGTTATTATTAAAGTAAGTATTCCTCTTCTGTGAATTTCTTGGCGTTTTAAAGTTTGCCATATCAAAAGATCTTGCTTTTGCGGATCATATAATAAGGCATCTTTTTCAATTGATTCTTCATCTAATAAATTCTCGCCATAATAATCATCTATGGCCTGATTATTATCTTCTGGCTTTTTATCTTTATAATAATCAAACTCAGTACTTGTATTAGTAGTTTTACTTTTTAAAGTACTAGAATTATTTATATGGGTATTAATTCCAGTTCTGTTTATTGATTTTAAGTTAGTAGTTTCAGAATTTTTTACAAACTCTCTCTCAGCACTATCAATTTCCTTAATTTCTTTATCAAGTTCTTCTTCATAATTGCTTTGTAGTTTTAATAGCTCTTTTTGATTTTTAGCAAACTCTTCCTCTTTTTTAACGAACTCTTCTTTTAGCTTTTCA
>CAUUCL010000021.1:0-12869 GCA_963543845.1 uncultured Acholeplasmataceae bacterium
CTTAAAGCAACACTAAAAAAAGGAACAGTTGAAAAAACAAAGGAATTTAAGATAAAATTTCTTAAAAAACAAAATGTTGGTCCTACACCAGCAGGCTTTTTAACAGTTAAAGAGGCAATTAGCAAAGCAGATGGCACAGAAGTTAACATTTATGGTGTAGTTGTTGCTAAAGTTGGAGAGTTTGGAATTTATGTAATGGATAAAGATAAAGGCTCTATTACATATATTGCTCAAGATTTTAAAGCAAAGCCTGAAAATCCTTTTATGGGATATCAAGTGGGGGATGTTTTAAAAATTAGTGGAGTTACCAAAAAATCAGCTGATGGTATTATATCATTTAATCAAATTAAAGCATTAGATAAAATTCAAAAAGAAGAACATATCGATTTTGAAGAACCTGTTAATGAACTTTTAAATCCTGATGCTCAATTTAAATTAGAAAATCAATACAAAAAATTTAATGCTAATAACGTTACAATTAAAGAGTTAAAAAAAGTAAATGATAAAAAACTTGGAGAAATAGTAAGAGAAATTATTGTAGAAGATGCTAATGGTAAAGAATATAAATTATATATTGCTAATAAACAAATTTGCAAAACTCCTACAATTTTAGATCTTAAAGTAGGAGATAAAATAAATGTAAAAGGTGCAAGATTATCTAATCATAAAGGAGTATTTCAACTACTTATTACAATTGAGGGAAATATTTTTAAAATTGTAATTATTGACCCTAATACTGCTATTGACTATGAGATTAACCAAGTCTATCTTCCAGGTGAGGTAAATGATAAAGATACTATTGATCTTCAAAAAACAGGTCTTAAATATAATAAAGTAGCAATTTCATGGGAGTCAAATAATCCTGCAATAGATGTATCTACTGGTAAGGTTTCTGCAAGTTATGAAAATGATATTGTTTGTCAAATTGAGGCAACATTTAAATTTGAAGGTGTTGAAAAGAAGAAAAAATACCTAGTAACTGTTAAAAAGAGAGCTAAATATGTTGAAGAGCTTTTAAATGAGGTTAATCTTGAATTTGCCGATGGTGAAGATAAGGACAATGTAAAAACTATAATTAAGCTTAAAAATATGATTGATGGTGTTGCTGTTACATATACTGTTGACCTTGCTATTGCAGGTGAGATAAATCCAAACAATGATCAATTCACAGCAAACCAAGTATTAGATAAAGATGTTGATTGCAAAATCACAGCAAGTATTACCAAAGATGGCATTACAAAAACTAAAGTATTTGAAATTAAAGTTAAAAAGACTGAAAAATCAGATGCTGAAGTAGTTGAATTCGTTAAATCTACCCTAAATCTTCCAGGAACATTAAAATCTAATATGAATCTTAACCTAGTTAAGGAAGCATTTGGAGCAGAAATTACTTGGGAAGAGACAACAACTCCTAACAAGTTAGACCTTGCAACAGGATATTTACTTGATAAAAATATATCAGAAGATGTTACAGTATCACTTAAAGCAACTATTAAAAAAGGAAGTGCTGAAGATACTAGAACATTTAACGTATTATTTACAAAGCTTAAAAAATACACTCTAACATTTGATTTAAATGGCGGAAATTCTACAAACCCTATTGCTAATCAAGAAATCGAAGAAGGTCAAAAATTTACAAAACCAGCTGAAGAGCCGAAAGGTGATGGAGTAAATCATGAGCAATTCAAGTATTGGTCTTTAGATAAACTAAATCCATCTCCATATAATTTCGAAAGCATACCAAATGATAATATCACTTTATATGCTATTTATGAAAATTATGTAAAAATTGATAAGGCTATCCAAAAACCTGAAGGTGAGACAGCTTTAATTAAAGGTGTTGTAGTTGGTATATCAGCACAATATAAATCATATATAGTTGCAGATGAGACTGGATTTATCCAAGTTAGAATAAAAAATAATGAAATGCCAAAACTTCACCAATTAGTTACAGTATATGGTAAAAGAAAAGACTACACAGGTCAACAAAATAATATTACGATTTATCAACTTCAACAAGAAGGACTTGCTGATTTTTATCAAAGATTTGGCGATGAAAACCAAGCAATTCCAGAAGGAACTCCTACAAATCTTATTGAAAATTTTGATTTTAAATCTAATATATATAAACTAGTTAAGTTTAACTACTTACATAAAAAATCACTACCTAAGTCTAATGAGTATCAAATTAAAGATGAAAAAGGTAATGAATTTATTATGTCTTTAAAATTCCAAAATGGTGAATTCTTCTCAAAAGAGGATTTTGAAAAAATTCAAAGTATGTTTGAAGATAACAACAAATTAGGTCTTTATGAAATTACAGCATTTGTATCTGAGCATAAAAATGAAAAAAGAGTATATGTATTCGATATTTCTAAAATAACACTAAAAACGCCTCTTACAGATGATCAAGTTATTGACTCTATCCATGATGGGCTTAATATTCCAAAAGAAGTTAAAAATGATGGTGAGGTTACATTCCCACAAACTATGGGAGATATTACATTTACACTTGAAGAAATATCTGATCCTAAGCTTTTAAAAATAGAAAATGGTGTTGTGAAACTTGAAAATAAGGACATTGATGAAGATAAAACTGTTCAAGTTAAATTAACTATCAAAAAGGGAATTACTGAAAAATCATATACATATGATATTAAATTCCTTAAAAAAGGAACAAACCCTACTGGTCAAAGCACAAAAATAGATTTTTCTAAAAACTCGATGGCATATACTGCTTTAGATGATACTAAATTAAAAAGTCTTATTGAAAGATGTCTTGAAGGTGAGCATATTGTTAATGCTACTAATGCTAAAAATGTTTACCAAGGAAATGGTATAGGTGGGCATTTTGAAGGTCAACTAGGATTTTTGAAAATGGGAACAAGTAAAAAAACAGGAGGCTTTACATTAACTCTTTCAAAAAAGGCTAAAAAAGTAAAAGTTATAGCAACTGGTTTTGCTAGAAAAGATAATCCAGTACTTAATATTAATGGAGTAAATAAAAATTATACTAATTCAAATGATTTTCAAGAAATGGAATTTGATTTAGGTGAAGGTTCTACTGAACTTAAATTTAGTCATACTAAAGGTAGAATAGTAATTAAATCAATTGAGATAATTTACTAATAATTATAAAATGCACTCGTAAGGGTGCGTTTTTTTTATAATTTCAAAAAATAATGCAAGGCTAAAAATGTAAACGGTTTCATTTTTAGCCTGTTTTATACTTTTCTAGTATAATATAATATATATAGTAGGTGAAAAAATGAAGAAGATATTTTTTATTGCGATTGTTTTTATATTTAGCATGGTTTTCCTTGCTGGATGCAGTAAATATGTAAATGTAAGAATATATCAAGATGATGAAACACTAATTAAAACATATAAAATTAAAAAGGGAAGCAAAATAACCAAATTTGATTATAAGAAGTACGTTTTAAAAGGTTATGAGTTTGATGGAATATATAACAATATTTACAAGTTTAATTTTGATAATCCGATAAATTATGATATGGACTTGCATTATTGCTATAAGCAAAGTGATGCTCTTAGTTTTAACCTTGGAAATAGAACGTGCATTATAAACGGGCTTGATGTAAGTAAAAATCCAAGCGATTTAAGGATATTTAACTACTACAAAGGAAGAAAAATAATCGGAATTGAAGCTGATTGTTTTAAAGATAATGATAAGCTTGAAAATTTATATCTGCCTAATAATCTTCCTTGGATAAGAAGTAATTCTTTTTCTAATTTAAGAAACTTAAAAACTGTTGAGTTATTTGAAAATACGCAACTTGCAAAAGATGTTTTTAAAAACTGTCCAAATCTTAAAATAAGACTACATGCGAAAAAAATTCCTGATACATGGGATAAGGGTTTTAATCCTGATAATAATGAAATTGAATTTTTAAAATAAGAAGGTCAAAATGGAAAATCAATCTAACTTTATAAAAACTATCATTGAAAATGATTTAAAAGAAAATAAAAAACTAAAAATTATTACAAGATTTCCGCCAGAGCCAAATGGCTATTTACACATTGGCCATGCAAGAGCAATAATCATAAATTTTGAACTTGCAAAATATTTTAAAGGATATACTAATCTTAGATTTGATGATACAAACCCTGAAAAAGAAAGTGATGAGTTTGTTAAATCTATAATAGATGATATTAAATGGCTAGGATATAAGCCAAAAGGAATTTATTTTGCGTCTAATTATTTTTCTAAGATGAAAAATCTTGCAATTAAACTTATTAAGAAAAATCTTGCTTATGTAGATGATCAAAGTGCTGAGGAAATTCAAAAGACAAGAGGAGATTTAAAAACTCCTGGAATAAACTCGCCATTTAGAAATAGAACAATTAGTGAGAATTTGGATTTATTTAAAAATATGCTAAAAGGAAAATATAAAGAAGGCGAGAAAGTTTTAAGAGCCAAAATTGATATGAAGGCGGAAAATATGAACAACCGTGACCCTATAATATATAGAATTTCAAATTTATATCATCACAATACCAAGGATAAATGGAAAATTTATCCAATGTATGATTTTGCTCATCCTCTTGAAGATGCAATAGAAGGAATTACCCACTCGCTTTGCTCACTTGAATTTGAAGACCACAGACCAGTTTATAACTGGTTTGTTAAAAACTGTGATATGAAACACAAACCTAGACAAATCGAGTTTGGAAGATTAAATATTGAAAAAATGATTTTATCTAAAAGATATCTTAGAACTCTTGTTGAAAGCAATCTTGTATCAGGTTGGGATGACCCAAGAATGCCTACACTAAAGGGAATGAGAAAAAGAGGATATACTCCTAATGGTATTAGAAATTTTATTCTTGAAACAGGTCTTTCTAAAACTAATGGTGAGGCAAAGCTTGATATGCTTGAACATTTTGTAAGAGAAGATTTAAAGGATATCGCAGAACCAATTGATGCAATTTTAGATCCAATTCTTGTTGAAATTACAAACTTTGACGAAAATGATGAACTAATTAAAGTTCCATATAAATTTAAACTTGGCGAAAGAGAGACTTACTTTTCTAGGTATATCTATATTGATAAATCAGATTTTATAAAAGATAAACCTGATAAAAATTATAAAAGATTATACCTTGGTGGCGAGGTAAGGCTTATGAATGCCTATTTTATAAAATGTAATGATATTGTATACGATGAAAAAGGCAATATTGAAAGGCTTCTTTGCACATATGATAAGGAAACTAAAAGTGGTTCTGGGTTTAACCTAAGAAAGCCAAATGGAACAATTAATTATGTAAATAAGAATAACTCATATAAACTAAGAGCAAATGTATATGAGCCACTTTTAGATGATAATGAAAATGAAACAGATCCAATTAAAAGATTTAATAAAGATTCGCATAAGGTAAAACGCGGCTTTGTTGAAAAGTCAATTGATAATTTTAAAATAGGTGATAGTTTTCAATTTATAAGACAAGGATATTTTATTCTTGATGATTTTGTGTGTGATGAGTATATTTTTAATGAGACAGTAAAACTTAAATCAAATTATAAAAAATAGTGGAAAAATATGAATTTTTAGAAAAATTAAACGATGAACAAAGGAAAGCTGTACTACTTAATGATGGTCCGCTTTTTGTCGTAGCAGGTGCTGGAACTGGTAAAACTAGGACTTTAACTAATAAAGTTGCTTATCTTTATAAAAGCGGAATTAGTCCTTATAATATGCTTGTTTTAACATTTACAAATAAAGCTGCAAAAGAAATGCAGCAAAGGGTAAATACTATTTTAGAGCTTGATGTAAACTTTCCTAATATTTCAACATTTCACTCATTTTCATATAAGTTCCTAAGAGAAAATATTCTTTATTTAAACAAGAAAATAAACACTGATTTTTCAATTGCTGATGAAAGTGATTCTAAAAAAATATTAAAAGATATCATAGCAGATGACATTAAAATAAAAAAAGAAGCAAATACTATTTATAAGGAAATATCAAACTATAAAATTAAAGATGAGGCTCCAGATGATTTTGATGGATTTATAGAAGTTTTTAAAAAGTATGAGGAAATCCTTGAGAAAAATAATTTAATTGACTTTGATAATCTACTTCTTTTTACTAAAAAAATACTTGAAGAAAACAATGATATTTTAGAAAAATACTCAAATAAGTTTACTCATATTTTAGTTGATGAGTTCCAAGATACCGATAAAATCCAGTATGAAATATTAAAACTACTTTGCCAAAATAATATGAGTAAGAATATATTTGTTGTAGGTGATCCTGACCAGTCAATTTACTCATTTAGAGGTGCAAGATATGAAAACAATGATAACTTTATTAAAGATTTTAATGCTAAAATATTAAATCTTAATAAAAATTATCGCTCAACTAGCAACATTTTAGAATGTGCCAATAACCTTATTAGCTATAACAAAAACAGAAGCCCTCTTTGCAAGGATAAAAAACTTGAAAGCCTGCAAGGCGGGGGAAGCAGTGTAATAATTCAGTGCTTTGATAAATACTTAGATGAGGCAAAAAGTATCGCAAGGCATGTTAAATACTTACTGCAAGCAGAAAAAATAAAGCCAAGTGATATTGCTATTTTAATTAGATCAAATTATCTTTCAAGAATTTATGAGGAAGAGTTAATTAGTGAAAGTATTCCTTATTTAATTTATGGTGGAGTATCTTTTTTTCAAAGAAAAGAAATAAAAGATATTATTGCATATTTAAAACTTATTGTAAATAATAGACAAGACTACTACCTTAAAAGAATAATAAATATTCCAAAAAGGCAAATTGGAAAAACTACAATTGAAAATCTTTTAAATATTATTACAACTTTAAAAGAAAGTAAAAATTTAGATATATCTATCTTTGATGCAATTGATTATTTTGAAAATGGTAAGATTAGAGAAAAACTTTTAAAATTTAAAAATGATATTCTTGATATTTATGAGAATTTTAAAAATAGCTTTGATATTTATGAAAGTTTAAATTACTTTCTTAAAAAAATTGGTTATGAAGTTTATCTAACACAAATATTAGCAGATAAAGAAGCATTTGATGATAAGATTAACCTAATTGATCAGCTTTTTACTAATATTGTAGAAAGTTCTAAAAAATATGAAGATAGTTTATCTGCGCTTGATTTACTGAGATTATCCCTTGAAGAAATTGAGCTTTTAACAGATATTGAAAATTCAGACAATTTTAAAGATAGAGTAATTCTTTCAACATTTCACCAGGTGAAAGGATTAGAGTTTGACACAGTAATAATGCCTGCAATGGAAGAGCAAATAATACCTAATGCCATTATTTTAAAAAATGAGGAAGAAGAACTTGATGAAGAGCGAAGAATTGCTTATGTAGGAATTACAAGAGCTAAAAAAAGACTCATAATGTCATATTCTAAATCTCGCTGGAGATTTGGAAAATGGAACCAAAATGAGCCGTCTAGATTTTTAAATGAGGCTAAATCAGTTGTTAAAACTGAGGATAATAAAGTAGATACAAATTATAAAAAAAGCAGTATTGGAAATAATTTAAATATTAAAAAAGAAAATATTTTTGGAAAAAAGGTTTACCACCCAACATTTGGAGATGGAAAAATTATTGACTTATCAGATTCAAATATTGCAACAATCATATTTGAAAAAAATGTTGGAGTTAAAAAAATCTCAATTTCATTTCCTGGTCTTGAAATATTTTTTTAAATAAATTGATAAATAATCTTATATATAATATAATTATTAGGAGCGTATATGAAAATAATTGCAGATGAGTTAAAAAATATCCCTTGGGAAGAAAAACCAAAAGATTTAAAATCACCAATTTGGAGATATTCAAAAAATCCCATTATTAAAAGAGATCACACCAAAGATTCAAATAGCATTTTCAACAGTGCTGTAGTCCCTTTTAAAAATGGCTTTGCTGGTGTTTTTAGAGTTGATAGAAAAGACAGAACAATGAAAATAAATGCTGGCTTTTCAAAAGATGGAATATCATGGGATATAAATGATGATAAAATTGAATTTTTAAAAGTTGATGATAATTTAAACTATTCAGATTATCAATACGACCCAAGAGTTACCTTTCTTGATGGAAAGTATTATATTACATGGTGTAATGGCTATCATGGACCAACTATTGGTCTTGGATATACTGAAGATTTTAAAAAGTTTTATCAGCTTGAAAATGCCCTTTTACCATATAATAGAAACGGAGTTTTATTTCCAAGAAAAATAAATGGTAAATACTACCTACTATCTCGCCCAAGTGATACAGGTCATACCCCTTTTGGTGATATATTCTTATCTGAAAGTAAGGATTTAATCTACTGGGGAAAACACAGACATGTTCTATCTCCTGTAGAATTTGAAAAAAGTGCATGGCAATGTATGAAAATAGGAGCAGGTCCTGTTCCGATTGAAACTGATATGGGGTGGCTAGTTTTTTATCATGGCGTTTTAAGATCATGCAATGGCTATGTTTACTCATTTGGCGCATGCCTTTTAGATAAAAACGACCCATCAAAGGTAATAGCAAGAGCTAAAGATTATCTTTTAAGTCCACAAAAAGACTATGAGATGATGGGAGATGTTCCTAATGTTGTTTTCCCTTGCGCAGCACTTACATGTGGCAAAAGCGGAAAAATTGCCATTTACTATGGATGCGCTGACACATCAACAGGACTTTGTTTTACAACAATTGATAAGATTTCTAAATGGCTTTTAGATAAAGATAATAATTTAATTAAGTAGAGGTTATATGCAAATAACATATGAATTATTTAAAAAAACTAGAATAAATCCTTTTAAAAGGGTTGGAAGAGTTATAAAAGAGAATAAAACTCTTTATTTTATGCTTACTCCATATTTTTTACTTTTTACTCTTTTTACAATAATTCCTGTTGTTATGTCAATTGCTCTAAGTTTTACAAACTATGATCTTTTGCAAAGACCAGGTTGGGTTGGCTTTTCTAATTATAAAAAACTATTTCTAGATGATCCTATCTTTTTACAGGCTTTTAAAAACACTATAATTCTCGCAATTGTAACAGGACCTGTAAGTTATCTAATGGCGTTTGTCTTTGCTTGGCTTATAAATGAGCTTCCAAGATTTTGGCGTACATTTTTAACTTTAGTATTTTATGCTCCATCACTATCAGGTGCAGCTGTTACAATTTGGCTTATTATATTTTCTAATGACTTACATGGTCTTATTAACTCACGCTTTATCCAATGGGGCTTAATTAAAGAGCCAATCTTATGGCTTCAAACACCAAAATATGCTCTTCCAATTTTAATTATCGTTCAGCTTTGGATGAGTCTTGGTGTGGGATTTTTATCATTTATCGCAGGACTTCAAAATGTTGATAGAACCTTATATGAAGCCGCAGCAATTGATGGAATTAAAAACCGCTGGCAAGAGCTATGGCATGTAACACTGCCACAAATGAAGCCACAGCTTTTATTTGGAGCTGTTATGCAAATAACAGGATCTTTTGGTATTGGAACATTATCTGAGCAGCTTTTAGGTTTTCCATCTGTTAAATACTCAGGTCATACTATCATAAACCATTTAAATGACCATGGACTTTTACGTTATGAGCTTGGGTATGCAAGCGCAATTGCGACAATATTATTTTTATTTATGATATTTGCTAATAAACTCGTTCAAAAAATAATTGGAAGGGTGGGTAAGTAATGAAAGAATTAGCCACAAGATTAAAAATTTGGTGGAAAAGTAAGAAGAAAAAAAGATTAAATAGATCTAAATTTATGGATTTAATTTTATTTCTTTTTTTAGCAATCTTTGGACTTTTCTCTATCTGGCCATTAGTTTATGTTTTTAACAATGCCTTTAAACCTTTAAATGAACTTTTAAAATTCCCTCCAAGACTTTTTGTGGTAAATCCAACACTAGAGAACTTTTCAAAACTATTTAGAATTTTAAATGATTCATGGATACCAACTTTAAGATACTTTTTTAACACTCTTTTATATACATTTGTTGGAACATCGGTTCATATTGTAATTGCGGCGATGGCAGCATTTCCACTTGCAAAGTATAAATTCCCAGGAAAGGATTTTCTATTTGCAATTGTAGTAGGATCTTTAATGTTCGCAACCCAAGTTACCGCAATACCAAATTATATAATCCTATCGGGCCTTGGTCTTGTAAATACCCCGCTTGCAATAGTTCTTCCAGCATTTGCAGCCTCGCTTGGACTTTATTTATTAAAACAGTTTATGGAACAAATCCCAACCGTTTTAATTGAGTCTGCTAAAATTGATGGTGCTAATGAGATGACTATTTTATTTAAAATAGTATTCCCTCAAATAAAACCTGCCATTCTTACACTAATTATTTTTTCATTCCAAGGCCTTTGGACATTAGGTGGCGGAAGTGTGATTTACTCAGAAGGATGGAAAACAATGACGGATGCTATTGCAACAATTGCAGGAACCCAAATAGCAAGAGCTGGTGTTGCAGGAGCTGCTTCACTTTTAATGATATCAGTTCCAATTGTTGTGTTTATTATCTCGCAATCACAAGTTGTTGAAACGATGGCAACATCTGGTATTAAATAATTTTAAATCGCTTCTTTATAGAGGCGATTTTTTTATAAGTAAATTTTTAAAACTTTTCTATTATATTACTAGGGTGATAAAATGAGAAAAATTTTAATTTTAACTTACTTTTTTTTGTTTATTTTATTTTTGTTTTCCTGCCAAAAAGGAAAAAATAATATTAGTAAAAATGAGGATATTTATTTAAGCAACACTCGGTATAATTTAGTTGGAAATTTTAATTTTAAGGATAAAATCTTTATTAAAAACAAGTCAATTTGGCTTTCAAAAAGTCTTGTTTCAAGAGGCGGAAAATTTATTTTTAAAGGCGATGAAAAAGATTTTATAAAATATATAAATGATTTCAAAAATCAATTTAGAGCGATTTTTAAAGTAGAAGGACAAATTATAAGTATTCTTTCTGAAAATGGCTTAAAACCAAGTTACAAGGCCTATTTTAAGGAAAAGGAGTATAACTACGAGATGGTAATAGATAAAAGTGTATTGGATTTTGGAAATTTAGAAAACTTTATTATACCTTTAAAAGATGGGCTAAAATTTGAGATATTATACAAAAATAAAAACGGCAATACTCAAAAGAAAATAATGCAAATTCCAATTTTATTTTATGATGATTATAAGAGCTATCCATTTACACAAACAATTGATAATTTTGATAGTATTAAGTATGATTTTTTAACTGACGAAAACAAGAAAGATAAGCTAGATACAATTTTATTTATTCCTGGAATTTTAAAGCCAAGCATAAGATATAAAACTCTTGCCGAGCAGCTTTTTTACAAGTATGATAAAAAGGTAGATATCCTTATTTTAAACCTTCCTGGAATTTATGGTTCAACAAATAACAGAGAATATACCAGTATGGAAAATTTAAAAATATGGCTTTATAAATTTATAAAAGCCCTTTCAGTAAAAAGCCTATCATTTATCGGTTTAGAAGAAGGAGCAGCCCTTGTTCAGGCTTTTACATCTGATATTAAATATATGAGAGAGTTTATCTTTAATGGAATAACATTTATAAATCCTATCTCACCAAAAGGACTATCACTTTATAAAGATAATAGTAAAAAAATACCCTATGAAAATCCAGTTGAATTATTAAATAACCCAAATATTAAAAATACCAATGATGCAATCAAAAATAGAGATTATGACTTTTTTAATAAAAAGCTATCAAATGATGAGTTCTTTAAAAAAATGAGCAAAGATGAAAAAATAGATTATATAAAAATTATCCTTAGCCAAAAAGGATATGCCAGCCTTGTTTATCTTTTTTTAAACTTTAACTTATTTGGCTATTATGAAAACAATAACTATAAAAACATTCAAAACTCAAAAGGCTATAACTATACGTATGTAAAAACTATTAAGACAAGATATTCAAATGAATACCTAGGATATGATTATGAAAGAGTGTTATATAAAATAAATGAAGAATATATAAAATATGCTGAAAGAGTAAACTTTGATAAAGATTATAACATCGCAGAGGATAAATCTATTTATATGCCAAAGTTTAATTTAGAAAAAGCACCTGAAAGTCTGATGATTCACAATTATAAAAAAGAAATCCTGCAGCCTGGTTGTTTATATGTTTACACAAGGGATTATCTAAAAAATAACTTAAAGAATTTCCTTGATCAAAAATCTTGCAACATCTCATCTTTTTTATATATAGAGAATATTTTTAAAATTGATAATATCGTAAAATTTACATCTGAGTATTTAGACTATCTAAAAATATCCCAAAGCCAAAATGAAAAGGCAACATCTCCTAATTTACTTTTAAGGTTTTATATCGAGTGTTTATATGCTCTTAAAAATGATAATGTTGATTTTTTAAAAAATAAATGGGAGCTAGTTGATAGATCTGATTATAATGAATCATTTGAAACTGGCAGATATCACAAGTCAAATATAAATAAAACCTATATAGAAAAATTTCTTTTTGAATTTTATTTAATGTTTGCATTTGATGGCTATGCAAATACATTAAGAGAGCTTTCAAATTTACACTATGTACCAAGACTTTTAAAAGCTGATTATGATATAAATTTAAATGATACTGAGAAAGAATATAATAAATTTTTTAATGATTTATTAGAAAATAATTTCATGATAGAAGAAAATGAGTTTATTTTAAATTTATCTGGAAATGGAAAAGGAAAATACCTACATTTTTCATTTTAATTTTTAAATAAATTTATTGAAAGTTTTAGCCTATTATGGTATAACCCGAGTTTGCCACTTGTAATTTATAAAAATCCAGCAGATTTCG
>CAUUCL010000022.1:0-12512 GCA_963543845.1 uncultured Acholeplasmataceae bacterium
AAAAAAAATAGGACGAATGCCCTATTCTTTATTATCTGTTATTATTTCTTTGTTTTGCTTGATATCTCTTATAGAAAGTTCAAGTGGTGTTGTCTGGCCAAATAAAGTAATACCAACTACAACCATTTCTTTTTCATTATCAACTCTATCAACAACTGCCTTATGACCTTTAAATGAGCCAGCAATTACCTCGACAGTTTGACCAATTAAATAATCGTATACTGGTTTTGCAATTGCTCCCATTTTTAAAAGTACAGCCTTTATTTCCTCATCTTTTAATGGAACAGGTTTTGTTCCACCTCCACGAGATCCTAAAAATCCTGTAACCTTAGGAGTATTTCTAACCATAAACCAAGAATCATCGGTAACAATCATTTCTACAAAAACATATCCAGGAAAAATTTGTTTAACTTTTCTTTTTTCGCTACCATCTGTCTTTTTTGTTATTTCAACTTCTTCAGGCACAATAACTTGAAAAACTAAATCTTTAAATCCCATTGTTTCAGTTCTTCTTAGGATATCTTGTTTTACTGTATTTTCATATCCTGAATAAGTTTGGACAATATACCAGCGTCTACCTAAATCACCAAAGATATTATTATTTTCCATACTAACCTCTTATTCTAGTGATAATTGAAATTATCGCATAATCAAATAAAAGTAGTGTAAGAGATAATACAACAACAAATATTAAAACTTGAATTGTGTTTTCAATAAATTGCGACCACTTAGGCCATGATATTTTTTTAACTTCTGGCCATGCTGGGATAAAAAATGGAACAACTACTAAAAATAGTCCAACAAGTGATATTACAAGTAAAAATGCTGCAAAGATAATTCCGTTTTTACCCTTTCCTAAAATAGGGAAAGTCGAATCAACTTTTAATGTACCATTTAAAATAAAAACGGCAACAACACTTGCAACAAGCGCAAGGATACCTAAAAGTAAGTTCTCCCATTTATAATCACGAGTTAATATCTCGACTAATTTTGATTTTTTCTTGTCATCATTTTTCTTTTTAATAGCCATTTTTATACCCCTTTATTATGATTGTTTATGAAGCGTATGCTTATTACATTTTTTGCAATATTTATTTAACGAAATTCTCTTAGATTGAACCTTAGCATCAACTTTAATTTGATAGTTTCTAGAAAGGCAATCAGAGCAAATTAAAACATAATTTTTTTTCATTAAAAAACCACCTTCCGTGGTCTATGCAATATTATAGCATAAACTCAATTTTTTTTCAATTTATAAAAACTTTTTTAGCTTGTTTTTTATTCTAAATAAAGCATTATAAATTCTCTTTTCATCTTTTTTTAATATCGGAACAATTTCCTTTATTTTCATATTTTCAACAAAGAATAAATTATAAATTTTAAGCTCACTGTCAGTTAGCTCTTTAATACCATCTTTTATTTTCTCATCTAAATCAGAATTTTCATAGACCTTTTGTGGTGTTAGAATTTTATTTTGAGTATAAAGGTCAATATCCTCGCATAAAAGATAGTTAGGAGATTTTGTTATTAGTCTCCAAAATCTATGCTTTAGCAAAAGTTCAAAGTATCTTGTAAAAGTTTTATCATATCTTTCATCAAAAGTTTCAACTGCTCTTTCAAGCATTAAAAATCCCTCTGATAAAAAATCATCTCTTTCTGATAGTCTAATTTTATAAACACTTATATACTTTAGAATAAGTGGTTCATATTTTTTAAAAAGGCATTTTGTTGCATATTGATCGTTTTCCGTTTGAATTAAATAAATTAATTCATAATCGTTCATCAAAATATCCTTTCTATTTTATTGTCTCATACATAAGTAAAGCTCCAGCAACCCCTACATTAAGTGATGAGATTTTACCAAGCATCGGAATTCTAACAAGTAAATCGCAGCTTTTACTAATTAGATATCTCATTCCAACACCTTCACTACCTAATATTATACATAATTTTTTAACTTTTGGTATTTTTGTATAATCATCATCAGCTTTATCTGAGCTTCCACAAATTAAAAATCCTTTTTCTTTTAATTTTAAAATTGCATTATTTAAATTAGAAACTATAATAATTTTCTCGTATTCAATTGCTCCGCTTGATGCTTTTGCAACAACCCCAGTAAGACCTACTTGCTCTTTTTTAGAAATTATAACTCCTGTAAAATTAGTAGCATTAGCACTTCTTAAAATAGAGCCGAGATTTTGGGGGTCGGTTATTTGGTCTAATATGATAAATTTTTGCTCAGTATCATCTTTTAAAACCTCATCAAGTGAGTATATTCTATAAGGCTTAATATCGGCAACTATCCCTTGGTGAACCGCGTTTTTGGTAAGTTCATTTAATTTATCCTTGGGATATTTTTTATATCTCATATTATGATTTTCTAAAAATTCCAAAAACTTATTATCACTAAATTTTATATCAATCATTAGATTGTAAAACTCGTGTTTGTTTAAAACTGCTTCTTTTACTACATTTTTTCCCCAGACAATCATTTTTTATTCCTTTTTTCATTTGTCTTAAATTTTACTTTTTCATCTAAAGATTTTATAAATCTTCCGATGTTTGTAATAATATAAGCTACAGGATAACCTAAAAGTACCATTATAATTAAAACTAGAATTTCAGTTCTTTCAAGTGGTCTTTGGCTACCATATCCAATTGGAAGAACTGGCGCAAGACCAAAAAGCTCTGGAATAAATAAAAGACCTGCAACAATTGATGCATACATAGTAAAAACTAAAAGTGATCTCATTAAATTAAATGGTTTAGCATTTTGAAATAAAACATACATAAATATACTAAGCGCTGAGTAGACAATAATAGTTGAGACTACTCTTTGATCATTTATACCTATTGCAAATTTAATTCCATAAAAAATTATTATAGATGAGACAATACTAATAGCACCAGGCAGTGCCGCTTTAAATACTTCCCTTAAAAACTTAGTTTTTTCAACTTTAATATCATTGTATTCCATCGCAAGGAAAAAGCTTGGAATTCCCACTATAAACCAGTCAATTATTAAAAGCTGTGATGGTGAGATTGGATAGCTAAATGATCCAGGTCCTAGGATAAGCTGAAGGATAATTGAAAGAGCGGTTAAAATTATTGAAAAAATTGTTTTTGTAACAAAGATAGTTGCAACTTTTTTAATGTTGTTAATAACTCTTCTTCCTTCTTTTACAACTTTTGGCATTGATGAAAAGTTTGAATCAAGCAGGACAAGATTAGCAATATTTCTTGCAGCATCAGATCCGCTTGCAACTGTAATTGATGTATCAGCTTCTTTTAATGCTAATAAATCATTTACTCCATCTCCTGTCATCGCAACAGTTTTACCATTTTTCTTAAGGGCCTGAATTATCCATTTTTTCTGCTCGGGAGTAACTCTACCAAATACAACATAATCAGATACAATACCCTCTATTTTCTCTTTATCATAGCCATCAAGCGAGATATGCTTGTGAGCATCAGTAATTCCAACTTTTTGAGCAATTCTTGAAACAGATACAGGATTATCTCCTGATATTACCTTAACATCAACTCCTGCATTTTTAAAATAGTTAATAGTATCATGAGCATCTGATCTTATTTTATCTTCTAAAACAATTAAAGCAACAGGTTCAACCTCACCGTTAAGTTCTACATCACGTGATAGTTTTTGCGCTGTTTGGGCAAGAACTAAAACTCTCAGACCTGCACGATATGATTTTTCGCATTTTTCTTTAACCATAATATATTTTTCTTTTAATACAAACTCAGGAGCACCTAATAAATATGTTTTTTTATTATCTAGCATAACGGCGCTGTATTTTCTGCGGCTACTAAAAGGGATTTTTTCAAGTGTTTGAAATTCAGCACTATCTCCAAATCTTTCATAAAGCGCTTTATCAGTTGCATTTTCTGGTGGAAGGGCATTTAAAATTGATGAAATAACTTTTTCAAAGTTTTCATTTTGTTTTTGTTTTTTAAGCTCAACAACCTCTAAAACAGACATTGTTCCATCTGTTATAGTTCCTGTTTTATCAAGACATAAAGTATCAACTCTTGCAAGCATTTCAATACATGATAACTCCTGCACCATTGTATTGCTTTGTGATAATCTTACAACACCAACTGCAAGCGCCATTGATGTAAGAACTACAAGTCCTGCTGGAATCATACCAACTAAAGCTCCCACTGTTTGAATTATTCCTTGGTTAAATAAAACATCTGATGTTTTAAGATTTCTTGTAGAAATCCAAAATAAAAGACCACCTAATACAACAACTACAACACCAAGGATTTTGATTAAAAGGTTAATAGAGTTAATTATTTGAGATTTTGCTCTGCTTTGCTTTTTAGCAACACTTGAAAGTTTTTCAATATAAGTATTCTTACCAACTACAACAGCCTGAGCTATACAACTTCCTGATGTTATAAAACTACCGCTGTATAAAAGATCTCCTTTTTTCTTAATACACGAATCAGCCTCACCCGTTAAAATTGATTCATTAACTTCAATTGGCTCATCACTTCTTAAAATTAAATCAGCTGGAATAGTTACTCCAACATGAAGTTTTAAAATATCATTATAAACAATATCATCAGATGATATTTCAACATCCTCACCATCTCTTACTGCAACAAGTTTTGATTTTGTTTTAAGCGATAATTTATCAATTATTCTTTTTGCTTTTATCTCTTGAACAATATAGATAAAAAAGTTGGCAATTACCGCAAAAAGGAAAAAGTAGTTAGAAAATGGCGCCTTTGCCCAAATAAGCAGGCCTACCATTACAAACATTAAAATATTAAAAAATGAAAATAAATTTTTTAATATGATAGTAACAAGTTTTTTATTGCTTTTAGATACTACAAAATTTGTTAGTCCTGCTTTTTTTCTATCTGTAATTTCTTGCTCTGTTAATCCTTTATCTAAATCTGGGTTATAAGCCTTTATTATAAGTTTAGGCTTAACTTCCTTTTTACTTGGAGTTTTTTCTTTTACTTCGATTTTTTTAGCCTTTGCTTTTTTATTATCTTTTTTAATAGATTTTATATCATCTTCTTGATCATCTTTAATTGAGTAATCACTTGCAGGCTTTAATAAATTTTTAGCTTCTTCAATTTTAATAAATTTTTCTCTTATTTTCTTCATTAGCTCAATATTCCTCTTTTAATTAGATTAGTTCTTATTTCATCTGCTTTTAAAAACTCTTTTTTATTTTTTTTATCTAACCAATCGTTATACATTTTAATATCATTTTCATCATATTCTATTTTACCTGTTTTAATTCCTAATATATCTAAAATTAAAACAATTGTATTTATATACTCTAAAGCAGTTTCAAGGTTTACTTCTTTATTTATTTTTTTAACTGTATCAAAAATATCAGTAACTATATTCTGAGTTGCAAAATCATTTTCCATATTTTTAATAAATAATTTAAAAATCTCATCATTTATCATATCATGATTAACGCCATTAAAATAGCACTCAAAACTTTTTTTATTTATCGCTGAAATAATTTTTTCATATTCTTTTCCATATTGAAGTAGTAAATCAATACTAAAGTTTATTCTCTGACGATAATTATGTGCAAGTAAAAGAAGTCTATATGCCATCGGATTAGTGTATTTTTTTATATCTGATGCAAGAATAATATTTCCTTTTGATTTAGACATTTTAGCATTGTTTAAATCAATTAAGCCAACATACATATAAAATTTAGCTAAATCCTTTCCAGTGCAGGCTTTAAACTGGGCATTTTCATTTTCATGATGAGGAAATTTTAAATCCATTCCGCCACCATGAATATCGATTGTATCATTAAAATGGGATAAATTTAGTGCTGCACATTCTGTATGCCATCCTGGTCTTCCACATGAAAACTTAGTTTTAAAATTTGGCTCATCCGTTTTTTTCCATAAAACAAAATCTAAATTATCCATTTTTTTAGCATTTTTTTCAATTCTTCCGGATTCTCTAAGCTCAGCTGTGCTTTGTCCTGAGATTTGGCCATATTCACTAAATTCCTTAACTTTAAAAAATACTTCTCCATCTACTATATATGCTTTATCCTTTTTAATTAAATTAGATACTAAATTCTCCATATCTAAAATATGATCTGTTGCATATAACACTTTCCTTGGATATTTAATATTTAATTCTTTAAATAAATCAAGATACTCCAAGGCATATCTTTGGCTAATTTCTTTATATGTTTTATTCTCATCAATTGCCTTTTTTATTATCTTATCGTCGATATCTGTGATATTTGAAATATAATCAATATCAAATTTTAAATAAGAAAAATATCTTGCAAGCATATCAAAAAATATTAATGCTCTAACATTTCCAATATGAACACTATCGTATACAGTAGGTCCACATAGATAAATTTTAAGCCTATTATTTTCTACTTTTAGCTCTTCATTTTTTTTAGTTTTCACATTATATATCTCTTGCATTTAAACTCCTCTTAAAAACTTTAATATTTCAAACATTGAATAAGTGTCCTGCATACAATAATTTATGGCATTTTCTCTATATCTTTTAAGTTCCTCACCCTTATAATTGGGTGAGATAAAAAACTCAGTTAAAGCAAGTACACCATTTTTAATTGGCATAACATCATAGGCATTATTTCCAATTAAGGTCGGGTATGTTATTTTAATTGATGTTTTTCCTTGAAAGTTTGGATCATAGTATGGATATAAATCAGGATTAGAATTTGTAAGTTTAAACTCATTTGCAATATCATCCATATTAGAACCTGAGAAAACATCCATTAAATCAACTAATCTACCTGCAATATTCTCAAGCCTTTCTTTATACTCAGGAAAGATAGTAGCAAGTTCTAAAAGTCTTGATTTTTCAAAGCCTTTATTATATGCAATAACACTACCTCCATCATTTTTAATTGCCTTAACTAATTCAGATACTAATTCTCTTCTTTCATCAATTGCAGGAGATTTTGATAAAAATGAGATATTATCTAATTTTTTATCGCATATCCCAGGCTCTTTTTCTATGTGAATAGAAAATTGAAAGACTGATTGAGTATATGGCTTTTCCCCATAAAATCTTGGAATAGGTAGTGGCAATGTTTCAAAGTCTAGATGGTAAATAGGATATTTTAACTTTTTGATAAAAGATGCTACTAATTCTTTTTGAATAAATTTTTTATTTTCTAAAAGACATTCTAACTGAATTTTTCTTTTTTGATAATATGGTTTATCTGATAGTAAAATATCAGCGCAATCTGTAATAGTTTTATATTCTTTAGAATTAAGTGCCTCATAAAAATTAATCTTATTATCATTTTCTCCCATAAAACCAAGATGATACATGTAAAATTTATAAAGATTATTATTTTTAGGAATATTATTTTCTTTAAAACAAATCTCTAAAAAAGGACATTCTCGCGTTTTTTTATAAAGACATTTTTTAGAAATTTTAGGATTTGAAAATTTTTCATTATTTAAATAACTAATAGCATTTTCAAGTTCATATTTAAAGTTAGTATTTAAAATATACTCAGATATAAAATTAGCATCAATTAGTCTAATTAAGCTATCACCATATATATCAACATCATTTTCTTTTTTGCCATCGTGGATGTATTCTGAATTTAAAAGTGCAATATAATAGTTTACCTTTTTTTTATTTGGATTAAATGAATCTGAATTTTCTAGAACAAATCTTTGAAATGCTAAGTCAAAAAAGTATCTAAAATCTCCAAATGGATTTGATAATTTTATTTTTAACTTCTCATCAAAGACAATATTTATAATTCCATCTTCAATTCTAGTTTTATTTAACTTTAAAAGTTTAGATGTTGTAGATGCTTTAACCTCTATAACATTTATCTCATCATCTGTTTCTTTTAAAATATCTAAAAAGGCATAGAAGTTATATCCTTCATAATTTGCAAATGCACGATATTGTTTTGTATCAATACTTTTAGATTTTATTCTAGATGCAAATTTATTTTGAACTATTCTATCTGCATACCTTTCAACCTTAGCATACTCATCTTGCAATGTTCTAACTTGAAGGTCATCTTTTTTAAGAATAAACTCATCGTCTTCATCATACATATGTTTTAAAACTTCAAGTATCTTCTCATTTGTTTCTTGATTTTGTAAATCATCGCAAGTGATAATTGCTTTTTCTTTTTTTAATTTTATCTCCCATAAAGGAGCAAAATTATGACATCTAATTAAGTTTAAGAAAAGTGATTTTGATATATCCATTATATTCCAAATTCCTTCAAGAACCATTCCTCATTTATAAGATATCCTAAAACTAAATACTTTTTAATATCTTCTTTACTATTTTTATTAAATGTATTATTTATTAAAACATCCACATCACTTCCAAGATAACTTGGCTTATTTCCGATAAAGATATTTTGATTGTTATAGTGATTTAAAACTAAACTCTTATCAAAGTTAATATCAAAGATAGTATTTCCATTTTCATTTTTTATCACGTAATTTTCAAAAACTGTATTTAATATTTCAAGCTGGTTATGATTTGATGCATATAACCCTAGATTATATGTGTATTTACACATCTCGGTTAAATTTATATTGCTAATAGTATTTTGTCCATCTCCAATGATTTCAGTTTTATTACCTGATAGAAAAGCAGCTGTTATTTTCTTACCAAAACCATAAACCTGACCAATATTATTTTCTGATATAAACTGCCCCATAATCTCAATTTTTTCAATTCTTCCTCTTACTAAAAATCTAAATTTACCATTTTGATCAATCTTAGCCCAAGAGTAGACTTTTTCATACTTATTATTCTCGCTTGAAGATCCTTGGTTAGGGTTGTTTGGTTTATCTTTTAACTCTTTAAAAGTAATAACTGCATAACCATGTAAGTATTTATTGTATTTTTCTTTTTTAACTTGGTAGTAGGCATCTTGCTCAATTTTAAAAAGTGATTGTGTCTCATTTGGAAAAGTTCCAGGAGTTATATTCTCATAAACTTGCTTTTTATTATTTTCAAAGTAAACATTCTCTTTTTGGGCATCCTCTCTTTTTTCATAAGTATTTGTAATAGATAAAATATCTGTATTTTCATATACTGTAAATTCATAATAGTATAAAAATGGCACCCTTGGCTCTTCTTTTAAATCGGACTTACTAATCTCACGGTTATTTATATATAATCTTTTAACACCTGTATTTACATCGCTTTGGTTAGGTGTATAAGTGTCTGTTCTCATATAAACTCTGGCTCTCTCTCCTACCCTGTAAAACTTTTTATCAACTTCAGTAAGAGATATTTTTCCACTTTTATCCGAATAAGCTACATCAAAATCAAAGCCTATTCCTTTTCCATTTAATCTAACTGTTGCGATTTTATCAGTATTTTTCTCATCTAAACTTCTAACTAAGTTATTTACAAGATAAAGGCTTGATATGCTATTTGATGTTACGTATCCTGCTACAATTCCAGCATAAATACTAAGATTTCTTTTAGGATTGTCTCCAAGTTTATTATAATAATCAGATACTGCTCTTGAGGGTCTATCTACTTTATTATCATCTGGTAAAAGTAAATTAGGATTTATATTATTTACAATATCAAGCATAGAATCTTTTACGCTTACAAACTCAACTAGCGCTTTATCATTTGCTCTTCCCAAAACAATTCCAAGGGATGCTCCACTTGCTCCTTTGTTATTGATTTTAATTTCTGAGTTTAATATTTTAATATTTGATACAAGTCCACTAGTAGAACCTGCAATAAGTCCAAAATTAGCATCTAAAAATGATTTATTTAAATCCTTAAATCCAGGTTTTACAGTTAAGTTTAATTTAACATTATTAAGGCTGATATTGCTAATTCTTGTATTTTCTCCTGCTCTTTCACATACTAAGCCAAAGCCAGAATCTTTATAGCTTCTATCATAATCGTATGAGTCTTTATTTTTAGCCTCTGAATTATTTAAATTAACATTTTCAAATTTAAGATCTTTAAACTCTCCTCCGTCAAGAAGATTTTTAAATATTCCATAAAAGTGATATTTATAAGGTATTTTTTTATCACTTGATTGTCCATCTTTTTTAAAAGTGTCGTAAATCATAGTACTTGATGAGATATTTTTAAAGGTGTGATTATTTCCATTAAACACTCCTGAAAAATTATATCCAAGTGGTAGGAACTCTTTATCTTTAAAGTCAATATCATTTTCTAGAATATAATTTTTTCTAATGTTTTTATTCTCATCTTTAATATACTCTTCCATATTTTCTTTAGCATATTTTATATAATCATCATAATCACGAATTACTGCGTTATCTAATGGATCACTTTCACCACTAGCATTAACCTTTAAATCGGCTATTTGTCTTTTTGAATCTTTTCCGCGGAAGTGATAGTGATAATTAAATTTAACCTCAGTATCAGTGTTATGTGAAAGATTAGTTAAATAAAGAATATACTCATTTTCACCAACTTTAGCCGCATATGGCTTTTCAGTAGCACCTGTTACAGCATTTTTATACTCAGCGCTTATTCTATCGCCATCTTTAAACTTATATGTATTTTTTATTTTCAAGGTAAAATTAAGTTCTACTTTATCATAATAATATTTTGATTTTTCCTTATTTACCTCAATTTCAGCTTGTGGTCTTTCATAATCTTTTGCTGGTTCATTATTGTTATTATCTTTACATGAAACTAGTAAAAAAATAAAAAGAAACGATATAAAAAATAAAAATATTTTCTTCATAATATTACCCCTTAATACCTATTTATTCATAATATATATTATACCAAAAAATATACTTTTTAACTTTATAAAGGATGGTTAAAAATTTAATAATAAAATTTCTTTAAATAAAAAAAGCCATATAAAAGCAATCTTTTATACAGCTTATTTTTCTAACGCTTAGAAAATTGTGGAGCCTTTCTAGCTTTTTTAAGACCACATTTCTTTCTCTCTTTTTTTCTTGGATCACGAGTTATTAGTCCAAGTGGTTTTAAAAGAGGACGATAACTTGGTTCTATTTCTAAAAGTGCACGTGTAATACCAAGTCTTATAGCACCTGCTTGACCTGCTATTCCACCACCAAATACATTACAAACAACATCATAATTTTTTGAGTTTTGTGTAACTTCTAGTGGTTGCATAACATCAAGTCTCATTGCTGCTGATGGAATATATTCCTCAAAAGGTCTTTCATTAACTAAAAATTTTCCTTCTCCTGGTCTAAGGATAACTCTTGCAACAGAGCTTTTTCTTCTACCAGTACCTAAAAATTGTACTACTTTATTTTGAATTTTTGGCATATTATTCTACCCCCAAAACAATTGGTTTTTGTGCTTGATGAGTGTGTTTGTCATCTTTGTATACAAATAATTTTCTAAACATATCTCCGCCAAGTTTTGTCTTTGGAAGCATACCTTTAACTGCATGTTCGATAACAAATCTTGAATCCTTAGCAATTTGTTCTTTAGCAGTTCTTTGTCTTAAACCACCTTTATATCCACTATGGCGATAATATATTTTATCATTCATTTTTAAACCTGTTAAAACAAGTTTATCTGAATTTATAACAATCACATAATCTCCGCAATCACAATTAGGAGTAAAAATAGGTTTTTCCTTACCCATTAAAATTTTAGCAACTTTAGTAGTTATTCTTCCAAGTGGAGCAGCACTTGCATCAATAACATACCATTTGCGTTCTATATTTTCTTTTTTTGCTACAAAAGTATTCATCTATAATTCTCCTTAATTTTATAGTCATTAGGTGTAAAGAATGACCTTTGATATTCTATCATAAAGAATAAAAAAAGTCAAATTTGATAACTTGTTAAATTTTAATATTATGTTCGATCAAAAATTTAGAAAGAGTGTTTCTATGAACCTTTAACTTTCTAGCAATACTGCATTTTCTAATCCCTTTGCTTATATATTTTAAAATTAACTCTTCCTTACCAGTTAACTTTGTTGCAGATGATTTTCTTCCTCTTGGTCTTCCAAGAACAATCCCTTCAGCTTTTCTCTTAGCAAGAGCTTCTTTTGTTCTTTGAGATATCAAATTTCTCTCAATCTCAGCAGATAAGCCAAACGCAAAGGCAAGAACCTTACTTTGAATATCATCCCCTAAAGTATAGCCGTCTTTAATAGTGATCACAATGCACTCTTTTTGCATACAGATGTTTAATATCTCCATAATCATAAACAATGACCTACCAAGCCTTGAAAGTTCAGAACATATTATATAATCGCCTTTTTTTACTTCCTTTAAAAGTTTACCTAAAGCTCTTTTAGAATAATTTTTTGTTCCTGATATAGTTTCTTCTATCCAGTCATTAATTTCATAACCCCTTTTACTACAATAATTTAATATCTCAAATCGCTGGTTTTCAATAGTTTGCTTATCAGTACTTACTCTAATATAACCAAAAAACATAAATCCTCCTTGTTTTTGATTATATTATACGAGCCTTTTTGATGAGCAAGGATTCACCGAGGAAAAATTTACCAAGGATTCTT
>CAUUCL010000023.1:0-10023 GCA_963543845.1 uncultured Acholeplasmataceae bacterium
AAAAAGGCTGTAGGAAACAATTTTTATTTTGTTTCTTTACAGCCCCTTTTATTTTTGAAATAACTTAAAAAGTCTAGAAATTCGCTATATATAGCCTTTTTAGGTAAAACTATTTTGAAAAAGGTTTCAATTATTGTAAAATGAATAGGTAATTAAAAATAAAAGGAAAGGGATAAATTTAATGAATAGATTAAATGTAAACTCTGCAATAATTGTAAAAAATAAAACTTACAAAGTAGCCGATTTGGTTGAAAACTTTATTTGTTTTACAGGTCTTCAAGCTAGTGAATTATTACTATCTTTTGGCTTTAAGATACCTAAAAAAATTAGAATGGATGCTTTAAAAAAGATTTTAAACGATCCTGTTCAGGAGCTTATAAAAACTCGCTTTACAGTAGCAGATGAGAAAAAATATCGTCTGTCATGGTTTTTAACATATTCTGAATATCAACTTGAAAACTTACTTGCATCATTTAAAGATGATAATTTAAATTATGAGTATTTAAAAGAGTTATGGCTGATGATCTTATCTTATATGATTGATGTTAAATTTTCAGAGGATAATCTTTTAAAAATAATTAAAGAAGCTGAGAAGATAAAAGAGATGAAAATAACTAATAATATTCTTAGATATAATTTATCTCTTAGCAAAGTATTCACAGATAAAAAAGGAGAAATTGATGGTCTTACTCCTGATGTTTTTAGACCGGTATTATATAAATCTGCAACTGTTCAAGAAATAAGAGAACTTTCACAAAAGTATGAACTTTCAATTCCTCAAAGATTTAAAAAAGGTGAATTTTTAGACCAAATTATAAACAAGCTTAAAGATACAAATAAATACAGCGAGAAAGTTGAAGCTGAACTTGTTAAAATGACTATTACTCAACTTCAAAGATTTTCAACTAACAATAAATTAAAATTAACAATTGATTTAAATAAAGAAAGTATTATTGAGCTAATCCTATCTGGTTCTGTTCAAACATCTGATTTATACATTAAGCCATCTTCTAATGCTATTTATAATATTGAATTAAATGATTTAGAGGGTGTGTCTGATGAGGTTAAAAACTTTGAGCAAAGCGGAATATTTAACGATGAGGCTGCATATCGTGAGATAGAGGCTAAACCGCTTTATCAAAAAGTTGAAGTTGGATATGTTAATAAAAGTAAAACTTTTGTAGATGATAGCTCAAGAAATGATAATGTCATAATTAAAGAAGAAACTAAGAAAGTGAATATTGATGGTAATTTGCAAAATGTTAGCATTGAAGATTCTAAATTAGAAAATAAAAAATTTCAAGATGAGGAACTGCAAGATAGTTCTTTTGAAATTGATGATGAAAAATTTTCTAAGTCAAGAAAGAGAATAGTCAATCTAAGAAACTCACTTATTGCTGTCGAGATGAGAGTTAATGCGTTATACAGCGTTTTAGAAAATAGTGATAATGTAAGAAAAGAAAATATTGAAAAGCTATATCAAGAAGTATCTGATTTAGAAAATTTAAATATTGACTATCGCAAAGAATTTAGAAAAGTTGATGAAAATCTTAAACTTTGTTTTGATAATGATTTAGTAAATAGAAAAAATGATGTTAGAGATTTTCTTACTTTAATGGAGAAAAAACTTGAAACATCAAAAGATCTTTTAATGCAAATAGACCAAAAATTAAAAGAGGAAGAACTTTTAAAAAGAGCAAACGATAAAATAGAAAAGCATAAAAAGACTGAACATTTCAAAGATGATTTTAGGGAAAAATATAATACTCTTTTAAATAAGATATACGATATTGAACCAAGAGTTGATGCTCTTAAGACAAATGTTGAACTTTTAAATTTAGAAGCAGTTGATGAGATAAACTATGAAGTTGTTCTAGATTATAAAAGAAGTAAAAGCAATCATGAAAGAGAAATTAGCAATTGCAGTTTATTAAATGAAGAACTTACTTTAACTTATAAAGGAATCCCACTTGATAGTGATTTAATTTTAATTGTTAATCAGGCTAATTTAAAACTTGATATGCTAAAAAGTAAAATCGGAGAAATTAAAAAAGGTCTTGAAAAAATAGATATTAATTTTGAAGAATTCAAAATTCAAAAAGAAAAAGAAGAATACGCAAGAAAAAGACAAGAAGATCTTTTATTTGAAGAAGAAAGAAAAAAACTTGAGCATGAAAAGTTAGAACTTGAAAGAGAAAGATTGGCACAAGAGAAAGAACTTCTTGAAAAAAGAAGAGAATTAGAAGAAGAAAAACTTCGTCAAAGCCATATTGAGATAAACTCAAAAAGTGATGATTTTGACTTTTTTGATAACCTAGATGTCGATAACTCTGGTGTAAATATTACTAACTATACCCAAAATAAATTAGAAGAAGAAAAAAAGAGAGAAGAAGATTTAGAAGAATCTAAAAAACAAACTTACAATGCTTACAGACAAAACACATTTGATGCTGAACCAAATTTTATTGAGCCTACAACAATCATTGCACCAATCGCAGTTGAAAGAAACGATTTAATTAGGGCATCTGAAAATGATTTGATAACTGATGAAATGCCAGATTTTCTAGATAAGTATGATAGTAAGAAAAATAAAAAGGCTAGAAAAAAACAACTTAAAAAAGCACACCGTAGAAGTAATGTTGGACCTAAGATAGCTGTTGTTATAAGTATTTTAATATCACTTGGAATAATTGGTGCAGTAATTTACTTCGTACTATTTTACGGAAAATAAATGCCGCAAAAAAAAGAAGAAACACCACTTGTTAGGCAATATCTTGAAATTAAAAAAGACTATCCAGATGCGATAGTTTTTTTTAGACTTGGTGATTTTTACGAGCTATTTTTTGACGATGCAGTTTCGGTTTGTAAATTATTAGAGCTAACACTTACTAAAAAATCATCTAATCGTGATATTCCGATGTGCGGAATGCCACATCATGCAGTAAAGCCATATATTAAAAAATTAGTTGATAATGGTTATAAAATTGCAATCGCTGAACAAATCACTCCTCCTGGAAAGGGACTTGTTGAAAGAAAAGTTATTAAACTAATAACCCCTGGTCAGGTAATTGATGATGGAATATTGCAAGATAGCAAAAATAACTTTATCGCAGCTATTTCTTTTTTTGAACTTGGCTTTTATATGTCATATTCAGATATATCAACAGGAGAGAGTTTTCTAAAATATCCTCTTAAAAAAATGGATGTTTTAGAAAATTTAAAAAATCTTGAAGTAAAAGAAGTTGTTATATCATATCTTTATGATAAAGAATTTATTAAAAGTATAACTGATAAAAATATTCTTGTAAATGAGTATAACAATCATAAAATATTTGAAAGTAAACTATTAAAAGAAATTACGGATGTAGATGCTAAAAAATCGGCTTGTCTTTTATTAAACTTTTTAAAAGAAAAGCAAATGCAAGAGCTTAATCATATGCAGCCTTTTATTATTGAAAAGGGGGATGATTATTTATTTGTGGACAATAAGTTTTTTGATCATCTAGAAATATTTAGATCTAATTTTTCAAATGATGAGTTCACTCTTTTTAATGTTTTAAATCAAACTAAAACAGCACAAGGCGCAAGATATTTAAGGCAGATTATGCTAAATCCTATTAAAAATTATGATAAGTTAAAGTATAGAATAAATTTAGTTAAGGACTTATCATCGATTGATATTTTGAAAAATCTCCAAAAAGAGCTTGTATACATTTATGATATAAACCGTATTTTAGGAAGACTTAGCACAAATAATTTAAATCCGATTGATTTAATCTGGCTTAAAAATAGTTTAAACTCTATTCCTAATATTAAGAAAATATTATGTGAAAGTAAAATAGATAATCTTATAAGCTTTGCAAGTAAGCTAAGTGAGATGAAAAACATTAAAGATTTAATTGAAAGAGCAATTCTTGAAAATCCTGAAAGAGCAATTACTCAAGGTGGAATTATTAAATCAGGTTTTAATAAAGATTTAGATGATTTAAAAAATATCAATAAAACTAATAATGACTGGATTAAGGAATACGAGGAAAAAGAAAGAGAAAAAACTGGAATAAAAAATTTAAGAGTATCATATAATAGTGTATTTGGATTTTATATTGAAATATCAAAAGGAAATCTTGATTTAATTAAAGATGAGTATGGATATAAAAGAAAACAAACTCTTACTAATTTAGAAAGATTTACAACTAAAGATTTAAAGGATAGAGAAGATTTAATTATAAATTGTGAAAAAAGAATAAATGATTTAGAGTACGAAATTTTTAAAAGTGTTAAAAATGAGATTTTAAAAGAAAAGAACTTACTTCAAGAACTTGCTTTAAATATATCAATTCTTGACACATTCCAATCTCTTTCTTATGTTTCTCTTTTAAATAATTATAAAATGTCAGAATATAATAATCTTAATATATTAGATTTAAAAAATGCAAGACATCCTGTAGTTGAAAAGTTTACTAAAATTATTCCTAATGATGCTAAAATGCAAAAAGGTGATGTAAATATAATTACAGGACCTAACATGGGCGGAAAATCTACTTATATGAGAACAGTTGCTCTTTGTGTATATCTTGCTCATATTGGATCATTTGTTCCGTGTGATTATGCGAGTATTCCTATCTATGATAAAATTTATACAAGAATTGGTTCAAGCGATAATATCGCAGGAGGGCTTTCAACTTTTATGGTTGAGATGGTTGAGGCAAATGATGCGATAAAAGGAGCATGTGCTAACTCAATTTTATTTTTTGATGAAATCGGAAGAGGAACAGCAACATTTGATGGAATGGCATTAGCCTATGCAATCCTAGATTACATTATTAAAAATGTGGGATGTCACTTAATGTTTTCGACTCACTATCATGAGCTAACTGATTTAGAAAATAAATATCAGAATATAAAAAATTTAAATGCTATTGTTAAGCTTGAAAATAATAAGATGGTATTTTTATATAAAATATTAGAAGGAATTAGCAAAAATTCATATGGAATTGATGTTGCGGGACTTGCTAATCTTCCTAGCCAGCTTTTAAATACTGCTAGGATGGTTTTAGAAAAACTTGAAAAAAATAGCGCAACTAATGAGATAAAAAATATTAAAGAAGGCCCTAAAGCCAAAGAAAAAGTTGAAGTATTTGATAAAACACTAGATGAGATTAAAAAACTTAATCTAGATAATATGACGCCAATTGAGGCGCTAATATATTTAAAAAATTTACAGAAAAAGGAATAATATGGCAATAAAAGTATTATCGGATAATTTAATAAATCAAATTGCAGCAGGTGAAGTTATTGAAAGACCAGCTAATGTATTAAAAGAATTAGTTGAAAATTCACTTGATGCTTTAGCGAGCGAGATTAATATTTTTATAAAAGGCTTTGGGCTTAGTTATATCCAAGTATCAGATAATGGTATTGGAATGGATAGTGATGATTTAGATAAATCAATCATGCGACATGCAACATCTAAAATATTTACAGAAAGTGATTTAGAAAACATTAGAACTCTAGGCTTTAGAGGAGAAGCAATTCCTTCGATTGCTTCAATTTCTAATATGGAAATATACTCTAAAACTAGTATTGGTGATGGACACTTTTTAAAAATATCAGCAGGAAATGTTGTTGAAAAAGGTTTTTATCCATGCAAGGATGGAACTGAGATAATTGTAAAAGATTTATTTTTTAACACTCCTGCAAGATATAAATATTTAAAAAGTGAGCAAACAGAAAAGAAAATTATTATTGATTATGTAAGGCAGTTTGCGCTTGCAAATCCTACTATTAAGTTTTGTCTTAAAATAGATGATAAAATAATCCTGCAAACATTTGGGCAAGCCCAACCTAATGATTTAATATCATCTGTTTATGGCGAGAATTTTTCTAAAAATTTACTTGTAATAGATAGTAGCACAGCTAATATAAAAATGAAAATAATCATTGTATCTCCTGATTATGTTAGATCTAATAAAAATGATATTAATATTTTTGTAAATGGCCGTTTTGTCCAAAACTATATCCTTAAAGAGGCCGTAGTTGATGCTTTTCAAGGATACATTATGCAAGACAGATACCCAATTGTCTCTATTTATTTAAAGCTTGATCCATATTTAATAGATGTTAATGTTCATCCACAAAAGTTAACTATTAAACTTATAAATGAATATGCCCTAAAGAGTTTAATAACGCAAATGATTAAAGAAAAACTTGCTAAGGATTATAAAAAGTTTAGTGAAAGTGAAAGTTACAAAACTATTTTTAATAACTTAGATACTGAAAGCTCAATTTTAGAAACCACTCTTTCAAGTACTTATCTTGAAGAAAATAAACAAATTCAAAATGCGCTTACTTTTTTTGAGGAGAAAAGTTTAATTATAAAAGAGGAAAATAAAATACCTTTTATGGAATATATTGGAACATTCCATAAAACATTTTTACTTTTTCAAAATGCAGAAGGACTATTCTTGCTAGACCAGCACGCAGCCGCTGAGAGAATAAATTACGAAATATTTTTAAATCAGCCAGTTGATATAAAATTTTTATCAGAGTATTTATTTCCATATAAGCCTAACTTAAAAGATGAAGAGATAAAAATCATGATTAAAAATAAAGCGTTTTTTAATCGTCATGGCTTCTTAATAAATAATCTAGGTGAGGTTTTAAAATATCCAACTAGTTTAGAATCTGTTGTGCTTGATGAGGTTTTGGAATATTTAATAAATTGCATTATAAATATGGAAGAGGTAAACTATCAAAAGTTTTTAATTGATAAATTTAAAATGAATGCTTGTAAAAAATCAATTAAAGCTAATCATCTTTTATCGTTTGCTGAAATTTCAGAACTTTTAAAAAGACTTAGTCTTTGTGATAATCCTTATCACTGCCCACATGGAAGACCGACAATTATAAAATTGACAAAACAAGAAATTGAGAAACTATTTAAAAGGGTTTTGTAAATGAAAAAAGTTGTAGCAATCGTCGGACCTACTGCCACAGGTAAAACTAATCTTGCAATTTTTTTAAAGGATAAATTAAATGATATTGCGCTAATAAATGGAGATTCTGTACAAGTTTATAAAGGTCTTGATATAGGATCGGATAAAATAGATAAAAATCTTCAAAAAAAATATCCGCATGAGCTTTTAGATAAAATATCACTTGATTATGATTATAGCGTTTATGATTATCAAAAAGATGTTAGAAAAATTATCGAAAAAAGCACTTATCCTTTAATTGTTGGAGGAAGTGGTTTTTATATAAAAAGTGTTTTATATGATTATAAATTCTCCCCTAATTTAAAAAGAGATTCTAACTGTGAGATATTAAAAAAGAATTTAGATTATAAAGTAAATTATATAAAAGAAAAAGATCCTAATTGCGTGATTGATTTTTTAAACGAGCGAAAAGTTGATAGAGTAGTTATGAAAATATTAAATGGCGATACTCCATCTTTAAATCAAAATGAGAATGTAAAAGTTTATGACCAGCTTATAGTTTATCTTGATTTAGAAAGAAATACTTTAAAAGATAAAGTCATAAAAAGAATTAAAGACCAGCTTAGTAATAACTTTTTAGGTGAGGTAAAATCTTTAATTAAATACAAGGATAAATTAAAAAATATTTTAGGATATAAGCAAATGTTAGATTTAATAGATAAAAAAATAAGCGAGGATGAGTATATAAATTTAGTTTTAAATAATACAATGCAACTTGCTAAAAAACAAAAAACTTGGTTTAAAAATAAAATGGATATAAAAGTATATGATGCTAAAAGTGATACTTTATATGAGGATGTATTAAAGGATGTCAAAGAATTTTTCAAAATATAATATTATTCTTATTGGGATGCCGCTTGCAGGAAAAACTACAATTGGTAAAATTTTAGCCAAAGAGTTAGATTATAACTTCTATGATTCTGACAAGATATTAGATGAAAATAATATTAGGCTAGATAAAAATTTAAAAAACATTAAAGATTTTAGATTGGAAGAAGAAAAACTTTTCTTAGATTCTAAAAATTCCAAAAAGCCATTTGTTATATCAACTGGTGGTGGGGTAGTTTTAAATGAAAAGATTATGAACTTTTTAAAGGATTCATCTAATATAATTATTTATTTACATAATTCACTAGAGTGGCTAAATTATAAAAATATAAAAACTCCTCATATAATTTATAAAAATGGAGTAAGCAAAGTATTTAACAAAAGATATCTGATTTATGAAAAATACTTTGATATTAAAATTGAGACTGACGATTTAGAAATATCTGATATTATAGGTGAGATAAATGAGAAAATTAAAAGTTTTAATAATTAGTGGACCTAATTTAGAACTTCTTGGAAAGAGGGAAACTAGTATTTATGGAGATAAAAATTTAAAGGATTTAATTAAAGAGATAAAATCAAAAAATAAAGATATTAAAATAGTTCACTATCAGTCAAACTTTGAGGGAAAAATAATCTCTAAATTAAATCAAATTAAAAAAATTGATGCACTTATTATAAATGCGGGAGGATTATCTCATACATCGGTTTCTCTAAGAGATTCTCTTGCAGCATTAAATATTCTAAAAATAAATCTTCATATATCTAATATTTTGAAAAGAGAGGATTTTAGAAAGCAAGATTTATTAAAAGATGTCTCTGATTTTAACATTTTAGGCCTTGGAACAAAGGGATATTTTGATGCAATTAAAATAATTAAGAGTAAGTTTAGCTCACAAAATGTGTGAGCTTTTTTATTTTTTATTTTGTAAATGGATGCTCAATTATTTAGTTTTTTATTTAGAAAATAGCCAAAAAAGCCCTAAAAATAGTTAAAAATGTTAAAATATAGTTGTATGCTTAAAAATTCTAGGCATAAAAAACGAAAAAATGAGAGTATTAAAAAATAGCATAAAGGAGCGAAAAAATATGAAAAAGGCTTTTAGTTATATATTTTTTTTAGTAATCGGACTACTAGTTTTTACAGGATGTATGAAACAAGTTGGAAAAAACATCCAACTGCAAAGTGAGAGAGAGTTATTAAACGAGAAAAGAAGCAAAAAATATAAGTTACAAATTGATAAAGATAGGATGAAAGTTGTAGATGGAACAACTGATTTATCAAATTTAGAATATGACAGGGAAATAACATTAAAAATACTAGAAGATAATGTTAATGAGCTAATATCATTAAAGGTAAATGGCGAGGAACAAATAAGTAAATTAGATGATGGCAAGATAAAAATTAGAATAAAAGAGGATACTCAAGTTGTTGCATCATATAAGAAAAAAAAACATATTATAAAAATAGCAAAAGATTCAACTAGATATGTTAAGTTTATCTCAAGTGCAAGTTTAAAATTAGGAGATGAATGTAAGTTTAAATTGCAAAATCTAGATGAGTTATATAACTATGATGTTAAAGTCGAAAATTCTGAAATTGAAAAAGATGGCGATTTTTATAAGTTCAAAGTAACAGGTGATAATACTATAAAGGTTCTTAAAACTGAGAACTTTCAAAAACTAAATATATTTTATAGTATGCAAAATTCAAACTCTGGACAATATAATCTAGTTGATGCTTTATTAAAGGGATTATTCTTTAGATCAAGTGATATAAGATTTATTGAAAATAAAATAAGACTAACAGAGGCAAAGACTAAATACAATCAAGATGAATTTGGAAAACTTGTAAGCTGGTCATTAGATATATTAAAAGTTGCAAATAGAGAATATAAGTTTACATTTGATTATGATAAATTATTTACAAAATCAGAGCTTGGTGAAAGAGTTGTATTAAAAGAGAAAGATAATCGATTAGTATTTAGACTATACAAAGAAAATCCAAGTGTAAATCAAACAGAATATGAGGATTATAAAGTAACTTTCACACTTGATTATAAAACTGAAGATGGCATATCTAAGAGTGTTAATTTAGATATGAAAGATGGAATATTAAGTATGGACTTACAAAATAAAAAAGATGTATCGCTTGAGATAAATGTAGAATTATTATAAGGAGCAATATGATAAAAATAAA
>CAUUCL010000024.1:0-8381 GCA_963543845.1 uncultured Acholeplasmataceae bacterium
AAACGCACATTTTACTGTGCGTCTTTTAGAGCCTTATTTCTTTACAGCCCCTTTTATTTTATTTTTTTGAGCACATCGTTTTTTTTTTTTTTTCAGTGGTATGATAGAATAATTAAAGATAATAACTTTCTAAGGAGAGACATATGAAAAAATATACACTTTTAATATTGACTTTGATTTTATCATTCATTCTAATTGGATGTGTTAAATCAAATGATAAAAAAATTACCGTAGTTGACATTGTAGGAGATAAAACAACTATTAAAAAAAATCCTACAAAAATTGCTGCAGTCTCAAGAACAACTTATGATTTATTAGTAGCATTTGGTCTTGGAGATAAAATTGATGGTGCTTATAAAGGAACGCTGAAAAATAGTTGGTTAAATCATATTTATCCTAAATCAAAAGAACATTTTCAATACGGATATCGTGATAGTTTTGAAACATTTTTAAAGCGTGGTGTAGATTTGGTTTTTGCACCAGAAAAATATATTGCCGACGATCTAAGAGCACATGGAATAAATGCTGTCTGCGTTTCTCTTTATGGAAACCCTACATTTGATAATTATGTTACATTTTTTTCAAATCTAATAAAACAGATATGGGATGATGAAAAGGTATTAGAAAAAGCAAATAAATGGGAAAAGGAAATTACTAATGCGATAAATGAAATTAAGGAAACATTAAAAAAACATAATGTTAAAAAAAGAAGTTTATATTATGTTCGTGGTGATAAGAAAAATGGAGTTGAATATACAGATTTAAAAGGATCATTCCTTGAGTATGCATATAGAGTTTTAAATATTGAATACATTGGTAAAAATTTAAAAACTAACAGGCCTCAATATGAAGAAATTATTAGACTTAATCCAGATATTATTACTCTTGGTGGGATTTATCAAAAAATAAATTATAATATTTTAAAAAGCGATAAATATAATACTTTAAATGCTGTAAAAAATAATAATGTTTTTAATATTCCTGTAGCAGTTAGTCAGCTTGAACAAATATCGGCTATGTCTAGTGTATTTTTGCGTCATCAAGCGAATTTACTATATCCTGATATATTTGAATATAATATTAAAAATATCATCAAAACAAATTTAAAAGAATATTTTAACTTTGATATTAAAGATAATGAAGTAGATTATATGCTAAATGGTTTAAATCCTGTGGGAATGAATTTATATGAATAAAGATAAAAAGCAAAGAATATTTAGAATTTCTTTATTTACATCATCGATTGTATTCTTTGCATTTCTTTTTATACTTGCAATTTCTATTGGAAGATATAACATTATATTTAAGGATATATTTAAAATCATCTTCACAAATAATAAAGAATATGAAATTCAAAAAAATATAATAATATTCTCACGCCTTCCAAGAACAATCATCGCTACCTTAACTGGTATTGCCCTTTCAATATCGGGTTTAGTTTATCAAGAAATTTTTCAAAATAAACTAACCTCACCTAATTTACTAGGTGTATCAAACGGTGCAGCTGTTGGGGCGGCGTTTGCTATTTTGCTTGGACTTTCATCTTTTTTTATTACAGTATTTAGTTTTACAATGGGAATTGCAACTGTATTTATAACGCTTGCAATTTCTAAAATATTCACAAACAATAAAACTACCATTTTAATACTTGCAGGTGTTATAGTATCATCTTTTATGGCATCAATTCTTTCAGTAATAAAGTTTTCTGTAAATTCTGATTCTACTCTTGCGACAATTACCTACTGGCTTATGGGATCTTTTTCAAATTCCAAGTTATCAGATTTAATAATTCTTACTCCAATTGTCACCATTTTATCAATTTCCATTATTTTAATAAGATGGCATATCAACATAATTGCTCTTGGTGAAGATGAAGCTAAGACTAAAGGAATAAATTATAAAGCCTTTAGACTTACTCTTATAATAATATCAACAATTCTAACAGCATCAACCGTAGCCTTTTCAGGTGCTATCGCATGGGTTGGGCTTTTAATTCCTCATATAACAAGAATAATTATTGGTAAAAACACTAAATATAGTATTCCATTTTGCATAGTATTTGGAGCAATATTTATGGTTTTAACTGATATAATTTCACGCTCATTCACTCAATCAGAAATTCCAATAAGTGCTATTACTGGTATATTTAGCGCAATAATATTTTTAATTATAGTAATATTTAAAAGGAGGAAAATAAATGACAATTAAAACATCTGACTTATCTTTTAAATATTTTAAAAATAGTAAAAATATAATTGATACAATAAATTTACAAATAAATGAAAATAAAGTAAATATTATTTTAGGATTAAACGGTTCAGGTAAAACTACCCTTATAAAACTTTTAGCTGGAATATATAAACCAACTTATGGACAAGTTTTATATGATGATACAAATTTAGCAGCTATTAAAATTAAAAACAGATGCAAAATATTTTCCTATGTTCCACAAAAAATTAGTGTTGATAGTGATATATTAGTAAAAGATTATCTTTCCTATGGACTTTTAAACACGATAAATCTTTTCAAAAGTCCTAAAAAAGAAGACTTTGATAAAGTTATTAAAATATCCCAAAAGCTTAATATTGAATACTTACTTGATAAAAAAATAGGACAATTAAGTGGTGGTGAAAAACAGCTTTGCGCCTTAGCATCAGCTTTTTTACAAAATACAGATGTTATAATTTTAGATGAACCAACGTCAGCACTAGACATTAAAAATCAAGTTATTTTTTTAAGATATCTTAAAAAACTTTCTGAAAATAAAACTATAATTATGTCATCTCACAACCCAAATCACGCTTTATATCTTGATTCATACTGCTATATTTTAAAAGACAACAAATTATATAAAGAAGGTCCTTCTAATAACATAATTAAACCCGAATTACTATCTGAGATATATGGAGATAGTATTTGCTTAAGTAAAAACTTAGACTATGATGAGATATCTTTTAAATAAATATACCCATGCAACATAAACTGCACGGGTATTTTAAATCTAACAATCACAAAGCCAATCTATAAGATTTATATTTTCTATTCCATCATATGATGAAACTGGACTTTTATCGAGAGTCAAAATTATTTTCTTAAAATTATCCTTAATTAAATTTAAAGATCTTAATTCTCTATTTTTAACATTATCAGATAATATACTCTCGGATACTTGAATATATACTTTTTCATCTAATTTTTCTGCAATGAAATCAACTTCATAATCTCCTATTTTTCCAATATATACACGATATCCTCTTCTTATAAGTTCTAAAAAGACTATATTCTCTAGTATATGACCAATATCAGTATTTTGATATCCTAAAAGTAAATTTCTAAAACCAATATCAACTATATATATTTTATATAAGCTTTTTAAAAGCTCCTTACCTTTAATATCATATCTATTTACTGGATATATAAAATATGCCATTTTGAGCATTTCAATGTATTTTTCAACCGTCTTAGATGCAATATTATTTTTTTCACTATCTAAATCTTTATTTCTAGATAAAATATTACCAATATTATTAGGCGAAGTAATTGAGCCTATATTAGATGATAAAAACATAGATATTTTTGAAAGTGTACTTTGATTGATTGTTTTATTTTTTTGAAGAATATCTTTTAAAATAACAGTTGAGTAAATACCATCTAAAACATCACGAATCAAATCAGGATTATCACTATATTCTGCTAATATAGGAAGGCCACCATATCTAAGATATATCGTAAATTTTTCATCAATTGATAAATTATTATTAAAATTATAAAAATCAAGAAATTCTTTAAATGAAAGAGGAAGCATTTTTATTTCTATATATCTGCCTGCTATTAAAGTTGAAAGTTCATTAGAAAGTAAGTAAGCGTTAGAACCAGTTATATAAATATCAACATCAAACTCAATCCTAAAACTCTCAATCGCCTTTTCCCAGTTTTTAACTTCTTGAATTTCATCAAAAAGTAAATAGGTTTTTCCTATTTTTGGTATTTTACTTTTAACATACTCATAAAATAAATTACAGTCTAATAATTTCCTATTTTCAAGTGATTCAAGATTTATATCGATGATATTATTATCTTTAATGCCACTTTCCAATAAATAAGATTTATACATTTTTAAAAGCGATGACTTACCCACGCGACGTAGTCCTGAAATTATTTTAATTGTATCCTTATCTTTATTTTTTATAAGCCTATCTAAATATATGGGTCTTTTTACTATTTTTTTCACTGTTTCACATCCTATTTATATTATATAAAAAAATAATAAATATTAAAAGTTTTTGACTTGTAAGTTAAAAACTTTATTTTTTTACATATTTTTTGACCCGTATATCAAAAACTTCAGGCATCATGAAAATAAAAACAAATCAGCAACACAGTTGCGTTGCCAATTTATCATCTACTCTAGATCTATTATTTTTTGATTATCCGATTTTTTATATACTCTTTTCCCATCTTCAACACGGAAATTTTCATTTTCACCGTACATACTGCCATTTATTAGAATTCTTTGCAATTCGTAGCATCTTGAAAATATAATTTGACCAATTTCTTTAACATTTTTTAAATCAATTTCAGTTAAACTATCACATCCAGCAAATGCAAAACTATCAATTACATCGACATTGTCTAAACTAATATTTGAAAGTTTAACGCAATCTCCAAAAATGTACTGACTTAATCTTTTTAACCCTCTTAAATTGATGTGTACTAAATTTTTACAAGATGAAAAAGCCCCTTTACCAACCTCTTCTACATTCTTTAAATCAACATAGTTAAAATTGCATTTTGAAAAGGCATAATTACCTATCTTTTTTGCATTTTCTAAATTTATTTCATCAAGGCTAGTACATGATGCAAAAGCATTATCGGCAAATTCTTCAACATTTTTTAAATCAATCATCTTTAAACTAGAACAGCCATAAAAAGCATTAGAACCTATTTTTTTTACTTTATCTATATTTAATACAGTATGTAATGCTGTACAATCACCAAAAGAAAAAGTTGCAATTTCTAAAATATTATCAAGGCTTATTTTAGTAAGTGATGTGCATCCATGAAAAGAATAACTACCTATTTTTTTAACCTTTATCATACTTACTTTTTCAAGTGACTTACAATTTGAAAAAGCATCATTTGAAATTATTTCAACATTATCCATAATAACTTCTTTTAGGCCTGTTGCATTTGAAAAACTGTGGTCTCCAATTTTTTTGACTTTTGTCATACTTATTTTTTCAAGTGATTTACAACCTGCAAATGCAAAATCACCAATTTCTAATATGTTTTCTAAATTAATATTATTTAATCTCTCACAATTATTGAATGCATAAGATTCCAAATTTTCAAGTTTTGAAAAATTTATACTTGTTAAATACTTACAATCACTAAATCCCATCTCCCCTAATTTTACTAAATTAGGCAAGTTAATCTTTTCTAATTTGGTATCTTTAAAGGCCTCTTTTTTTATCTCACGTATATTTGTTAAATCTATCTTTTTTAAATTTGTAAAATTTTTAAATACTCCTTCTCCTATAATTGATACATAGTAAGGGATTTTAATTTCTTCACTATTTCTTAATGATTCATCTACACTATTTACTATAATATCTTTTCCTACATATCCTAAATTAAATTTTAGACTATTGGGTTTTTCAAAATTTTCATAGTTATTAAGTTGCATGTTTTCATCTTTTATATTAAATATATTTGTATCTTTAAAAATAAATGCATATTTTATTTTCCCACCAATAAGTGTATAATAAAATATTTTATCATTTTGCGGAAGTATGTTTTTATCATGGCCAAAAGTTTTATTATCTATTTCTAGATAACTTTTGCCATCTTTTACATTTTCTAAAAGCCCTAAATTTTCTCTTCCTTCAATAAAATATTTATCGTTTGGTATTTCATATTTATTTTCTATTTTACTTATTAAATTTTTATACTTTCCGATATCGTATTTTTTGAAATCTTCAAACTCAGATCTACAAATATCTAGCTCATAATAAATGATTCTTTTCTTTTGATCTTTTTCAACTTTTTCAAAACTATCACCTATATGAGATTTACCAGATGGATTTTTTATAAGATATCTTTTGCCATCTTTATCATATCTTATTAAATACTCACTTACAGTAATTTTTTCTATACCTTCTAATTTTCTTTTTTTAAATTCTTTCTTTATGAATTCATCTTTAGCAATCTCAAAATCTATCTCATTTTTACTATCTTTAACATTTTCTTTTTTCTTACAACCAAAAAAAGTTGCAAAAAAAGTCAAAAAGACAATAAATAAAATTAAATATTTTATATTTTTCTTCATTTTTATCCTCCTAATTAACTGATAATATTAACTTATTATCTAATTTACGATATACTTTTTTGCCATTTAAAACTTTGTAATTATCACTTTCGCCGTTTGGACTTTTATTTATTAGAATAGTTCTTGTTATATCAGATTCAAAAAAAATTTCATTTCCTATTTTTTTAATATTTCTTAAATCTATTTCGCTTAATTTATCACATGATGAAAATACCCTATCACCAAGTATCTCTACATTTTTTAAATCAATTTTAGAAATATTTTTACAACTTCCAAAAGCATAATTATCAACCTCATTAACTAATCCTAAATCGATTGATTTTAATATTTTACAATAAGCAAATGCACTTTTTGAAATTTTTTTAAGATTATTTAAATTTTTTATCTCTTCTAATTTTGTACATTCGTAAAATGCTCCTTCACCGAGCTTTTTAGTATTTTCTATATCAATTTTTTTTAGTGAGTGGCAATATGCAAATGCATCATTTCCAATTAATTCAACATTTGAAAGATTTATCTTATTTATGTCAGTATGAAAAAATGCTTTATCAGCTATTTTTTTAACACTGCTTGGAATAACTACCTCTTTAATATAAAGATTTCTTCCAACTTTATCAATAAATCCTAATAATGTATCATTTTTAATATTTAATTTATCCTCTCTTGCAATTTCATAATTAGGACAGTTATTAAAGGCAAGTTTTTCAAGACTAATATTTAAAATATCTTTTTTAAATTTAAGCTTATAGCAATTTGAGAAGGCATAATCTTTTATATAATTACAATTATTTAGATAAATATCTTCAAGATTTTTACAATTTTCAAAGCTTTTATAATCAACCTCGGTAAGAATTGGCATATTTGCAACAGTTAAATTTTCACACTTGCTAAACGCCATCTCCCCTAATTTTAATAAGTTAGGTAAGTTAATTTTTTCTAATTTAGTATTTCTGAAAGCCTCTTTTTTTATCTCGCGTATATTTGTTAAATTTATCTTTTTTAAATTTGTAAAATTTTTAAATACCCCTTCTCCTATAATTGATACATAGTACGGGATTTTAATTTCTTCACTATTTTTTAATGATTCATCTACACTATTTACTATAATATCTTTTTCTATATATCCTAAATTAAATTTTAAACTATTGGGTTTTTCAAAATTTTCATAGTTATTAAGTAATATGTTTTCATCTTTTATATTAAATATATTTGTGTCTTTAAAAATAAATGCATATTTTATTTTCCCACCAATGAGTGTATAATAAAATATTTTATCATTTTGTGGAAGTATGTTTTTATTATGCGATAGAGTTTTATTGTCTATTTCTAGATAACTTTTGCCATCTTTTACATTTTCTAAAAGCCCTAAATTTTCTCTTCCTTCAATAAAATATTTATCGTTTGGTATTTCATATTTATTTTCTATTTTACTTATTAAATTTTTATACTTTCCGATATCGTATTTTTTGAAATCTTCAAACTCAGAACTACAAATATCTAGCCTATAATATATTATCTGATTTTTAATTGTGTTATTTAAAATATTAGAAAATGCAGAAAATAATAAATCGGATTGTGCTGTCTTTTTTAAAAAATACTTTTCATTCATTGTATTTTCAATCATAAGCTCATCCATGATTTTAATATCAAATATATCTTTTATATCTCTTTTAACAAAATTATTATTTTCAAATTCATTTTTCTTTTTTGAATAATCTATGTAATTTTGTCCTTTATCATCAATATTTTTCTTAGGTTCTGTCTTTTTACAACCAAATAAAAAAAATTGCCAAAAAACTAAAATTAAAATTAAGTAAAAACTTTTTTTTGATTTTCCCATAAAACTCCTTAACATTTTAAAAAAGTGGACACTCTTTTAAAATGTCCACTATAAATTATAAAAAATGCGCCCACACAAGGACTCGAACCTTGGACCCCTTGATTAACAGTCAAGTGCTCTAACCAACTGAGCTATGTAGGCATTTATATATTTAAATTGTAGAAAGAAACTGGCAGTTTCCTATTTTTGCCCCTTAGGACTATCTTCGGCGTT
>CAUUCL010000025.1:0-8215 GCA_963543845.1 uncultured Acholeplasmataceae bacterium
TCATATTATCCCCCTTTAATCTTTATAAATATAATAGAAATAAAATTAAAAATTACTTTTTTAAAATATAATAAATAAAAATAAATATTGCCATATATGTTAAAATATATATGCAAGAAAAGGTGGAGGCATAGTATGAAAATAAGAAAGATTTATTTGTTAGGTTTTACATTCATGATACTTTTTTTACTTACATTTATTATAGGATGTGCCAATTTAAAAACCGATAAAGCAACAGCTGAGAATGTTCTTAATGAAATTGATTTTAAATTTGACAAAGGGGATACCAAAGACAGTGTATCTAAGAATTTTGAGATGGATGAAAAACTTTTAAACTATGATTTCATCTATGAGGTTGTTAACTCCACATATTTAAAAAATGTTGACAAGAATAAATTTGTTATAACTAAAAAAGTAGAAAAAAATACTGAGGTTGAAATTAAATGTAGTGTTAGAATAAATGATAATATTTACTCGGTAGTAAAAAAAATAACCCTTATTCCACCTAAGGTTTCAAAAACTGAGTATGAAATAACTCTTAATTTAAATGGCGGTCATATTGATGGAAAATATATCATAGACAACATAAAAAAAGAAAAAGGCTCTAGCGTTACACTTCCTACACCTACAAAAGAAGGATATGACTTTGTAGATTGGAAAAAGGAAAATGGTGAGGTAGTTAAATCTCCGTTTATCCTAAATGAGAATTTAACTTTAATTGCAAGTTATAAAGAAAAAGTTATTCCTAATCCTACCCCAGATCCAGATCCAAATCCCGATCCTACTGAGGAGTATAGTGTAACATATGATTTAGATGGTGGTACTTTAAATGGTAATACATCAATTGCAGGTCATATTGCTAAGAAAGGCGAAAAAATAAAAGATCCTGGAAATCCAACAAAACCAGATAAAGTATTTGAGGGATGGTATGTAGATGGAAGTAAAATTACATTCCCTTATGAAGTTTTAAAAAATGTTAAACTTGTTGCAAAATATAAAGATAAAGATCCAAACCCAAATCCTAATCCAGATCCAGAAGAGGGTGACCATGAGCACGAAGGAAATGATATTCCAAATGGATATTATGACAGCCTAGCTAATAAAAACGGTGAGGAGTTAATTCTTGAACTTCAAAAAATTCTTACAAGAATGACAGCAATAAGTTATGGTGCTGTAAGAGAAGCACTTGAAAAAACTGACGAAGACCCTGAAAAACCTGGATATGTTCTTGGTATGTATGATAGAATCCATTATGTAAATAAATGGACTGGAGGAGATCCTTGGAACCGTGAACACGTATGGCCTAATTCTAAGTTAGGTGTACCAAGAGTTAAAACAAGCGAGAAAAACCAAGCATCAGATTTACATAACTTAAGAGCCTGCGAGAAAAATATTAACTCAAAAAGAAATAATCACCACTATGTAGATGGGCAAGGTCCAACTGGAGTATTTAGTCATGGTGGTAAATGGTATCCAGGAGATAAAGATAAGGGGGATGCTGCCAGAATTCTTATGTATATGGCAGTAAGATATTATGGAATATTAAGATTGAAAGCTCACGAGAATATCGTTGAAACTCCTACTTACCAAGCAGCATCTGCTAATATGGGAGATTTAAAAGTACTTAATAAATTCCATGTAAGTGATCCAGTTGATAAGTTTGAAATATCAAGAAATAAAAAAATTTATAAAATTCAAAAAAATCGTAATCCTTTTATTGATAGACCAGATTTATTTAAAAAAGTATGGAAGTTTTTTATGGATAAAGAAGGACTTCAAACAACTTCAATAACATCTTTTAATAATTCTAAAATGCTAATTCAAAAAAACTTAAAAGCTGTTGCAGGTTTTAGTCTAAATATAAATAAAAATTTAATGTAAATCAAAAGCCAAGTTTTGTCGATTAAAACTTGGCTTTTTCTATTTAGTTAAATTTATGCTTAAAAAGTATCATTTAATAACCATCTAGATATATCAATTATCTTAATTCCTTCAATATCATACTGATCATGATTAGTATTAGAAAGTATTATCTTAGGATAATTATCTTTAATTAACTCTAAAGGTCGTATTTCCCTTTTTAGTGTATCCTCGGCTGATATGTTATCTGCAACTTGAATATATATCTTCTCACTTCCTTTTAAGGCAATAAAATCTATTTCACTATTATATAACTTACCTACATAAATACTATATCCTCTTCTTATAAGCTCAATTGCAACAATATTTTCATATGCTCTTCCATAATCAAAATTTCTTGCTCCAAGAATTGAATACCTAAATGAAAGATCTACTAGGTAGTACTTATCATTTGTTTCAAGGTATTTTTTACCTTTAATATCATACCTTTTAACTTTATAAAACATATAAGAATTACATAAGTACTTAATATAGTTTGAAACAGTTATATGATTGGTTTTAATTTTATTTTGATTTAATAAATTGCTTATATTACTTGTAGTAGTTAAATTTGAAATATTATCCATTAAAAAACTACAAAGATTATCTAAAAGTGCAACTTCACTTATCTTATATTTGTCAATTAAATCTCTTTTAATAAGAGTATTATAAATATCTAATATATATGATGTTGCATCATTTTTATTATCGTATAAATAAGACCCAGAAAGACCTCCATCTAGCAAGTATTTTTTTAAGCTATTAAAATAATCCTCCTTGATGTTAAAATACTCGCAGTATTCCTTAAAACTAAAAGGAAACATCTGAATTTGGATAAATCTTCCAGTAAATAAAGTAGCAAGGTCAGAACTTAATAAAAATGCATTTGAACCAGTTATGTAAATATCATATTTTTGGCTGTTATGAAAGCTGTTTATCGCAAGTTCAAACTTATCACAAAGCTGAACCTCATCTATAACTAAAATATTTTCTTTTTTTTCTTTATATTTACTTTCTACGTAATTATAAAGTTTCATGTATTCTTTAAGATGATTAAATTTCAAATCTTGAAAATCAATAAAGATAATATTTACATCTTTATTATTTTCCTTTAAATATTCCATATAAGATTTTAAAAGCTCGCTCTTTCCACTTCTACGAAGTCCTGAGACTATTTTAATATCAGGGGTTCCTCTTAATCTTTTTATTTTATTTATATAATCTAAACGTTCAATTATTTTCATTTTTATCACCTTAAGTAAGTCTTTATCATCTATTTATATTATACACCATACTTTCAAAACTTTAATTTTTTTGATTTTTCGAAAGTCAATCTCGACCAACTATATCGTGACCATAAACTTTAGACAGGGACCATTAGCAAAAAATAGGATTCAAACCATAGCCATAGGTTTAAGTTTGAGGTAAAAATCAAATTTTCATAGTTAATCCAAAAAAGTTGCAAAAAGACTTTAAATATCTGATTCTTTACAGCACATTTATAATGTAATTATCCGCATTTATTTATGTTTTATTATTGCTAAATAAAGTCTAAGTTAAACCCTTTTAAAACCTCAAGGATTCTAATCCATCATAAAATTATTTTTTTAATTTCTATTTCAGTACAATGCTTGACAGTTGATAAATCTGAATCAAATTCAACATTAAAAACTCCTTCATTTGTTTTTTCCTTAATTTTAGGAATGTCAACCGCATTCACAACTTTAATATTTTCATCAAGAAAACGAGTGTTGTATTTTAAGGAATCAAGAACATCATCATCAATATTTTTTATCATATTTTCTATATGAATTAATAACTTTAAATTATTGGAAAATAATTTTTTTGTCTTCCCAACCAAATTCATAAGACTCAATCCAGAATCATCCTTTTGAAGCATTATCGAAACAACCATAATTTCATATCTCAAAGTATTTAATTGTTCCAAATTAAAATGATGTATACGCAATGGTAGCGTTGTAGTTTTAACCTCAACCTTTTTAACTTCGCTAATTGAAAAATCAAACTTTCTTTTATCTTCTGACTGATAAAATTTTGAGATATCAATTTTATAATTATCCATTAAGTAAGTCATTGTATACAATTCGCCATAAAGACCTTGTAAATCTTTTACAGATTTTTTAATTTCATTTGAAAATAATTCTTTAAGACATAAAAAAAAATTCAAAAGCTCATCATCAGATAATTTATCGTCAATAGCATCTGTCAATCTAATAAAAATTTTCAAAAATCTAATTCCCTCGTTTTTCAGTATAATTAGAGATAATCTTTTATTTTCCTTTTTATCATCGAAGTAAACATCAAAACTTTTATTCAAATGAATTTTCAAATACTTTGTCGATTGTGTTAACGAGATAAGACTGTCATTTTCAGATTCAACTCCATAAACAATATCACCAACACTACTTTTTCCCCAGTAAAAGATATTTTGCTTTTTCAAAGTAAATCCATCTTTTGGAATGGTAATAGTACCTAGTAATTCTTCGACTGCATTCATCAGTCACACCTCCCAATTATTTTAAATATTATATCAATATAATAATTTGGAATATATACACAAATCGAAGGAGAATAAAAATTTATTTCAGGTAAGTTTCTTGCCTTTATGTAATGAATTTGAATTTGAATTTTATTTGGTCTGTCATCGCATATACGTCTATCGCCCAAATAGTCATATTTACCATTTTTATTTAGTTTGGTATCTGAACCTCTAAATATTTGTTGAATACATAAATCTTCCAAAATTTTACGCGTTTCATTTGTTTCAATTCTAACCCAAACAACATCAATTAAATCATCTAGGCCTTTCTTATTTATTAGACTTTGCAATTTGTCTATGTAACCCGCATAATCCATCTCGTTTTCAGCAAATTCAAATTTATTAAGTACACTATGAAGAAATTCAGATAATTTTACATCATAAATAAAAAGGTGTCGATTATACCCATCATAGTCCTTGATAAAACTTTTATTACTATTATCTTTTTTGAAATTTTCAAGTATTTCCATATTATGTTCAACTTTAGTTCTATCAGCAATATAATATTTTTGAGTCTTCCATTCAGACCAAAAAATTTCCTTTGTTTTGGCTACTTGAGGTCTAGTTAATTTCAATCGGTGTGAAATACCATCTTGTAAAATAAAATAACGAGGTAATTCTTTAAAACTTTTTCCTGTACAAATATTTCTTTCTATTGAAGACCACATATCCTCATCTGATTCGTTAATTGCAGCAAAATCTTTTTTTATTGCTTCTGTAGTCCAAACTCTACAAACATCTATGTAATCACTAAAACCAGGAACATTTTTATACCCGAACCATCTAGCTCGCTGTTCTGTATTATCAACAGTACTATATCCTTTTGCCCTCCTGATAATATAAGTTATGGCTAATCCCTTAATTGTTATTCCTCTATCCAAAATATTGCCACCTATGTAAATTCTTGTATTATATAATTCAGCATTAGAACCGCTACTAATTTGGTCGCTATTAAAAACCAGTGCATTTGAAGACATACGAATACATTCTGTTATTTGCCCTTCAATTTCATCGAAGGGTCTACAAATAACATTATCATCTTTATACATCGTATATGCTTTAATTAATTTTGGTTGCAAATCATTAAGATATCCAAGATCTTTTAACCCGTTTTTTGCATACGTTTTCCATTGTCTAACCAATATGTTTACCTTTTTTTCTACTTCAGCATGATCAAATTTTTTCATCGATGGATGAATTAACATTGAATGAATTTTTGTATCACCACGACTCTTTCGAATTGCATTACTCACGTAAAATGATGCTAAAGCATCATAAAAAGAAGCAGGAATTCCCCCTTCAGAATCCAAAAAATAATTTTCTTCTTCTGGTATCGTCTTAACATATTTATCTTGTTCTTCACCATGAAATACAGAGAGTCCGCAATATCCCCGACCAGGATATATCAACCTTCCAAAATCTGGCGATAAAACATCAGTAGTTTTAATTAAAATATTTGCTTGTGGAGTAGCTGTTATGGATATAAAACAATGTCGTTTTATTTTATTCTTAATTTCAATAGCAACTTTATAAGTGCTTGCTAACTGTTTTTCTATATTTTGGGAGTAAACTTTAGAATTCAAAGTCGCTTGATCTCCTTCATCATCAATAATAATTGTATTTTCATTTGCCATAACTGGATCATCAAATAGTTCAGAAATTCTAGACATATGTTTTTTTGTCTTAACTTGAGGTGATTTCAATGTAACAATAAGTACCTTTTGATTATTATCAATAAAGCCCCTTATTTTATCTGGAGTAATTTCACTGTGGTTATCCTTTGAATGAAGAACAACAAGTTTATCAACCGGAACATTGAAAGAAGATTTAATTCTATTAACATTTTGAGTTAATAATTCCGTTGTATTCCCACCAATAACAATACCAATATTATAACCATTGTCAAATGCTAAAGCTAAGAGAGCAATAAAATTTGATGTCTTACCACTTTGAACTTTTCCAATCACAATACCTGTTTTTTTAAATTCTCCAGCATCATTGGGATTCGGACATTCATTTAGTATTGAAGAAGCGTTAGCAAAAACATTATTAACAATTTCTCTAGTCATTGAATCATCACTAGCCATCATTTCTTCTGTAACAGCACGCGCAAACTCTCCATCAGTAATAATTTCCCCGAATTTATTATTATTTTGATTGGTGGATTCTATTACTTTATATAAATCATTCATTTAATTTCAAATCCTCCAATATCCTTCCCATCTCGTTTCTGATACTTGATGGCGAAACCATGCCACCAATAGCAACAGCACATGTTTTAATTTCAGCGATTACTAATGCAGTAGCAAATTTGGCAAGTAAGATAAGAAATTTTTTCTTTTGTATAAATGGAAAAAAGAATGAGTGTCTTATATTCAAAGTTAATTTATAATTTTTTATTATTTTATCTTTACCTTCACTTTCAACTTTCAACCACTCACTTTTAGGATTTTGGTCATCAAATATAAACGTAAAATCATAATCATCACCACTATAAGTAATTCTTATTTGAAGCGGGCTATTATCTTCAATATCAACTCCATCAGAATCATTTGAAATAATATTGTTTAAACCTTGTTCACAGTTCTCAGATTGAAATGGATAATCAGTTAATTTAATACTATCTTTTACTTCTATTTTTTCCAAATCTTTTTTAACACATATATCTGCTTTTGATATCTTAGTATTTTTTTCTAAAGTTTTTAATAACTGTTCAGCAATATCATCAATTTTAATTTTTTCTCTTGTTCTAAGTTTTTCGGCATATTCATGATAATCATTAGAACATTCAACAAGTTTCTCTATAAACTTAGATTCTAGGTCTTCGTTACTCCAATCAAAAGCATCTTTCGCCTGTGTAACAGGCCAATCATCCATTTCAAGTTCACCATACAAACGTTGATATGTGTAAAGATTTGATGGGCCAAAAACTTCATATGGTCTATAATTTTTATCGGGGCCACCAACGATAACCCTGCCTCTTCGTAAAAGAGTTAAACCAGCATCCCTTGTACTACCAGGAATTCTAATTGCTATAAATCCCTTAACATGCAGTTTCTCTTCGCGGTGATCAACTGTAAATTCAATGTCTTTTTTCCAGATTTTACCAGCAGTATCAATATATGGTTTTATCTCTTCAAATTCAAGTTGTACCCCATTATAGAAAATCTTAATATCTCCTGTTCTTATATCTGATCTATAAATTGAAGTAAGCATCTCACGAATTCTTTTTTCGATTCTTTTACCTTTTATTTTTTTATTTAATCTCTTAATTGTAATAACAGTATAGTGATCATTGGGACTTACACGTTCCTCTTCTACATCAATAGTCTCATTTTTATAATTAATTAAGGTATCTATATCTATTTTAGCTTTATATTTATAACAATTACCAATAGATGTACTTTCTATAGACCATAAGTTCCCAAACCAACATGCAGCAGTTTTTAAACCCATACCAAACTCATTCCTCCCATTAGTACTTGACGGCGGTCTATTTAAGATAATTGCTCTTTGAAAATCAAAGTAATCCATACCAAAGGCATTATCTATAATTTTTAATTCATCTCCACAAGACTGATCTTCTCTATAAATAATTTCAATATTTAACCCTTTATAATATTTAGTCTTAAAAAGTTCTTCTTTGTGATCATAAAAACTTTGTGTCGAATTATCTACAAATTCTGCAATAGCAGTCCATGGTTCATAACTAATTCGCCTATATGTTCCATATACACCAGTATCTGGTCTAATGTT
>CAUUCL010000026.1:0-7728 GCA_963543845.1 uncultured Acholeplasmataceae bacterium
AACATGTATTATAACACAGTAGAAAAATATTACTTTTTTTAGATTATATCTAAACTAATATATCTAAATCAGATCTAAAACTTTCAATTATTGATGTATCATCATGTTTTACAATAATTAAACTTGTATTAACATATTGAATAATATTTGGTACTCTTTGTGGTGGGATTGAGATTAAAAGCTGAATACTTAATGAGTTATAAAATCTCATCATTGCCTCAATTCTTGACTCATCCATGTTATTAAATGCCTCATCAAATAACACAACACAACCCGAATCAACTCTCTTATTATGAGATAAAAGTTGCTGAAATGATGCTGCAATAACAATATAAAATGGTACTTGAGTCTCACCACCTGATTTTTCTCTTGAAACGTTTGAAAATAGTGATATATTACCATTTTGGTTAGTAATTTGAATATCGTATTCCATATAATTTCTATAATCTAAAAAGTTAAGAGATAGCTTATCATATTGTGGGTCATCTGATGCAATTTTTTCAAATAATTCCATTAAAACTTGCTCTTGGCGTTTATTTAATCCCTCAGTAAAAAGTGACTGGTCTTCAAAATCTTTTGAGCCCATAATTAAATTATAATACATTTGGTATTCCTTATCTTTTGAAGGATATGCAACAATTTTGTACTGATCAGAACCGAATGTCTTACCCTCTAAGGCAACGTTTAACTCCTCAATTTGAGCTTGTGCACTTTGAATTGATGCTCTTAGTTTATTAACAAATTCTTCCTTAAAGCTTGTTTCAGAATTTTTCCTAAGCTCAACTGCTTGAAGCTCATATTGAACTAGATTTTGGTTTTTAATAATATTTGCTTCTTGAATAAATAAGTTAATATTTTCCTTATTTGATTCTGCGTTAAATGAGTATTTATAAATATATTCTCTCATTAAATTTACAACTTGGTTTTCAAGTTTTGGTAAAAGATTATTTAAAGATACATCAGATTTTGCAATAAAATCATTTACTCTTTGATAGTCATGTCCACATTTTTGTTTTAGATTATAGTATTGTGTTTGAGCTATCGCAAGTTTTTCAGGATGACTTTCTGAGAATTCTTTTTGCTCTTTAACAAATTCATCTAACATATGTTTTGTTTGATCTAGATTTTGCATAATTTGAGATTTTTTATCTTTAACAGATGTAATATCTCCTAAAAGACTATCGGAATCAAGTCTTAAATTTCTCTTAATTTCTCTTTCCTTATCTAGTTCTAATTCAATATCTTTTACTGATTTATCACTTTGGTAAGATTCAATTTTTCTGTCAAGTTGAAGTATTTCTTTTCTTAATTCTTCAACGCTTTCAAAATACATCAGCTGATTTTGAGATAAAATTTGTTTTGATCTAGTTCTTGAAATAAGTCTTTGAATTGTATCGTTTTTGTCAGTTTGAGAGTAGTACATCTTCATAGCTTCTTCTAATTTTTTAACATTTTCACCAGCAAGTAATATTTGAGTTTCAGTTGCTTTTTTACCAATAAATGGGACTTCCCATGTATTTGGGTTTATTTGTCTTGCAGTATAATTTCCATAAGTCATACCAGTTTTAGTAACTGCTCTTTTAAACTTTTTAAGATCTTGAACATTTTCGCAGCATGCAACTTGTGATAAAAGCATATTAGCATATTTTCTTGCGTATATATGATCTGTTTTAATTTTTGATGCTAGGCTATTTTCTCCAATATAGTCAAACTCAGCAAGTTTTGTAGTATTTACAAGACCCACACCATAAATTTTTTCATTCATCTTGACATTATCATATATTTGAAGCGCTTCATCAAAGTAGATTGGATCTATTATAATATCAAATCTTTGAGTGTTTAAATAACCCTCAACCGCATTTCTCCAGCTCTCATCAGCAATATCAATTAAATCAGCAAATGGTCTTGCGTTGATTTCTTTTTCATATTTTCTTGAAAGCTCTTTGTTTATTAAATCAGTTAGCATTACAACTGTTCTAGGATAAGGTTTGATATTTTGCTCAAGTGAGTTAAGTTGTTGCTTAGCCTTATTAAGCTGCTCAGATAACTCTTTTTTATCTGATTCAATATTTTGTCTTTCAACATAAAATGCTTTATCGTATGAGTCAATTGCTTGTGCTACTAGTGATAGATGACTTTCTAAATCTTTTAAAACAATTTGATTTTTATTTTTAGAATAATAATCACAAAAAGCTGCCATTGATTTATCAGGAACATGTTTTATTATCTCTTTTAAATAATCATATTCTTCATCAAGCATTTTTCTAATGTTAGCGCAAATTTCATTTTGATGATCATATTCTTTTTGAATGCTATCTTTTTCTTGTTTTATCTTATCAACTGTTCTTGATAAGTCGTTAGAGTCTTTCGCTTTTTCAAGAGATAGTATTCTTTCATCGTTTTGAGTAATTTTACTTTCTATTTCTTTTCTTTTTTCACGAAGTTGCTCTAATTTTCTATCAAGTGAGCTAATTTCAGATTCACTATTTTGAACAAATGTCTCTCTTTGTTCAACCCAGTTTAAATTATTTATAAGTCTGTTTACATCAAGTTGTTCTTCATTTTTAATTAAATCATTTCCAATTTCTTTAATTTTTTCAAGACTTTCAAGTTTTTCCCTATCAGATTTAATTTGAGCTTCAACCTTTTTTAATTGGTTAACATTATTTTTTAAAGATTGAATATCAATTGGATTATCATCTAATAAAAACTCAAATACTAAACTTTGAAGATCAACAGGTTTAAAAGCAAGTGCCTTTGGAAGAAGTTTAGAATATTTTAATGCATCAATACCAAAAAACTTAGATACTGCATCACGGTATTTTTTTTGCGATTCAAAATAATCAAAATCAACTCCAACACCTTTTAAATAATCTTTCATATTTTTATAATCACGAGGTTTGTTATTTTCAACATACATCTCTTCAGTTATTGCATAATTTTCTAGAATATATAATCTTTCTTTTAAAGATGAGTTTTTAGGTAAATCTAAAACTGCTCCTACAATGTTATAAGTTTTATTTATCTCATCATAAAACTCAAGGGCAATATGAGTTATAACATCGCCATTTCTTAAAAACTCTTTATTCTCAGCACCAATTTTACCTCTAACATACCCGTCAAGAGTTCTCTTAGCCATATCATTTGCTGCGATATTAAACTTAGCACCACCACGACCACCTACTAAAAGATATTGAATAGCATCAAGAAATGTTGACTTACCAGCACCGTTTTCACCAGATACTAAAGTATTTCCATCAACAATAATTGTTTGATTAGAAAAAAGGTGCCAATTTATTAGTTTTACTTTTGTTAATTTTTTCATATTTATTCCTCTTTTGCTATTCCTTCTTTTGTATACTCATCTAATTTTTCAAGTATTTCTGCCATCTCATTTAAATTAGTAACATATACAATAGTTGGGTATATTTTTAATCTGCAATCATCATGTAAGCCTGTGTCAATATAATCTACAATGTTATAATTTCTAAACATTTGAAGAATTGGTTTTAATTCATTTTTAGTAATTCTTTTATTATCTAGATATCCAATTTTGGTAAGTTCATCATGAACCTCGTATAAAAATATTTCAATATCATTTCCAAGGGTAACTGTCTCTTTTTTCTTTTGATATAAAATTCTCAAAATTAAAAGTAGGATGCTATCGGTTTTTCTTAATCTTAAATGGTTGTAGTTAGATTCATTAACTATATAAGCAACACCATCTTCTCTTTTAATAATAACCTCAAAGTCAAGTAGTGCAAAAAATGGTGTAAATAAATCTTTATAAGCAAGAAAGAATCTGTAATCATTAGCATCACTTGCCTTTCTTATTGTTAAAAAGTTAACTTGTAATATCTTGTTGCAAATTCTTGAAAATTCGCTCTTTTCGCCCTCTTTTAGTCCTTGGTATTCTTTTGTAAATTCTAAAAAGGCTTGTCGTTTTGTTAAAATCATCAGTTTTTCCTCCTTGGTTTAATTATGAAATCTTGAAATGTTAAGAAATTATTTACTACGATATTTTGTAATACCTCGCATGTATATCCAATTTGAGTTGATCTTGAATAAAGAAATATTAAAACAAGTTTTACTAAATCTTCTCTATCTTCAATTAAAAACTCACTAGCATAAATTTGGTCTTTATCCTCTAGAAGTTTCATCGCATATTTGTTTATTTCCTTTTTACCATAGATGTTATTTTTCATTAAAAGATTTAACTTTTGCTTCATTAAATCATCCGATATAATATCACTTCCATAAAGAAGCTGATCACCATCTATAATCTCACGATATACTCTTGGTGTATGTAGTGAATCTGAGTCTATATTTCTGCAATTTACAAGATTGAAAAAGTTTTGTGAGATATCTGTATCAATTTTGTTTTTCAAAAAGGCATCTAGGATTCTATTTATAATTCCCTCGATATCATCTGATCTATTAGTTAAAAACATTATCTTAGCAGCTGATGCACTTATGTATTGCTCGTTTTTAGTATCTATTTCACTAATTAGTCCATCAAAGGCATTAAATGAATTTTTTATCTCTCTTAGATTTTGCTCAATTTCATGATATGCATCATCAAAGTTTTCAATTCCTTTTTCTTTCATTAGCATTTCTGCAAGTTCTGTCATTGTAACTTCATCATCGTATATGCTTGCTACAAGTTGAAGAATCAAACCTTTATACTTAGGAAGCGAGTCTTTGGTTTTTAAATTAAAATAAGCTTTATCAAAGAAGTTATTTTTATACTCAACTAATAATGTTTCAAGTATTTGGGCAAGGCTATCACCTTTTTTATTTTTAGTTATATCATAGTAGTATCTGTAAATATTAGCCTTCAGTGCACGAAGTCTTCTTGTTATTTTCATTGTTTGAAGTTTGGCTTGTTCAATTATTCCAACGCCTTCTTCTTTTTTGAAGTTTTTCAAAAGCGAGTAAACAATATAAATCTCACCGCTGTATTCAAACTGCTCACCTGAGATAATTGATTTTAAAACCTCAATAATCATAATTGAATAATCAAATAAGTTTACAGATGTTTTATAATCTCCAAGTTCTTCCTCACCAATCCAGCCACAATCACGTAAGTAATTTAAAACATGATTTGATTTTTGTCTTGGAGTTAGTGTTTTTAAAAACTCACCATCTTCTACAATATCCTCTTCCATATCTTCAAAGTATTGCATTAAAAGCTGGATAACTACATCCCTTTCACCTTGGAATGCATGTTCTACACTATCTAATAAATCATGTATTAAGAATATACAATCAGTATAAATTTCTTTATTAGGGCTTGATAAAACATTGAAAAAAGCAGGGTTAATACTGTTAAATAGTTTTTTAGTTTTCATTTTTATCCTCCTTTATTTTTTTAATGTTGTTATATAAGTCCTCGTAATCTGATACTTTTATTTTACTTTCAAATAAATCATCATCTGAAAAACTTAAAACATAATCATAATCATGTAAGTCAAATAGTGTAATTCCATCACTTGTTTCTTTAAAGTTAAGAATAAGACATTTATCAAATTCTTTTTTGATTTTTTCAATAAATACAAAATTGCAATCAACAACTAATATATTAGGGCAAAATATTTTTTCAAGCTCACTTTTTAAATATACCGCATCCCTGTTATTAAAGAAAATAAATTTCTTATCTTCACTTAAAAGGAGTTTAGCAATTCTTGATAGAACTTTTAAGTGTTTATTTTTTTTATCCTCAGCAGTCCCGATTACAAAAAACAATCTTACATTTTCTTTATCAATTGCATTAAAGTCAATTGGATGCTTTAATCTTATAAAATACACAAACGACTCTTTAACAAAACTGCCAATTGCATGGGGAATAGCTATTTGTTTTCCAATTGCAGTTGTAATTTCTTCTTCTCTTTTTAAAAGTGAATTATAAAAATCCTCTTCACTATCTATTAGTCCAGCCTTATAACACTCGCTTGAGGCATACTTTAAAAGGTCTGTTTTATTTTTAATTAAAACATCTAAATCGACATAGCATGTCTTTATCATCTTTTATGTCCTCGGCTTTCTTTTTTAAATTTATTTTTTTACAAATTATTTCAGGGTTTAATATATTTATGTACTCTCTTAATAAAAATAAAGAATAAATTGGGATTGTGTAAATATTCTTTTCAAATTGGAAAGTATTTTCACTAATTCTAAAACCAAATGAAATATTCTTGTATTGTTCTTTTAATAAAATATCAATAGATTGATCAAAACTAATATGTTTTTTCATGCTAATTGGAATTAAATAATCTCCACTTAAAATAATAAACTCAATTGCAAGCCCACTTTCTTTTTTGAAAAAGAAAGGTTCAAAGTCTTGTTTTAAAAGACAATCAAGCATATAATTTTCAATAATTGAGCCATTATCTTCAAAATACTTACCTTCGATTATTCTCTTCCACATATCTCTGTTTTTATAAAGATTAAGCAAAAGTCCTGTATCTTTAAGATAAAGTTTAAAATTATTATCACTTACAATCGGCATATAATCAAACTCTAGACTTTCTAGTTTTTTTACAGGATATATCACGCTTGATTTTGTAAGCCAGTTTAAAGATGTCTCATAATCACGAAGTCTAGCGTGTTTTTTGATTTTAGAAAATTGGAATTTTTTATTATTTTTTAAAAGTTGCATAGGTATTGATAATAAAAGCTCGGCAGCCTTAGCCTTTTCAAAAATATCACCATATGATGAAATATCCTTTATATATCCATCAATTATTTCTGATTTTACCTTTTCAAGCTTATTAAAATCTCTTGTTTCAATATATGTTAATACTGCCTTCGGAAAACCTCCTGTAAGAAGAAAAGTTTTAAATAAATCAGAAATCTTATCTCCTAAAGCCAGATCAATACTTTCTTTGTTTTTAAATATATTTAAAAGCATACTCTTAATAACAATCTTTTTACCCATCGCATCTAAAAACTCTTCAAAATCCATTCCGTGCATTTCAAAAACTTCACAATAACCAATTGGGTATGAGCTAAAATTTGATTGAACCATACTTATAAGAGATCCTGAGCAGATAATATCATATCTTTTATCTGTTGCAAAACTTTTAAGTGCAACTACCGCATTAGGACATTCTTGAATTTCATCTAAAAAAATAAGCGTGTCATTTTCGATAAGTTCATCACATGTTGCGTAAAGTGTAATTAGGGCAAGTAGGTTATTTACATCAAGACTGCCTGAGAAAATTTTTTTGTACTCAGGATTTGTGATGAAGTTTATATAAATTAACTTCTTGTATTCATTTTTACCAAATTCTAAAATAGAAAAAGTCTTACCAATTTGTCTTGCTCCTTCAATTATTAAAGGAAGTCTAGTACTTGATTTTTTCCATTTAAGTAAGTAGTCTTCAATTTTTCTTTTAAATACTTTGTTCACGGCATTAAATATAACATATTTCATACCTTTTTTCAAATATTTCACAAAAACCGAGTAATTAAAATGTTTTATATCACAAAATCAAAACATTTATAGATAATTATTTTCACATTTTACAACAATTTAAATGTGAAATGATATTTTTTAAGTAATATAATTACTTTTTGAATTTAGCATTATATATTTATTAAATCGTGTTCAATGAAATATATTGCTAGTTGTGTATTTAATTTATATTTTCTAAGGTATGTAAAAACTAATTTTTATGGTATAACCCGAGTTTGCCACTTGTAATTTATAAAAATCCAGCAGATTTC
>CAUUCL010000027.1:0-6964 GCA_963543845.1 uncultured Acholeplasmataceae bacterium
ACGCACATTTTACTGTGCGTCTTTTAGAGCCTTATTTCTTTACAGCCCCTTTTTTCTTTGCATCAAAATTTTATCTGGACATTTATCTGGACATTTATCTGGACATTTATCTGGACAAAATATAATTTTAGTGTTAAAATATTTCTGCAGGTGATAATATGATTATTGGGAAAGAAAGTGAAACTGTCGAATTTAAACTTACAACTGCTGAAAAAAAAGAAGCTGCTGAGTCGATTGTAGCTATTTTAAATAAGCATTGTAAAGGAACAATATATTTTGGAGTTGATGATAGTGGGTTTATTAAAGGTCAACAAATATCTGATAGTACTAAAAAAGATATATCGAGAATAATTAGTGAAACAGTGCAACCTAAAATCTCACCGACAATTGATACACTTGTAATTGATGGCAAAGAGATTATTAGAGTTTCTTTTTCAGGATATAACAGACCATATTCTATAAGCGGAAAATATCTTACAAGAGTTGGGACTGAAAATAGAATAATGCCAGTTGATGATTTAAAAAGACTAATAAAAAATGAAGATTACTCATCAAAATGGGAAGATGAAATAACCGATTATAAGTTAAAAGATCTTGACGAGGCAGCACTTCTAGATTTTTATAATTCAGCTAAAAATTGTGGAAGATTAGAAATAGATAAGTTTGATAAAGAAAAAATTTTGACATCACTTGATTTAGTTAAAAATGGATTTTTGAAAAATGGGGGATATGCGCTATTTGGGAAAAATGCTAGAATATCTTTAAAACTTGCAACATATGCAACCGATAATAAGATAGTATTTACCGACTTAAAACTTTATAATGGCAATATTTATACCCTAATAGGAGAAGCCCTTAAATACGTTTTAAATAATATTAAATGGAAAGTAGCAATTGGTAGTAGAAAAAGAGAGGAAATCCCAGAAATTCCAGAAAGAGCATTGCGCGAGATAATTGTAAATGCTTTTGCACATACAGATTATGAAACAACGCCAGAAATTGAAATAGGTATTCATCCTGGAAAAATTGAAATATATAATCCAGGTACATTTCCAGAAGAGCTTACACCATTTGATTTTATTGAAAGAAATCTACCATCTTATAAGAGAAATAAACTAATTTTAGATGTTTTATTTAGAAGTAAAGATGTTGAAAAATCAGGGACTGGTTTTCAAAGAGTAAATAAGCTTTGTAATGAAAATAATGTATCATGGACATTTAGAAAAGAATCACACGGCTTTTTCTTTGAATTTTTAAGGTCAAATATCCTACTAGATATTAAATTAAAGGAAAAATTATCAGAAAATGAGCAACTTGTATATAATTTGATTTTAAATAATGAAAAAATAAGCAAAGAGGAAATTTCAATCAGATTAGAAAAATCTGAAAAGACTATTCAAAGAATTATAAAATCATTATGTGATAAAAATTTAATCATTAGGATGGGGTCTAATAAAAAAGGCTATTGGGAGATAGTCTAAGTATAGATTTATTGTAAAATTTATAAAAACAATCCTATAATATACCAAAATCTTATGTTATTTATATGCTTAATTATAAAATTTTTAAATAATGTAAGATTTTGGTATTATTTTTATTGATAAAATTCTGAAAGGATGTTTATATGAATTTAATTATTTTCTCATCTAGTACAGGAAATACAAAACTTGTATGCAATGAAGTATATAAAAGGACAAATTTATTTAATAAAATAATTGATATAAATGATATAGAAAGTATCAACTTAGATGATTACGAAAATATTTTAGTTGGGTATTGGAACTATATTGGAAAGTGCGATGGTAAGACTGAAAACCTTCTTTTAAATATTTTAAAAAATAAAAAAGTGTTTTTACTTGGTACACTTGGAGCATATGATGATTCAAAACACGCAATGGATATGAAAATTAAAGTTAGAGAAATAGCATCTAAACAAAACAGTGTTATAGGTGATTTTTGTTGCCGTGGAAAAATTGATTTATCGCGTGATTTACTAAGATATCACCAAAACTATACTAAAGAAGATGAAATAAGAAAATTATCATCACAAGATCATCCTAATGAGGATGATTTTGTAAATGCAACTAATATTGTAAGTAGTGTTTTTAATAATCTATGAATATAATTTTATATGATGAAAAAAATATAATATGTAAAAAGGTTGCTTGTAATCTTTTCAATAAAAAAGATTTTTTTACTGATATTAAATCAACTGATAGTATTGGTGAATTAGATTTAGAGACTTTTGATAATGTTGTATATATTTATAAAAATGAAGAAGATTATAAACCTGATAGCTTAATGGCTTTAACTAATAAAAATATTATTTTAGTTGAAGTTGATAAAAAAGATGATACTTTAAAAGAGAAATTAGTAGAAGAAATTAGTAAAGAAAATCATTATATAAATACATATAATTTTAAAAGCGATGATTTAAAAAAAGAAAATAAATTATTATATAAACACACCAAAGAATCACTTTTTGATTATATGAAAGAAAGCGAAAAACCACTTACTAAGAAAAAAATGGCTACAAACATGATTTGGCTAATCTCATTTACTGTGATACTTGCAGTGGTTGTTTTAGGTTCGATTTTAATATCTAAAATAGGAATGCCAGTTTCAACTACTCTAAAAGCGATATTTAAACCAGATGGATCAAATTGGTCTAATATTATTTGGTATGATAGATTGCCAAGGGTATTAGGTGGTGCACTAATAGGTGCAATTCTTGCACTTTCTGGTGTAGTTTTGAAAGTTGTTATGAGAAATGATTTAGCAGGCCCATCAATTATTGGTGTAAACTCTGGAGCATCGCTTGCAGCTCATATATTCGTTATTGCGTTTCCAGCATTAGCATGGTTTTTGCCAATTGGAGCATTCTTAGGTTCGTTTTTAACAACAGTTTTAATTTATTTTATGGCTTATAAAAAAGGAGCTAGCCCATCAAGATTGGTTTTAGCAGGCGTGGCGGTAACATCTATCTACAGTGCTTTTATAGCCCTTATAAGAGTTTTAAATCCAGATGCCGTTGGAAAATTAGTTGGCTTTGGAGCAGGGCAATTAAAGGGTATTAGCATGAAAACCGATATTCCAGTACTTTTTCCTGTGTTCTTAATTTCATTTGTACTTTTAATGATATTTTCAAAAAGAATAAATATTATGATGCTAGGTGATGAAATGGCAACAGCACTTGGATTAAGAGTTGAGCTTTTTAGATGGTTTTTAATTATTCTATCATCGCTTTTAGCTTCAATTTCGATAGCAATGGCTGGTATCATTGCTTTTGTAGGTTTAATTATCCCGCATATTGCAAGACTTATTGTTGGATCTGATTATAGGTTCTTAGTTCCAACATCGGCAGTACTTGGTGCTATTTTATTAGTTGTATCAGATACAATAGGTAGAGTTATTTTAAGAGAAGGAGAGCTTCCTGTCGGAATTATCGTATCATTTATCGGAGCACCATTTTTCTTATTCTTACTTAGAAGAAAGCAGGCTGGATAATGAGTAGTATATATTTTGGATTTCAAAACATTAAAATAAATTTCGGAAAAAGAGAACTTTTAGAAGATATCACAGTAAGTTTTCCGGAAAACAAAATAACATCTATTATCGGTAAAAATGGCTGTGGTAAATCAACACTTCTTAAAACAATTACAAATCAGATAAAACCGCTTGCGGGAAGTGTTATATTTTGTGATAAAGACATAAAAACTTTTAAAAGAAAAGAAGTCTCTCAAAGACTTGCGATAGTTCCACAGGTTCATTTTATGCCATATGATTTAACGGTTAGACAACTTGTTGAACTTGGAAGGTTCCCACATCTATCATTTCTTCAAAAAATGAAGAGAATTGATAATAAAATAATTGATGAAATTTTAACGGATACGGCAATAAAACATCTTGAAAACAGGCGCGTAGTAACACTTTCTGGTGGCGAAAGACAAAGAGCATGGATTGCTCTTGCTCTTGCGCAAGAACCAGAAATTTTAATCCTTGATGAGCCGACAACCCATCTTGATATCGGATATCAAATAGAGGTATTAGAGCTTGTTAGAAAACTTAATCTGACTAAGAAAATGACAATTATAATGGTACTTCATGATATTAACTTAGCAGCTAGATTTTCTGATTATTTATGTGTTATTAACCAAGGCAAAGTTAAGATGTTTGATACTCCATGTAATGTATTAACTGAGGAGTTGTTAGAAGAGCTTTTTCAAATAAAATCTGATGTTTTATTTGATGGAAAAAGTAAATGTAGTTATTTTATACCTCATAAAAGTATAAAAAAGGAGAGTGAATTATATGAGGAAAAAAATAAGTAAAATTGTATTTGGATTAGTGGTGATGGTATTTACCCTAGTTCTATTTGCAGCGTGTGGTGGAGGTTTTGATCCTAACACTAAAGGAGCAGAGTATGATAAGAATGATAAAATAACTCTTGACTACTCTAAAACAGATGAAAAACTAGGTAAGGACTATAAATGGAGTACTGAGGAAAAAAGCTATGGCGAAAATTTTAAGTATTTCATGAAAAGAACAACAAAAATTGGATATGAAAATGATGAAAAAGGTAACCAAGTAGCATATACTATTGATAGTTATTATGAAGGTGGAAAAATAGTTGAAAAGAAAATAACTTATCCTGTTAGACCAAAAAGAGTTGTATCTCTTTTTGAATCTCATTTAAACCTTGCATGGGAGATGGGTTTAAGAAATATTGTTGGAAGAAATAATACAACAGCAAAAGATGTTTTATACGATGAAATTGTAAAAAATAAAAAAATCCAAGTAATTGGTGAAGGTGCAGTTCTTGCAAGCGTTGAAAAACTACTTGCACTAAATCCTGATTTAGTATTAGTTGATGCAATGCATACATCAGAAGAAACTAAGAAAAAATTAAGAGATGCTAAAATTCCTTTTGTTGAACTTATCTCATCAAGCGTACAATGGTATTTAAGAAGTGCTAAACTAATGGCTACAATTGCTGGTAGATCAGATATTTTTGAAAAAGTTGCAGAGGATATGATAAGAGATATTGCTACTGTAAAAAGTGCAGTTGCACAATATACTAAAGAAAAAGGTTTAGTTCAAGATTTTGATATGACAAATCCTAAGGAACCTATTTTAAAATCTGATAATAGACAAAGAGTTGCTCTAACTTTACTTGAAGTTGCGTCAGCTAATAGAAATTTATTAGGATATTCAGATGCATCTGCAAACGGTAGAATTATCAAAACACTTCAAGGACGTAATTTATACGAGGGAAAGAAAAATCTAAATGCTCAAAATCCAATGTTTCAAACAAGAATACCTATTAGTAATGAAGAATTAGTTAAGTATAATCCAACTAGAGTATTTGTTCAGCTTCATGGTGAGCTAGATGAAAAAGAAATGGAAAAACATATTACTGAAACATTTAGAAACAACCCAATTTACAAAGATTTAGATGCTGTTAAAAATAATAGAGTTTATGTTTTACCACGCAAATTATTCCTATACAGACCTAATAAAAACTATCCACTAGTATACAAATACTTTGCTGAGAAAATGTTTGACGGTATAAAATTACCAAAACTTCTTTGTGAAAAATAGTTTCTTTAAAAAAAGGATAAAAACAACCCATGATATTATGGGAGTAGTAAGTAAGGCTTTTAAATTAAACTTAAGTGAAGATGAAAAATATAATTATTTAAATAATTTACTTAATAAAAAAAATGAAAATGAACTTGTTTTATATATTCATGTTCCGTTTTGTAATAAGATTTGCTCATTTTGTCCTTTTTTCCAAGTTCCAAAATTAAAAAAAGAAACATATCATGAAGTTTTAATAAATCAAATTGATAGCATAAAAAACTATCCATACTTTAAAAAAGAAATCAGAGGAATATACTTTGGCGGTGGGACTCCCACCGCTTTAAAACCTTATCAAGTTGATGAGATTTTAACTAAACTTAGAGAATCTTTTAAATTTAAAAATGATATAGAAATATCGCTTGAATCATCTGTAAATGAACTTTCAAGTGAGATGATTGATGTATTTTTAAAAAATAAAGTTAATAGAATTTCTATTGGAATTCAGTCTTTTGACGATAAAACAAGAAAAATCTTTAATAGAGTAACAGACTCTAAAAAGGCAATTAGCAAGATAAAAGAGTTAAAAGAGAAAGGATTTACTAATATTGGAATTGATCTTTTATATAACTATCCTTGGCAGCAAGATGATATGCTTGAAAAAGATTTAAAGCAAATAATTGAGTTAGAACTTGCGGGAGTATCGATTTATTCACTGAACTTATTTAAAAAAACTCCTTTATATGATAAATTAAATGAAGATGAAATAAATTCATTCAATGATATATCGAAAGAGGAGAAAAACTATAATTTCATTAAAAATTATTTAGAAAAAAATGGCTATGAGATGAACCAGATGAGAAAGGCAATTAGAAATAAATTAGATAATTGTATTTATTTAAATAATGCTGATGATTTTGGTGAGGTTGTAGCACTTGGAGTTGGGGCGGGCGGATTTATTGGTAATTACCAATACTACTCATATGACCCTAGTATGAAAGTAAGGAATTTAAATATCTCGCCAATGGGAAGTATTCTTCATGATAAGGCTAGAATATATCGCTCTTTAATTTCTCACATGGAAAAAAAAGTAATTGATTTTAGTATATATTCTAAAAAATTAAATATGGATATAATTGGTTTATTAAAAGATGATTTAATGCTTCTTGAAAAAAATGATTTAATTAAAATAACTAAAACAGGATATATCATAAATGATGATTCTTGGTTTTACAGTGTATCAATTATTACATATCTTGTATTAAAAATACTTAATCATGATAATGATGTATTAGATAAATCAATTCTTGAAATGGATTTATTAAACTAAAAAAGGGGCTGTAAAGAAACAAAATAAAAATTGTTTCCTACAGCCTTTTTTTCT
>CAUUCL010000028.1:0-6214 GCA_963543845.1 uncultured Acholeplasmataceae bacterium
TAATTTTTAATTTTATTTCTATTATATTTATAAAGATTAAAGGGGGATAATATGATTGAAATATCAAAAATAGAAAAAAATAAAATTAAAAATGAACTTAGGAAAAACTTGACAAGTTTAAAACCTAAATACTTATATGAGGCACTAATAAAGAAAAATAATATTTCATATTCTTTATTTATGGTTTTACTTTCAACAATCGGAAATAAACTTCAGCCTTTTCTTGAAAAGATAATTGATATTGATTTTTTATACAATAAAATCTTTAATAAAGACTAATAATATTTTTAGAATAATTATATATCTTCATAATTTTTCATTTTATTTTATAATAATAGTATATGGAGGAATTATGAACGTAAAAATAGAAGAACTTTTAAAACAATTTAATCTAGAATTTGATAAATTAGAAAAAAATAAAGAAAATCTATTAAATTTAAAAAATAAATACTTATCAAGAAATGGTCTTATTTCTAATATTATGCAAGAAATTAAAAACATTCCAAATGAGGAAAAACCAGCATTTGGGAATGATTTAAACACTGTTAAAAATGAGATATTTAAAAAATTTGATGAGCTTGAAAAAAGTTTTTTAGAAAATGAGTTAAAAGAGAAAATGGTTAAAGAAACTTTGGACATTAATATTCCAGGGGACACTATTTTAAATGGCTCAATTCACCCACTTAATCAAATTTTAAATAAAGTAAAAACATACTTTATTAAAAAAGGTTATATTATTGCAGATGGTCCTGAGGTCGAAAGTGATGAGTATAACTTTGAGAGAATGAATATTCCTAAAAATCATCCTGCAAGAGATATGCAAGATTCTTTTTACTTTGACGCAAATACTCTTTTAAGAACTCATACATCACCCGTTCAAGCAAGAATAATGGAAACTAAAAATAAAGAACCTATTAAACTAATTTGTCCTGGTAAAGTATACAGAAGAGATTATGAGGATTCGGTTCATTCTCATCAGTTTATGCAAATAGAGGGTCTTTGTATTGGCAAAGGAGTAAATTTTATAAATTTAAGAGAGACTATTTTAGATTTTTTAAAATACTTATTTGGAAAGGATATTAAAATTAGAATAAGGCCAAGTTATTTTCCTTTTACAGAGCCATCTATCGAGGTTGATATGTTATATAAATATAAAAATGGCGAGACTAAATATATTGAAATATTAGGTGCGGGAATGGTTCATCCGAATGTTTTAAATAAATCTGGCTATGAAAAATCAAATCTTACAGGATTTGCTTTTGGAATTGGTGTTGAAAGAATCGCAATGATTTACTATGAGATAGATGATATTAGATATTTTTATCAAAATGATATTAGATTTTTAAAGCAATTTAAGGAGGAGTTCTAATGATTATTTTAGAAAGAGAATTAAAGAAAATAGTTAGTATTCCTAAAAATATTGAAGAGTTAGTTTCACTTAAAATAACAGAGGTTGAAAATTTTATAAAAGAGCAATTTGTGCCGTTTGATAATGTTTGCTGTGCGAATGTTTTAACTTGTATTCCTCATCCTAATAGTGATCATATGCACATTACTACAGTTGACACAGGAGATGGAAAACCAATACAAGTTGTATGTGGCGCTAAAAATATCGCAGCAGGTCAGTCTGTTATTGTTGCAAAAGAAGGCGCAATCCTTCCAGGAGATTTTAAAATAGCTCCTGTAAAGCTTCGTGGCGTTGATTCATATGGAATGATTTGTTCACTTAAAGAGTTAGGTCTTGATAAATTAGGACTTGATGAAACTGATGGAATTTATGCATTTGAAAAGGCTGTAAAGCCAGGTTCGGATTATATAAAAGAGCTAGGATTAGATGGCTTTTTTATGGATATTTCAGTAACTCCAAACAGAGGTGATTTACTTTCTTATTATGGTTTTGCAAGAGAGGTTGCAGCTTGCAATAATAAAGTTTTTAAAGAAGAATTTTTTAACTATAATATGGGTGGAGTAAGCAATAACTACTCAGTTAGTATAAACACAGATAAATGTAACTACTACTCTCTTTATTATTTAAAAAATGTCTCAGTTAAAGAATCACCTATTTGGCTTAAATCTTTTCTTGCAAGAAATAACATTGCTCCGCAAAATAATGTAGTTGATATTACTAACTATATTATGCTTAAATACGGAACACCTGTTCATGTATATGATGCTGATAAGCTATCAAGTGATTGCCAAATAGAAGTAGCTGAGGCTAAAAAAGGAGAGAGAGTAAAAACTTTGCAAGGAAAAGACTATACACTTTCAGGAGGAGAGTGTGTAATTAAAGATTCTAATGGAATAATTGCTCTTGCAGGAATAATTGGACTTGAAAATTCAAAGACAACCATTGATACTAAAAATATTGTTTTTGAAAGTGCCACTTTTAATTTAGCATCTATTCAAGAAACATCTAAAAATTTAAAAATTGAAACAGATGCTTCGGCAAGATTTCAAAGAGGAGTTTCAATTAAAATGCAAGAGTTAGCTCAAAATGAGGCTATGTATCTTTTTACAGAGCTTGCAAATGCTACAATATCTAAAAAAATAATTAAAAAGACAAATAAAAAAGATCCTAAAATTCAAATTAAAATTGAATTAAAGGATATAAATAATTTATTAGGAACTTTAATAAAACTTGACGAGGTTAGTAAAATATTTGAAAACTTAGGTTTTAACTACTCTCTAGATGGTGAAAAATACTTAGTAGATGTTCCAAGTTATCGTTTTGATTTAAGTATAAAAGAAGATTTAATAGAAGAAGTTGCAAGAATTTATGGATATAATAACTTAAAAGGTGAAGGAGCGATTTTTGATGTTTTAGATCAAAATACTAAATACCTTGACTTCGAATCTAAAGTTAAAAACTATCTTGTAAATAAGTCTTTTTATGAGGTTATTACATATAGTCTTGTTGATGAAAAAATTAAAAACGAACACTTTCAAGGAGATAGTATTTACAAGCTAATCTCCCCAATTACATCAGATCATATGTATTTAAGATCTAAAGTGTACCCTTCACTTCTTAATACTTACTTATATAACTTAAACAGAAAAAATGAAAATATAAATTTATTTGAAGTAAGTAATGTTTATAAAAAAGGTAAATCTAAAAGGGTTCTATCATGCCTTTTATCAAGTAGTCCTAATTTACAATCTCATTTAAAAAGAAGTGAAAATAATCCTACATTTTATACATTAAAAGGTATTTTAGATAGCCTTTTAGATAAGTTTAATCTAAAAGCAAATTACCTAAAAACTGAATTTACTAATATGCATTTAGGAATGCAGGCTGAAGTAAAAATTGAAAATACACCTATTGGCAATATTTTCAAAGTTAAACCAAGTGATGATTTTTCAAATATTTATATTTTTGAAATTGACCTTGAAAAAATATATAGTAAATTAAAATTTGAAAAAACTACTTTTAATGAGTTTTCTAAATATCCTGATGTAAACAGAGATATAGCTTTTGTCGTAGCGAAAGATGTAAATTACCTAGATATAGAAAATTTAATTAAAAATATCTCAGGGATTGATTTAATAAAATTAGAACTATTTGATTTATATAACATAGATGAAAAAAACTATAGCCTTGCGTATCACTTAGTGTTTAATAATTTAGACAAAACATTAAAGTCTGAGTATGTTCAAGGACTAATAAATAATATCACAAAAAATTTAGAAGAAAAATTTGGTGCTAAATTAAGATAGTGAAAGTATCAATTTATAATTATCCGTTTGATGAGCTTGTTAACTTGTTAGAGGCAAATGGATTTAAAAAATTTAGAGCAACTCAAGTATTTGATTTTTTATATAACAAAAGAGTTAAACATTTTTCTGATATGTATAACGTATCAAGTGATTTAATTAACTTTTTAGATAACTATTTTGTAATTGATAATTTAGAACTTGAAAAAATGCAAAAATCAAAAGATGGAACAACTAAGTTTTTATATAAACTACCTGATGGCAATTTTATTGAAAGTGTTTTAATGCCACACGATTATGGCTTAAGTATTTGTATATCAAGCGAGGTTGGCTGTGCGATTGGTTGTAAGTTTTGTGCATCTGGAATTTTAAAGAAAAATCGCTCTCTTTTAACATCTGAGATGGTTTTGCAAATTTTAGAAAGTGAGAAAAATTTAGGTAAGAAAATTTCGTCTGTTGTGATTATGGGAATTGGCGAGCCGTTTTTAAATTTTGATAATGTGATAAGTTTTATAAAAATTATAAATGATCACAGGGCATTAAATCTTGGAGCAAGAAAAATAACTGTTTCAACATCTGGAATAATACCTAAAATGAAAGAATTTGCAGATTTATCGCTTCAGTCTAATCTTGCGATAAGTTTTCACTCACCATTTAATGATGTAAGATCTAATATAATGCCAATAAATAATAAATTCCCAATAAATGATTTAATAATTGCGATTAAGTACTATCTTTTTAAAACTGGCAGGAGAGTTGCAATTGAGTATCTTTTAATAGATGGAATTAACGACAGAAAAAAAGATGCTCTTGAACTTGTAAAATTATTTAAGGGAATGAATGTATACTTTAACTTAATACCATATAATGAGGTATTAGAAAATGATTTTAAAAGATCTAAAAAAGAAAATATGCTTAATTTTTTAAATATATTAAAAGAAAATAAATTCGATGCAACCCTAAGAAAAGAATTTGGGCATGATATTGATGCAGCCTGTGGGCAGTTAAGGGCTAAAAATGCAAGCAAAAGTAGTTAAGGTAATCGGTGGGCTTTATGATATATATGATTATGAAAAAGACATCATATATAAAAACATAAAAGCCAAAGGAATTTTAAGGTCGAAAGATTTAGATAAAAAATCTAGTTTTTTAAAATCTAATACATATAAAGTAAAAGTCGAAAATAAAAATATAAAACTATCACCAAAAGTTGGAGATAACGTTTTATTTGAGATAAAAAATGATATTCCAATTATCTCAGATATCATACCAAGAAAAAATGAGCTTGTAAGACCGCCTCTTGCAAACATTGATAAAATGCTTGTTATCTTCTCGGCAAAAGAGCCTAATATTAGTTTTAATTTATTAGATAAATTTTTAATAATTCTTGAAAAAAATCATATAACTCCGATTATAATAATTACTAAAATTGATCTAACAACAAAAGAGGAATTAGATAGTTTAAAATCGGATTTAAGATACTATGAAAAAATTGGATATAATATTATATATACATCTAATCTAGATAAAAAAAACATTAAATTAGATGAGTTATTTAAAAATCAAACAATTGGAATTATGGGGCAAACAGGTGTTGGAAAGACATCTTTTCTAAATTCAATAAATCCAAGTTTTGATTTTAAAACTCAGGAAATATCAAAAGCATTAGGAAGGGGAAAACATACCACAAGACATAATGAGCTTCATAAGTTTCTAGGAGGATTTATCTCAGATACACCAGGATTTTCTAAGCTTGATATTGATATTTTGTATAAAGATGAGTTAAAAAACTATTATCCTGATTTTTTACTTTTATCAAGTAATTGTAAATTAAAATCAAAATGCACGCATATTCAAGAGCCTAGTTGCATGGTTTTAAAAGAGTATGAAAAAGGGAATATTTTAAGCTCACGCTATGTAAATTATAAAAATATTTTTAATGAGATAAAAAATAAAAAAAGGAAGTATTAAATGAAAATATCACCATCTATTTTAAATTGTAATTTTTTAAATTTACAAAAACAAATAAAAAAAATTAAAACAGCAAATATGCTTCATTTAGATATAATGGACGGACATTTTGTCCCAAACCTTTCTTTTGGATATGATATAGCAAAACAAATTTCAAAGTTTTCAAATTTAGATTTAGATATTCATTTAATGATTTCAGAACCATTAAAATATATTGATGATTTTATATTTAAAACTACTAAATATATAACAGTCCACTCAGAGGTTAATGATTTTAAAAAGTCAATATCATATATAAAGGCAAAAAATATTAAAGCGGGAGTTTCTATAAAACCAAATACACCAATAGATAATATTAAAGATGTCCTACCTTTGGTTGATCTTGTTTTAATAATGAGCGTAGAACCTGGTTTTGGTGGACAAGAATTTATTGAAAAAACTTATAAAAAAGTGATGCTTTTAAATAATTTAAAAAAAGAGTTAAACCTTAAATTTTTAATTGAGGTTGATGGCGGAATAAATTTTGAAATAG
>CAUUCL010000029.1:0-5618 GCA_963543845.1 uncultured Acholeplasmataceae bacterium
AAACGCACATTTTACTGTGCGTCTTTTAGAGCCTTATTTCTTTACAGCCCCTTTAAATTTATGAATTATTCAGCAGAATGAACCCATTCAATAAAGGATTGATTTTGTAAAAATCCAACATTTTTGTTGATGATTTCTTGACTTTGGTTAAATAGATAAATTGTAGGTACACCACGAACAGAAAACTCAACAGGAAGATTTTGGTATTTGTCAATATCAACTTTTATAATAACAAGCTCTGGAAGTTTATCTTCTGTCTCATGAAAGGTCTCACTTTGCATCTTGCAAGGACCACACCATGTAGCAAAAAAATCAACTACAGCTTTTTTAAATTGTGAATTTGTTTTTTCTTTTAAGAAATCTAGAAGACTTTGTTTATCGTCTTTTCCACTATATTCTAAAATCATTTTATCACTCCTTTTTTTAATAATATCATATAACCATTATAAAAATTTTAAATTTGCTTAAAGATAAATAATCAAACTTCCGTTTAGCCCTTCTGATGCATTTCCGAAGCGGTGTTTTTTAATTATAGGATTTTTTTTAATATACTCAAGGCAGGCCTTTCTAACAGCGCCGCTACCATGTCCTGTGATTATTTTAATATATGGCTGATTTATTAAAAGAGCATCACTTATTTTTTTATCTAATATATCATATACCTCGTCATATCGTCTGCCGCGAAGATCGATTTTAATTGTTTCATAGTCTTTCTCAATTTCTGTATTGTTTACTTTTTTTAAGGTAGGCTTAATTTCCTTTTTTACTTTATTTGTTAAAAGGAGTTCATCATAAGTATATTCAAGTTTAATATTGCCTAAATCAACTAAATATTTATTTTTCTTAATATTTATGATTGTTCCAACTTTATTATGTGGTATAACTTTAACAGTATCACCTATTTTTAGTATGCCATGATTTTCATTAACTACTACTTTATTATTTAAAAGTGATTTTGCGTAGGCTATATCTGGAAGATTATTTTTCTTATCTAACTCTATTATTTTATATTTTAATAATTTTATAGATTTTTCATACTCATCTTTAAGTTTAGCCTCGATATTTTTATATTTTTCATCTAGCTCTATTTTATAATTTTGAATATCAAAGTTAAGCTTTTTTTCAAGTTTTAAAAGATCTTCTTCCTTTTTCTTTAAATATATTCCTAAATTATTTAATTCAGTATTTTTTTTAGATATTATATCAATTGCAGTATCTTTTTTATCTTTAATGCTAGAGAGAATATCTTTGGCATTTTTAGTTATATTTTTATCTAAGTCTAATCTTTCAGAAATCATTATAGCGCATGATGAGCCGATAATATCATAATCAAGCTTATAAAGTGGGCATAGATTATTTATATCAAATGATACACTTGCGCATTTAGAATTATTCATTTTATAAATATGTTTTTTTAAATCAGAGTAATGACTTGTTAGAATTAGTTTTATTTTCTTACTTATAAAATAATTTATTATGCTAATTGCAAGCGCGGATCCCTCAATAGGATCGGTTCCACTTCCAAGCTCATCTAAAATTACTAAATCATTATAATTAGCATTTTTTATTATTTCGTTTATGTTTTTTATGTGAGATGAAAAAGTAGAAAGTGATTGAGTAATTGACTGGTGGTCTCCGATATCTGTGTAAATATTTTCAAAAAGGTATATTTCAGATTCCTCGCCTACTGGAATAACAAGTCCATATTTAGCCATTAAAATTAAAAGTCCGACTGATTTTATTGCGGCAGTTTTTCCTCCTGCATTAGGACCTGTAATTAAAAATATATCTTTTTCTTTATCAAATATAAAATCAATTTTAACAGCATTTTTAACAAGAGGGTGCGAGATGTTAAAAAGTTTTATACTTTTATCCTGGTTTATTTTAACTTTGTTGCAGTTATGATTTATTGCATATATTGCTTTTGCATATACTAAATCTATCTCTTTTAAATAAGCTTGATTTTTATAAAGAGTATTTAAATCTTTTTTAATAACCTCAGTTACCTCTTTTAATAATCTTTCTTCTTCCTTTTTTAAATCATCTTTTAAAATACTAATTTCTTGGTTTATTTTTCTTACTTCATTAGGCTCAATAAAAAAGCCATTGTTAGTATTTGATGTAGCAATTACATCACCATCAATGTCATTTTTAAAAGAAGATTTAACAAGCAATGTTTTTTTATTTTCTTTTAGCTGAACATTTTTATTAAGCAGAATTTTAATATTTTTATCTTTTAGCTTATTTAAAATATTATTTGTTTTCTCATCAAGCAAATTTATCTTTTCAATTAGTTCTTTATAAGTTTTACTTGCACTCGGTTTAAAGTTGCCAAACTCATCAATTGTTTTTTCTATTTTTTCGAGAATATATGAGTGCGGAAATATCTCTTCAAACAATTTTTCAAGATAGGTGTATTTATAACTTGCTTTTCTAAGTTCATTTAATTTAACTCTTATATTTTTAGTAGTTAGAATTTCATACCTAATATTTACGGCATCACTTACACTAATTATGTATCCTTTTTCTATCTTTTCTAATATTTTAAAAATATCATACTCGTTAGAAAAAGGGAATAACTTCATATCTAGGATTGCTTTTTTCATATCAGTTATTTTATTAAATGAGTCTAATATTTCATCGCATCTTAAAACTTGAAAATTATCCTCACCATTTTCTTTTAAGTTTTTAGAAAATAAATATGTATTTATTTCATCAATTATTAAATTAAAATCTAAGTTTTTTGAAAAGTTATTCATTATTCATCCTTTAAATATCTAAGATATATTTATGCTATAATAATTATATGAATTACTTTACTATAAAACTTTCAAAATTGCAAATAGAAAATCTTTTAGGACTTTGTAAGTCCTATTTAATCAAGGATGAAAATAAGTATGTTTTATTTCATTCTGTAAAAGATAAATGCGAAATAATTGCTTATACTACAGGTTCTGTGGTAGTTAAGGGAAACAATATTTATGAGAAAGTAAAACTTTTAAAAGAAAAGCTAGGGATAGTTGATTATGAGGCAATCGGTTCTGATGAGGTAGGTACAGGGGATTTATTTGGGCCAGTAGTTGTTTGCGCTGCACTTGTTAGAAAACAAGACTTTGAAATGCTAGATAAGCTTAATGTAAGGGATTCTAAGAAGATGAGTGATGATGAAATAAAAAAAATAGCGCCGATTATTTCTAAAAAACTTATTTATTCGATTTTAGTTTTGTCTCCACATGATTATAATTTATTAGTTAAAAAAGGATATAATTTAAACAAAATAAAAGCAAAACTTCACAATCAAGTATACATTAAAACAATCACAAAATATCCTAAGCCAGTTCCTGTAATACTTGATCAGTTCTGTTCTAAAGAGAATTATTTTTCATATTTGAAAGATGAAAAATTTGTCCACCGTGATATTATTTTCTATGAAAAAGCTGAAACAGTTCATAAGTCAGTTGCAGCAGCAGCTGTTATTGCAAGATATATATTTTTGAAAAGTTTTGAGCTTCTTGAAAGTAAATTTAATCTAACTTTTCCAAAGGGTGCAGGAAATAATGCAACATCTTTTTTAGAAGAGTTAGTTAAGCTAAAAGGCGAAAAAATTTTAAATATAGTTTGCAAAGCAAATTTTAAAAATGTTAAAAAAGTTTTGAATAAGTAATTTTACTTATTATTTGACTTTAAAAATTGATTTTGTTAAAATATTTTAATGTATTAGTATTAGGAGTGAGAAAATGTCTTGGGTTGATTATGTACTACTTGTAGTATCAATAATTATAATAGTAGTTGTATTACTACAACAATCAAATGACGATATTAAGGATGCTTTTTCAGGTGAATCATCTGAACTTTTTAAAAATAGAAAAATTCATGGTCTTGAAAAAGGTCTGAAAATTACTACTGCTGTACTTTCGTTTATTTTTATAGGTCTTGCTATTGCTTCAAGATTTATAACAAAATAAGGTATTTTTGAAAACGGAAGGAGGCTGTGTGTTGCTATGCCAAAAACAATCGTTAAAGAAAAAGAAACTTTAGAAGATGCTCTAAGACGTTTTAAGCGTGATGTTTCTCGCTCTGGAGATCTTGCTGCTGCAAGAAAAAAAGAGTTCTATGTAAAACCAAGCGTTGATAGAAAAATGCGTCAAAAGCTAAATAGACAAAAAAGAGTTAACAAAGATAGATAAAAAAATTGGATTGCCAAGCAATCCATTTTCTTTAAATAAAGGAGGATAATATGAAAAAAGCAAAAATATTATTTAATCTAGCATTATTTTTACTTTTAGGATTTTTTCTTGCTGCATGTTCTCTTGTTAAAAAGCCTGAAAAAAAACCAAAACCAGAAAAACCACATGATAAAATCACTGCAAGCTTAAACAACTCTGATATTGAAATTGTAAAAAAAGAGTTTATTGGAGATACTTGCAGAATAACTTATAAATTAACTATTGAAGGTGTTAAGCAAGTTTTAATGTTTTACAAAACATATGATAAGCAAGAAGTAAAAGAAAGTAATTTTACTATTGTTGAAAAAGATCATGTTAAAAATCAAGAATATGAAGTAACATATGAGATAAAAGATAAAGATTCTTATGAGAAATTTTCACAAGATATAAGATTTGTAACAAATAAAGAAAAAAAGGAATATGACAAAATAAACTATTACTATTTACTTGTTAGTGCCGAGGGAATTGAAAATAAGATTGTAAAGGTAAGAAAAGGCGATAAGATTCCTTATATAAATCATAATTTTAAAAATAGCAAGTTTGCTGTTAAAGGTTATTATCATGATTCATATTTTAACAAAGAGTTAACAGATGATTCAGTTGCTAGTAAAAATGAAATTATCTTTGCAAAATCTGTATTAGATTTTTCGATTATAAATAAAATTCAGCAACAAATTATTAAAGCTAATGTTACAGTTTACGCAAGTGGATATAACGGAACATCTCAAGGTTCTGGAGGAGTATTCTATGAAACTCAAAAAGGATATTACATTCTTACAAATTCGCATGTTGTAACTGAAAAAATTGGAAATGAAATATCTCCAATTGAAAATATTGAAATAGAAAATTACAAAAAAGAAAGAGCACAAGGATATCTTTTAGCATATAGACCTCAATATGATTTAGCACTTTTATTTGTCTATAAAAAGCAAGACAATCAATGGGGCGGATCTTTTTGGGAAAGCGATTCTATTAAAGATTTAAAACCTTTAAAACTTGCTAAAAATAATCCTAGGGTAGGAGATAGTATAATTGCTATCGGTCAGCCTAAAGGACAAAAAAATACTATCACATCAGGTTATGTACAAGGATATGAAAAAATCCAAGTTAAAGATTCAGTAAGTCCAAATTTTAAAACAATAAAACATAGTGCTCCAATTGACCATGGTTCAAGTGGTGGAATCCTTCTTAATTCACGTTTTGAAATATGTGGAGTAAACTTCGCAGGCTCCACGGATATATCGAGCGAAGATCCTAACTGTTATGCAATACCAATTGAAAAAGTTAGGGAAATGATTGCTGAGTATAATAACGCTCAGCCTAAAGGTTAACATAAAAGGCTCTAGTTCAAAGTTTATGGTCTAACTAGTTTTAAACTCACATAAATTGTAA
>CAUUCL010000030.1:0-4852 GCA_963543845.1 uncultured Acholeplasmataceae bacterium
TTTGCAATGTATAATTGTTTATAAACCAAGTCTACACTCTTATAGTAATTATTTTTGTTTACCGCCTCTATATTTACTGTCTTATCAAATAAGCTAGCATATAAAAATCTGTCTCTTATTTTATCTACATTTAATTTATATTTAAGGGGATGTATTATCTGATTAACAAGTGTTGGATTTGAGGAATTAAAGTATTTAGCATCATCGGTATCATTTTTAAATTTTGTCTCAAGTTTACTGTCTCTATAAACTGGGATTAAATAGGTGTAGCTTTTTAAAAGATTAGTAGTAGATATTATATCTATCTCAAGATAGCCATTTTTGACATTATCGCCTTTTTCTAGCATTGGATTTTTTAATACATCAATCATATATTTATCGCCATCTAAGGAATTTATTTTGTAGTGTTTTATCACATCTTCATTAGATACTGTATTAGTCTTGATTAAATACCAGGATTTATTTCCTATAAGCTCAGCTGGAAATTTTAATATCTTAAATTTAATCGGATTAGAATTAAGCTTAAAATTTGGATTGTCTAATCTATATAAATTTAGTGTATCACCATTTACAACTGCTTTATAACTTATGTTTATAGCTTCGTTATGTTTTCTTTCAGTTACTTTTATATTCTCAAGGAAAGAATAATTATCTAAGTTAGTTGTATAAAATGTATATATATCATTATCCTTAGAGTAGTTTTTAAACTCGATGTTTACTACGGGTTTTGAAAATACTATATTTAGATAAAAATCCATATCAGGCTCCCATGTAGATTTATCGTATGGAACATAGCTCTTATATAAGAAGTCTTTATTTATTGTTAGCTTCATTTTATATGTCTTCGAATAGCTTTCAGGATTATCAAAAAATTCCTGATATTCCTTTTTTAACTTTTCTATCTCGATATCGTCTAAGTTAAATAAATCATCGGTGCTTTTTAACTCGTATTCTTCATCAGTTATCCCATTAAGCTTTTTACCGTCTATTTGATTTGCAATGTGATTTGAAATAATTTTTTTTAATTGCTGGATACTATTATTTTTTATAATTAAATCATCCAATTTGGTTATATTATGAGAACCGTTTTTTGCTGGATAAATTATATTTTTCCCAATTTTATTGAAATACCCAAAATAAAAGACATGACTATCAGGAATTTTTCGGCTTATGATGTTGTAAATTTCATTAGTAAAAAAAGATTTAAAGTCTTTATCAGTAAATTTTATATTTTTATAATTGTTTAAAAGAAATGGATTTTGCCCAGTTTGAACATTGATTAAAGTTGAATAATCAAGTTTGTATATATTATATCCAGTATCCATCATTTCTTCTACTATGTTTTTAGTAATTCCAAAAAATTCAAAATCCATTATATTTTTTATTCTATCTTTCCAATTATCAGTCCCATTATTTAAAGGCGAGAATATAATATAGTTTTTTTTATTTTTAAAAAATGTCTGCGGAATTCTTAAAATTGCATATAGATACTTTGGAATTGTTTTGTTGCCATCAAAATCATTTGTTAACAAGCTCTCCAATATATCTTTATCATAAACTTCGCTGATATATTGTGTCATATAAAACATTGATTTTTCGGGAAAAATCAAATAATTGTAACTAAAATAATCAGGTAAATGTTTATCATCAACCAATTTATCATCCATATAATATTGAAATGGATTTTTTAAATTTAAATAATCTATATTCAATTTATTAAAATCTATTTTTGCAAATAAATCACCGTATAAATCGGATTTTTTTGTCTTGAAATCATATAACTTAATTTTCCCATTTTCAAGTATCTCTGCTTTAAATGATACATCTAAATTTTTTATTTCAGTTATTTCTTTGACTTTGTTTAAAATCGTATTATCAGCTTCGCATGCTGCATAATCAAAATATTCATATATGTCTTTATTATTTAATTCCTCATCTTCCTTAAAATCTATTGTATTTTCATAATTATCAAGATAACTTAAGTAAGAACTTGATGTTTTCCTTAATTTTGTTTTATCTAAAGACCAACCTAAAGTGCAGTCTCTTTCTAATTTGGAAATTTGGCTTAAAGATATCTTACCCCTAAACACATAGTTAACTGCTTTATCAAAATATCCAACATCAACAATTCTCGCTGAATAGCAATTTACCATTACTTTATTATCATTTATAAAATTAGGTTCAATATAATTTGTATTTTCGGTTTTTTTTATAATATTTCCCTTAGAAAGTTTTTCCTGAGCATATACTTTATATATGCCAAGGAAAGAAAAAACTATACCAAAAATTAAACCTATTAATATTAACTTTTTAACTAAATTTTTTACTCTCATAAAAAACCTCCTTATCTTCTTCTAAAAATAAGCTTAAAAATTATAGGGATTGCAGCTAATGCTACGCCACTACCTAAAACCAGAAATATTATTCTTCTGATTTTTCTTTTTTTCTCTCTTGCTTTTATTTGCTCTTCAATCTTATTTATCTCATTGGTGTTTTCCTCGACTATCTTATTAGTCTCATCTAATACTTTCTTGTTTGAGTCATAATTAGGGTCTAGGTTCCATTTTTCTGGGTCCTTAGTATAGTCAATTACTCCATCTGTATCAACATGATCAGATTTTACTCTGTGATATTTTCCAAATAGTTGGTATTCCATCTCAATTACTTTGAGATTGCTATACCTATATCCTGTGTAATCGTAGCTTGTAAGAGTGTTTAAGTAAATCTTAAAGTAGTGATTATTGTAACCGAAAACTTTAAAACGACCTTCCTTATTAATATAATTACCTAAGTCTAATAATGGACTTAAACCTCCTTCAGTTCTTTTATCTTCACGAATGAATTCCTTATGTTGAGATAGCATAAACTCTTCTTTTATATCAACATCAGCATAAACCTTCTCAATCTGAGCAACTTTTCTTGATAACTTGCCTTGCTTAATAGCCATATTATGAATTTTGCTTGCTAGGATACTTCTCTCTCCTTGTTTAACTAATGCAAGTCCTGCTTTGGATATTTCATATCCTAATTTGGATTGCTTTAACTTATCTATTATATCGCCCCATCTAAAAGTAAAAATAGACCATATAGCTTCACTTCTTTTATCTACATAAATCTTTTGACCATTTTTATATTGCTTTGTGCCTTCATCGATTAGTGGTGCATATGATAGCGAGACAAACTCCTCAGTATATTCTGGTGGGTTAGTTGTTACGCTCTCTTTTGCTGACCTATAATATGGTGTATCCTTTTCCATAGTATCTTTTATATTTGGATTTAGAAATTCACTATCAGGATTATTTGGGTTTTTTCTTGCGGCAAGTTTTTCAAGGTCATATTTAAAAGCTATAGACATTAAGTTGTTAATTGGATATGGTGTAGCTAAATTTAAAAAATAGTCTTTAATCGATGTTGCAACGGGTTTATACCAAAAATCATAATCTTCTTGTAAAGATTTTCTCTCCCAATCACGATATGTTGATTTATCTGAGTTATTAAAAGCTTTTAGTTTTTTAGCCTTTGCCGGCTCGTTTTTATCTAAATCATATACCTCGGCTCTTATATAATTTTTCTCTACCTTTTCCTCTGATACATAGCCCCAATATTTAATCTTATCTTGAGTTATATTGTATCCAGTCCTTAGGTTCCAAAATGTCCAAGAGGTAAAAGATGATATTTCACCGCTTGCAAAGTCATTTTTTAACTCTCTTGCTTTTACATCTTTTTCGATTGTATATGCAATTCTTGGGTATGTCTTTGCGCCTTTATCAATGTATTCTTTTTTATCTACATCTGTTATTTCTATCTCGTTTAATGTATTGGTATAGTAGAAGCCGTATATTCTATCAGGATATACAGGATTATTTTGTCCGTCCTTTCCTACATACGGAATCTCCTGGTCTTTTATTAGTTTAGTTTCACCATCGTATGTAATATATATGTTGTATAAATTCTTACCAACTACCTTTTTCATCTCAACTTTTCCAAGGTCTTTTTCCTTTACATTTCCTTTGGTATCATTTAAATATGAAGCAAAGGTTGCTTTTGTCTCAAAGCCTATTAGTTCATCTATTTTTTCTACTGGCTTTGCATATACTAGCTTACTTTTATAGGAAAATAAAAATATACCTATTAAAGTAAAAAGTAAAACTATAAATACATAAGCTTGCCTTCTTATAATTTTTCCTATCATCTAATCTCTCCTTTCTTTTTTAAGTTATTACAATACTTTTTATATAGTTTTGTAAATCATTTACAACCTCAAAATTAGAATACTTAATACCATCTAATTTATCTGATGGTATTAAATGATCCTCTTCTTTTAACTTTTTTAAAAGTGAATATACTAGTGAAAAAAACTCATCTTTTAAAACCTCTTTTATAAATAGTTTTTTAAAGCTACTAAATTCTATATTTTTAAAAAGATATTTCTTACAATCAGGATTTATATCATTATCAAAAATTGTGATTGTCCATGAGGCACAATATGATAAAAAATTACTTAGTTTATAATTTCTTATTCCATACTTTAAAACCATAATCTCAAAATACTTTTTAGCCTCTTTTATATCACTTTTAAAATATCTTTTAAACTTTTTATATATTCCAGGATTTTTATTTTTTAATCCTGGTATATCACTTAAATTTATTTTGTCCATTTATAAATAAGTTATCTTTTCAGCAATTATTATGTTAGTATCTACTTCTTTATCATCTATATGATATTTAACAGGTTCAATTCTTCCTTTAATTGCTACAAGTGTTCCTTTTTCGGCATATGTAAAAAAACTTGTAGCAAGTCCTTCCCTAGTGCTAAATCTGATAAAGTCTGTATCGTATTTACCATCTTGAT
>CAUUCL010000031.1:0-3578 GCA_963543845.1 uncultured Acholeplasmataceae bacterium
GTTGATACAGATAAAGACTATAAAGAAAGTTCTAAAATTACTAAATAAAATAAAAATATTATGAGGAGGTAAAAAATGAAAAATTTAAAAAGATTATTTTTTATTTTAAATTTTATTTTAGCTTTTATTTTTTCTCAAACATTATATGGAGAAAATAAAAATTTGGTTACAGGAAGTAAAACAGGAACAGCAGTAGGTTATCATGGAAAAATAACTGTACTAACAGAACTGAAAGATGGTAAGTTTACAAATATTTCTATTAAAAGTCACACTGAAACAAAAGATGTTGGAGATATTGCAATTTCAAAAATTCCAAATGAAATTTTAAAAAAACAATCATTAGATGTAGATAGTGTTGCAGGAGCTACTGTTACAAGTAAAGCAATTGTAGAGGCTGTTGCAAATGCTTTGGAAAAAATGGGAGTAGATCCTATAAAATATGCTTATAAACCTGATATAACTAAAACTGATAATTTAAATGCTAAATTAGATTTAAAAAAATTACCTAAAAAGAAAGATATTAAAGAAACTGTCATTATCACAGATGCAAAAGGAAGAAAAGTAGAAATTGGACTGCCTATTTCTACTTATGCAATAAGTACAATGGATGTAATTGATTATATTATTCCATTAAAAGGAAAAGAAGCATTTAATATGTTAGTTGGTTCTGGACAAGACGGAGGACATGGTTTAAACAAATATGCAAAATTATATACACCTGTTGTTGGAAATTATATGGAACACACTGCTCAAATATCTGAACATGCATCTCCATTTGATCTTGAAATGTTGTTAGCAGTTAAACCAGATGTTTTAATCGTAAATTCAGCAATGGCTGCTCATAAATATGCTCTTGAAATAGAAGATCAATTAGCTGAAGCAGGAATAAAAATTATTTTAATAGATGTTCCAGGGAAAGATTCAGAAAAATCTGTACAACAGGCAATGAGAATTTTAGGAGATGTTTTCCAAGAAAAAGCAAAAGCAAATGAAGTAATAAATTTTATTGATAAACAATATTCAATAATGAATTCAAAAAATTTAAAAAATAGAAAAGATAAACCGACAGTTTATTATGAAAAATCTGGATATTCAGAAGTATTTGGACCAACAGCAACAAGTAAATCTGGTTGGGGAATTATAATAAATATAGCAGGAGGGAAAAATATAGCTGATGAACTTTTAGCTGATAAGCCTGTTTCTAAGGGTGGAGGAAATACTATAGATCCTGAATATGTATTAAAAAGCAATCCAGATTTTATAATTTTAAGTGGAGTTAATGATGGTTGGCTTGATAGTTCTAAAGAAAAGAAAAAATGTCAATTTGATATTGTAAATAGAAATGGTTGGAAAGATTTAAAAGCTATTAAAAATAAAAATCTCTATGAATTTGCACACTCTACAAGTAGATCAATATATGGTTTTTATCCAGCATTAAAAATGGCTACAATTTTTTATCCAAAAGAATTTAAAGGAATAAATCCTGAAGCTGTTTTAGATGAATTTTTTGATAAATTTATGTTATTAGATAGCAGTATCAGTACTTGGATGTATAATTTAGAAGATTGTGATAAGGCTGAGATGAATAAAAATAAAAAATAATGGAGTAAATAATGGAAGTAAAAAAAAACATAGATATATCAAATAATAAAATTATATATAAAAGTTTAATTAAAAAAAGAATATTAATTATTAATATAATAATTATTTTACTTTTGCTTTTATTTCTATTAAATATATCTGTAGGTTCAACTTCTATAAGTATTAAAGAAATTTTAAAAGCAATTTTTATCAATGAAGGTGAAGGAAATAATATACTAATTATTAGAAAAATTAGATTGCCTATGTCATTAATGGCAATAGTGGTTGGATTTTCTTTAGGAATAGGTGGTTGTGAAATACAGACAATTTTAAAAAATCCAATAGCAAGTCCCTATACTTTGGGAATAACATCAGCTGCTTCTTTTGGAGCAGCTTTAGCTTTAGTTTTAAATAGTAGTGTGTTTAACCTGCCAGATACATTGGCTGTGACAGGAAATTCTTTTTTCTTTACATTTTTAATATCTACAATGATATATTTATTTTCAAGTCAGAGAGAAATAGGAAAAACTGCAATAATACTGTTTGGAATAGCATTAAACTTTCTTTTTACCTCATTTACAATGATTTTGGAATATGTTGCTGATGAAGATAAATTACAAAATCTTATTTTTTGGAATTTTGGAAGTTTATTAAAAACAACTTGGACAAAACTTTTAATAGTCTTGATTACTTTAGTAGTATGTATAATATTTTTATATAAAAATTCTTGGAAATTAACTGCTATGACTTTGGGAGATGCTAAAGCAGAAAGTATAGGAGTAAACCCTTATAAGTTGAGAAAACAAATTATTTTAATAATTTCTCTTCTTTCTGCTGTTGCAGTTAGTTTTGTTGGAACAATAGGTTTTGTAGGCTTAATAGCACCTCATATAGCAAGATTAATTGTAGGAGAAGATCAAAGATTTTTTATGCCTTTATCTGCCTTATTAGGAGGTTTTATTCTATCATTATCTTTTCTAATAAGCAAGTTAGTTATTTCTGGGGTAATTTTGCCTATTGGATTAGTTACATCAGTGATAGGAATACCGTTTTTTATCAGTATGATATTTGGTAAAAGAAGGAGTATATAATGCTTGAAATAAAAGAATTAAGTTTTTCCTATAATAAACATAAAGAAAATATTTTTAAGAATTTATCAGTAAATTTTGCTAAGGGTTTTAATGTAATTTTAGGTCCAAATGGAGCAGGGAAATCAACATTACTAAAAGCAATTTTTGGTTTATTGAGATATCAGGGGAATATATATTATGATGGTGTAAATTTATCTAAAATAAATTTTAATAAAAAGATAGAATTAATTTCCTATCTTCCACAAATGGATTTAAATATTTCTCCATTGACAGTTTTAGAAATGGTTTTATTGGGTAGATTACCAGAACTTCATCAAAAAATTTCTGATGAAGATATAAAAGCAGTAACAGAAATTCTCAAAGCACTAAATATTGAAGATTTAATAACAAGAACATTTAGTGAATTAAGTGGTGGACAGAAAAAGATGGTATTTGTAGCTCAGACATTAGTTAGAAATCCTAAACTTATTCTTTTAGATGAGCCAACAAATTCTTTAGATTTACAAAAACAGCTTGAATTATGTCAATTTCTTCAAAATTTTATAAAATTAAAAAAAGTTGATATTATTGTTATACTTCATGATATAAATTTAGCTATAAGGTATGCTGATCATATTGTTATACTGTCAAATGATGGGAAATTATATAATTCAGGAGAAGCAAAAAAAGTTATAACTGAAAAAATGTTAAGAGAAGTTTATGGTGTAAGTGGGAATGTTATTTTAGATGATGAAAATAAACCCATAATATCTGTAAAGAAATCTATAAGAGACAAATAAAAATAGAGTCATTTGACTCTATTTTTATTTGTTTATTCTGTTAGTTTAATTTTTCTAAAAATGCTTTTCCTGGTCTAAATTTAATTGATTTTCTCTTACCAATTTTAACTTCTTCACCAGTTTTAGG
>CAUUCL010000032.1:0-2714 GCA_963543845.1 uncultured Acholeplasmataceae bacterium
TCTATTATCTAAATTATCAAAAGCGCTCATTTCTCTTTCATATGCTTTTTTATCAGCAACACTATAAGCTACCTGAATATAAAATACTTTTGTATCTTTTGTTGCGATAAAGTCAATTTCTCTACCATTATTTTGAAATACTTTTAAATCATATCCTCTATATAAAAGCTCATTATATACAACATTTTCAAGATTATGATCAATATCGTATCTATTTTCATCTGCTTTTAAAGAATTAAAACAAACATCACAATTGTACACTTTACCATAGTATAAAAGTTCTTTTTTTCTTTTAGTTGAATACTGACTTATAATATCTATTATATAAGCGTCCTTTAAATATTCTATGAATCTTGCCACAGTAGATATTCCAAGACTTGGAAAATCTTTTTTCATATATCGATGAATTGATCTTATTGAAAAAATTCTAGAATTACTTTGTAAAATATAATAAGATATCTTTTTAAATTCCAATTCTTTCTTTATTTTATAACGCTTAATTAAGTCATTTATAATTATCGTATTTTCCAGCTCTGATAAATATATTTTCATTTCTTCTATTTTTCTAAATGAAAATCGACCTGGAAATCCTCCCCATATGAGATAATCAGAAATACTAACGTTAATATTAAATTCCTTGGCATATTCTAATATTTCTTTATATACAAACGGTCTTATTCTAAATGATACAAACCTGCCACTTAAAAGAGTTAAAAATTCACCAGACAGTAATTTAGAATTAGACCCAGTCACAAATACTGAACAATTATCAAGTCTTAAATCTTTAACAGCTATTTGCCAGTCTTTAATTTCTTGTATCTCATCAAAAAAACAATAGCACTTACCATCTTTTCTTGTTTTTTTAACATAATTGATAAGTTCAATTGCAGTACTTGCTTTTGTTAAATCAGATACTCTTTCAAAGTTTAAACAGATAATATTATCGGTTTTAGATTTTATTTCATTCATTATCGTCTCAAGAATTACGCTCTTTCCAACGCGACGTGTGCCAACTATAACTTTAATTAAATCGCTTTCATAAAATCCTCTTATTATATTTAAATATTTATTTCTTAAAATCATATTTTCACCATCTATATTATATGAAACAGTTTTACCAAAGTCAAACTTTTTGTTTCATACTATGAAACAGTTTTTAGCATTTCGGTAAAAGTGTTTCATAGAAACTCTTAAATAACAGGTATTTTAATATTAATTTCCTTTTATAAAATCTATTACACTTTCATAGTTTCTAACTAACTAGCTTATGTATTAGATACTTCTAATAAAAAATAATTGCGCATAATTATTTATCTTGTGCGCAATTATTTTTTATTTTACCTTTTGTAATATATCAAATGCTTTTTATACTATCGAAGAACTTTAGCTTCAATATTATCTAAACTTTTATATCCTATAGTTCTGACTTTATTAAGATAAATTTTATTAAGTGATTTATTATTACAAAATGCATAATCAGCAAGCTCAACAGTCTCATCTAAAATTGTATACTCTCTTTGAACATATGTTCCATCTCCATCTTTTATATTTATTTTACCTGGATAGCGAAAAAGTATTTTTCTATCTTTTGAATAAATAACACCTTTAACAACATTATCTCCACTTATATCAAAACACTCTAAATCAAGAAGAGCCTTACCTGATATTTTTTCAAGATTATTTATCACAAGTTTATCTATTTTAGCCATATAAAAAGCACCATCTTCAAGCTCTGTAATTGTATCTTGAAAATCAAAATCTCTTAAGTTAGCCATTGCAAATGAATATTTACCTATTTTAGTAATATTTTCTGGAATTGTAATTTTCAAAGGCCCTTCAACATCGCCTATTTTATAATAACGAGCTCCATAAAATGCATAATCAAATATTTCATTTATATTAAGTTTACTTATATCAACTTCTCTAATAGCACAATCAAGTAATGTTTTATGCATTTTAATAACTGTGCCACTAAATTCCAATTTGTTTGCACAAACCATATAAAATCCGAATTCCTCAATTACAAGATTATCGCCATTTATACTAATATCATCAAATTCCATATTATTAAATGCATAACTTTCAATTTTCTTTATTCCACTTGTAGGTAAAACTAATCTTTGATTTTTAGTTTTAGATTCAAAAAATCCCTGTTCAAGTTTGTAAACTTTAGTTTGTGATAAATCAAGTTCTATAAGATTAAAGCATTCTGAAAATGCAAACTTACCAATTCTTTCAAGAGTACTTGGAAGCTTAATTTGCTTAATTTTACTTTTATAAAAAGCCAAATCATCTATTTCTTTTAAACTATCACCGATACTTATTTTTTCTATACCAGATCTGCTAAATGCACTATTTCCTATTTTCTCTAGTATACTTGGCAGGTTTATCTCCTTTAATGATTTAGTATTATAAAATGTTCCATCAGACAGATTTTTTATGTTAGTATCACCAATATTTATATTTTCTAATCTTTCCATATTAGAAAATGCATATTCACCAATTTCTTTAATATTAGAAGGTAGTTTTATAGTTTTTATATCACTTGATCCATTAAAGCAATCATCAAAAATTCCGACAATTTTTTTACCATCTATAATATCTGGAATATCTAATTCTTCCTCACCGATAAAATTGTATTTTTCTAAAAATGCCTCATCATCTAATAATCCAGGAAGCTTGCATATGTTAAACTTAGAATCATTATTTGGATT
>CAUUCL010000033.1:0-2584 GCA_963543845.1 uncultured Acholeplasmataceae bacterium
TTTTCCATAGCAGTAAACATTGAATAATAAGTTCCTTTATCATTCATAAGTTTTTCATGATTACCACTTTCAATAATTTTTCCATCATCCATAACTATTATTTTATTTGCATCTTTTATAGTATTCAATCTATGAGCAATAATTATAACAGTCTTATCTTTTATCAATTCATTTATAGCCATTTTTATTTCATGTTCACTATCAGCATCAAGAGAGGCAGTAGCTTCATCTAATAATATAATTGGAGAATTTTTTAATAATGCTCTTGCTATTGAAATTCTTTGTTTTTCTCCACCTGATAATGTACTTCCCTCTTCACCTATATAAGTATCATAGCCCTTAGGTAATTTAGAAATAAAATCATGACAATTTGCTATTTTTGCAGCATTCATAATTTCTTCTTTACTAGCATTTAAGTTACCTATTCTAATATTTTCATAGATAGTATCATTAATTAAATAAACATCTTGAAATACCATACTTATATTTTTTAAAAGTGAATCAGGATTAACTTCTTTTATATCCTTTCCTCCAATTTTTATACTTCCCTTTGTTGTATCCCAAAATCTTGCTATCAAACTCATAACAGTTGATTTTCCAGAACCAGATTTTCCAACTAAGGCAGTAATTTCATTATTCTTTGCTATAAAATTGATATCTTTTAAAACTTTTCTATCTTCTGTATAAGAGAAGTCAACATCTTCAAAATTTATATCATAGCTTGAAAAATTAAAATCTTCATCTTTATAAGAAATAATTGGATAATTTAAAGTATCTGAAATTTTAGCAACTGAAAGAAATAAATATCTTGTTATTGAATAACTAGCTGAAAAATTTCTTATAACATTAGTAAGTGTTAAACTTAAAACTATAAAGCCTACTAGCATTTTAGCTTCCAATTCTCCATTCATAAAAAATCTAACTGCTAATAATAGAAGAATAGGGAATAACAAGTCTATAATTATTTGAAATAGTAAAACATAAGGAACAGCAGCAAGTTCCAATTTTATAGAATATTTTTTTAAATCTCTAAATCCTTTTTCTAATCTTTCAAATTTATCTCCTATAACTCCAAAACTTTTAAAAACTTCAATTCCACTTATATATTCTATAATAGTTGAAATTAATTTAGCAGAAACAGTTTTCTTTTCCACTCCAATTTTTTCTAATTTTTCTCCACCAACTTTAAGTATAGGTATAGTTAATAAAACAACAATAATTTGAATTATAGCAAGTTTAAAATTTATAAAGAAAGTTATAAGTAACAAATAAACACTCAAAACTAAAACCTTTAATAAATCAGGAATATTATGAGTTATAGCTTGTTCAAAATCTGTTATATCCATAGTTAATATATTGATTAAATATCCTAAATTATGGCTATTAAAATAACCTAAATTTAATTTTTTAACATGATCACCCATTGCTATTCTTAAATCTTTTGAGGCTGTACTTCCAGTTTTTTGCATTTTAACCATACCCCAACCACCAAAATGGCTTTTAAAAATAAGGGCTATAAGCAAAAGTCCAGAATACCAATAGATTTTATTCATAGTAAAAGATTTTTCTATCAGTGAATATATTGTTAAAAATAAAATAGTATAAATTATCATATTAAATAAAATATCTAATAACTGATAATAAGTAGCTTTTTTTACAGGAGTGTAATCTTTATCTAATAACATTTTTAAATTATTTAACATTATTTATTTCACCTCCCAAAGATGTTTATATAAGCCATTTTCTTTTGTAATTAAATCTTGGTGTTTTCCACTTTCTACAATTTCTCCTTCATTTAATACAACAATATTATCAACATCTTTTATAGTATACAATCTATGAGCTATTATAATAGCAGTTTTATCTTTTAATAAATTTCTAATAGCACTTTGAATTTTAGCTTCATTTTCTATATCAGAATAAGCTGTTATTTCATCTAAAACAACTATTGGGCTATTTTTAAGTAGACATCTTGCTATTGAAATTCTTTGTTTTTCTCCACCACTTAATTTTATATATCCATCACCAATAATAGTATCATAGCCATTTGGCAAACTCATAATAAATTCATGAATTTCAGCATCTTTTGCAGCCTGATATACCTCTTCTTTTGTTTTATTAAGTCCCATTTTTATATTTTCAAAAATTGTATCTGTCAGCATAAAAATATCTTGGAATACATAAGAAATATTAGATAATAAATAATTTACATCTATATCCTTTATATCAATATCTCCAATTTTAATACTTCCCTTTTGAATATCCCAAAATCTACCTAATAGATAAGCAATAGTTGTCTTTCCAGAACCTGATGGTCCAACAAGTGCAGTTATTGTATTAGGTCTTAAAATTAGGTTAATATTCTTTAAAACATCATTTTTATCATAAGAAAAAGTTACATCATTAAATGAAATATCTTCTTTAAAATTAATATCTTTTAAATTTTTTCCATCATTTTGAATTGGAAATTCAATTATACTTCTAACATTATTTGCTCCTGCTAAAACAAAAGAAAAAGTTCCTGCAAATTGCATTAATGTTTTTAAAGATGTTAAAAATGTATAACTTAAAAGTAAAAATATTA